>JACDGG010000221.1 GCA_013815355.1 Solirubrobacterales bacterium
GCTCTTGACGCCCTCCTGGAAGTCCGGCGCGCCGAAGGAGGCGAGCATAAGGCGGTCCGCGTCTGCGAGCGTCTCCTCGAGGGAGTGCTCGAGGTCAGCGTAGACCTGGCGCTTCATCGTCGCCATGCTCGCGGGCGAGCAGCTGCGCGCGATCTCGCGCGCGTAGTCGGTGGCCGCCTCGAGCAGCGCGTCGGGTTTGACGACGCGATTGACGAGACCCAGCGTCGCGGCCTCCTCGGCCAGCACCACGCGTCCTGAGAGCAGAAGGTCCAGCGCCCGCGCCGGGCCGATCAGCCGCGGCAGCATCCAGGAGATGCCGTGCTCGGCCACGAGGCCACGGCGCGCGAAGGCGGTCGTCAGCTTCGCGCCCTCCGCGGCGAAGCGGACGTCGCACATCAGCGCCTGCACGAGGCCGATCCCGGCGCAGGCGCCGTTGATGGCAGCCACGATCGGCTTGGGGATGCTCAGCGGGTAGCTCTGCGGCCGGCGCTTGGAAGTGTGCGCGGAGGTGTCGATGCTGCCGTCGCCGATCGCCTGCAGATCGTGCATGTCCGCGCCCGCGCAGAAGCCGCGCCCCTCGCCCGTCACGACGATCACGCGCACCTCTGTGGAGTCAGCGCACTCCTCGAGCATCGCGAAGTAGGCGTGCTCCATCTCCGCCGTCCAGGCGTTCAGCCGCTCGGGCCGGTTGAGTGTGATAACTGCCACGCCGTCCTCGACGTGCTTGTAGACAACCTCGGTCATATGCTCCACTCCTCCGCTCGCCCTGTTGAAACGAGCCTACTCGGGCGGCATCGGCGGCGCGCTCACTCGTGCTCACCGCAGGGCACGAGCTCGCTTCGAGACTCGGGTGCGGCTGAGCGCTCACAGCCACTTCACTAGCTTGCAACGCATGTCCGATGCGATGCAGAGGCTCGGTGCCTTCGACCCGCCACGAACGCGCGACGCCGCGCAGGCGCCTCAGGCGAGCGGGCGCTACCTGCTGCTCGACGTGTTCACAGACCGGCCGCTCGAGGGCAACCAGCTCGCCGTGTTCCCCGATGCGCGCGGGGTCGAGCCCGAGCAGATGCAGCGCCTGGCGCGCGAGCTGCGCCTCTCAGAGACCGTGTTCATCCTGCCCGCGAGCGAGGGTGGCGAGGTCGCGATCCGCATCTTCACCCCTGAGCTCGAGCTGCCATTCGCCGGGCATCCCGTGCTGGGCACGGCGATCGTCGTGGCGGGTGCGCTTGAGCGCGAGGCGGTCACGCTCGAGACGCGCATCGGTCCCGTGACGGTGCGTGTGCGCCACGAGGACGGGCGCGCCGTCTCGGGCTGGATGACCCAGCCGCTGCCGAGCTGGGAGCGCTACGAGTGCGAGGCGGAGCTGTTGAGCGCGCTCGGCGTGGCGCGCGCGAGCCTGCCGGTGGAGGTCTATGACAACGGCCCACGGCATGTGCTCGTGGCGCTTGGATCGACAGGCGAGGTGAGCGCCCTGAAGCCCGATCTGATGGCGCTGGCGGCGCTTGGCGAGCTCGGCGTCAGCTGCTTCGCGGGCTCGGGGCGTCACTGGCGTACACGCATGTTCGCCCCCGGCCTCGGCGTCCCCGAGGACCCCGCCACGGGCTCGGCCGCCGGCCCGCTCGCGCTGCATCTCGCCCGCCACGGCCTGATCGGCTTCGGCGAGGAGGTCGAGATCAGCCAGGGCTCTGAGATCTCGCGTCCCTCGCTGCTCTACGCGTTCGCCTCGGGCTCCGCGGAGGCTGTGCAGGGCGTCGAGGTCGGCGGCTCGGCGGTGATCGTCGCGGAGGGCGAGTTCCTGCTCGGCTGAGTAGGCTCCCGCCGTGCGCCAGGCAGTCATCTGCGAACCGCTTCGAAGCGCCGTCGGCGGCTTCGGCGGCATGTACCGCGACGTCACCGTGACGACGCTCGCGGCCACCGTGATCGAGGAGCTCGTGCGGCGCACGGCGCTGCCGGGTGAGGCGATCGAGGATGTGATCCTCGGGCAGGGCTACCCCAACGGCGAGGCCGCGGCGCTCGGTCGCGTCGCGGCGCTGGAAGCCGGGCTGCCGATCGAGGTGCCCGGCATGCAGGTGGACCGCCGCTGCGGCGCAGGCCTGCAGGCGATCATGCTCGGCTGCATGGAGGTGCAGACAGGCGCCGCCGAGCTCGTGCTGGCGGGCGGCGCGGAGAGCATGAGCCAGGCCGAGTTCTACGCGACGGGCATGCGCTGGGGCGTCAAGGGCGCCGTCAAGCTCGAAGACCGCCTCGCGCGCCCGCGCGTCACCGCCGGCGGTGACGCGCATCTGCTGCCGGGCGGCATGATCGAAACGGCCGAGAACCTGCGCCGCCAGTATGCGATCACCCGCGCCGAGCAGGACGAGCTCGCGCTGCGCTCGCACGAGCGCGCCATGGCCGCCCAACAGGACGGTACGTTTTCCGAGGAGATCGTGCCCGTGCGCGTGAGCAGCCGCGGCGAGGAGCGCACGCTCGAGCGTGACGAGCATCCCCGCCCCGACACCACGCTCGAGCGCCTCGGCGCGCTGCGCGCGATCATGTCGAAGAGCGACCCCGAGGCGACGGTCACGGCGGGCAACGCCAGCGGGCAGAACGACGGCGCCGCGGTCTGCATCGTCACGCACCCCGAGCGCGCCGCCGAGCTGGGCCTCACGCCATTCGCGCGCCTCCTCTCCTGGGCGGTGGCGGGCGTCGCGCCGGAGACGATGGGCATCGGTCCCGTGCCCGCCAGCGCGCGTGCGCTGCAGCGCGCCGGGCTGAGCCTCGCGGACATGGATCTGATCGAGCTCAACGAGGCGTTCGCCGCGCAGGCGCTCGCGGTGTTGCGCGAGTGGGATCTGCCAGATGGCCTGGAGCGCGTCAACGTGCACGGCTCGGGCATCTCGCTGGGGCACCCGATCGGCGCGACGGGCGGGCGGATCATGACGACGCTGTTGCGCGAGCTGCGCCGCCGCGGCGGGCGCTACGGCCTTGAGACGATGTGCATCGGCGGCGGGCAGGGCATGTGTGCGGTGTTCGAGAACCTCGCGTTCTAGCGGCCGCTCATCATCGTGTCACCGTCACGGTAGGGCGGCGCAAGCAGCACAGCAGCACGAGCGCCTCGCTGCCGTGTTCCACAGCTTGTGAGGCGTGCCCGGTGAAATTACGACACAGGCGCCAGCGCCGATGTCGGCACGGCTCCAACCCCCACGGTTTCGCGCCTGCGCCGTAAGGGAAGATGCTTGAGATGAGCGCGAGCGAGGAAAGCGGAAACTCGTTCGGCTCAGAGCCCGCGTTCTCGGTCGGCGTCGAGGAGGAGCTTTTCCTCGTAGACCCTGTGACGGGTTCTCAAACCAACGCATCCGCGGCCGTGCAGGCCCGCCTCGGTCCCGTGAAGGGCACGGTCGAGCAGGAGCTGCACGCCTGTCAGGTCGAGCTGATCACCGAGGTCTGCCGCAGCACAGGGGAGGCGGTGAGCACGCTCGCCCAGCTGCGCCGCGCCGTGATCGCAACGGGCGCCGGGATGCTCGGCTCGGGTACGCACCCGGCGGCCGGCGAAGGCGAGGCGACGATCACCGACAAGGAGCGCTACGAGCGCATCCGCGACCTCCTCGGCGATGCTGTGGCCACGCCGGTGGGCGGCCTGCACATCCACGTCGGCATGCCCGACGCGGAGACCGCGATCCGGGCATTCAACGGCCTGCGCCGCCACCTGCCGCTGCTGCAGGCGCTCGCCGCAAACTCGCCGTTTCGTCACGGGCGCGATACGGGACTGGCCTCCGCGCGCGAGGTCACCGTGCGGGGCTGGCCGCGCTCGGGTGTGCCGCGCGCGATGAATGACTACGCCGACTTCGACGCGGCCATGCACCTGCTTGCGCGCGCCGCCGACGTTCCCGACTACACGTGGTTCTGGTGGAAGCTGCGCCCGCATCCGCGCCTTGGCACGGTCGAGGTGCGCGCGCTGGACGCTCAGAGCACGCTGCGCGACAACGCAGCGCTCGTCGCGCTGACCCACTGCCTCGCACGCCACGAAGCCGAGGCCGAGCCGCAGCCGAACCCGCCCGCGGAGGTGCTCGAAGAGGGGATCTTCCGGGCCGCGCGCTTCGGCGTGACGGCGTGGCTGCCCGACGCGGAGGGATACCTGCGCCCCGTCGCCGAGCTGCTCGAGGAGGCGCTCGCGCTGGCGCGCGTGCACGCCGGTGAGCTCGGCTGCGCCGAGGAGCTCGACGAGCTGCCGGCGCTGGCGAACGATGTCAAGCGGTCGATCGGCCACCTCGGCGAGCTCGTCGCGAGCTTGCGCGGCTTCACCCCGCAGCGCACACCTCGGTTGAACGTCGTGACCGATCCTCTCCCGATCTTGCGCCATGCGATCTCGGTGTGTCACGAGCTCACGCTCGGGGTCGGATCGCGCATCGAGTACGAGGGCCCGAGCG
>JACDGG010000033.1 GCA_013815355.1 Solirubrobacterales bacterium
GGCTCGCGCTCGCGCTCGGCTGGCACTCGGCACCGGCGGCGGCAGCGGGCGCGCCGTGGCAGCCGGATCTGCGCGCCGCGATCGCCTACGCCCATTCGCGCTCGGGCGAAGCGAGCTTCGCCGTGCGCAGTGGGCACCGCGCGTGGGGCTGGCGCCCAGAGCGCACGGTGCCTTCGGCGAGTGTGCTGAAGGCGATGCTGCTCGTCGCCTATCTCGATGACGCGCGCGTGCGGGGGCGTGCGCTAACGGGCGCCGATCACAGGCTGATCGACCCGATGATCGAGCGCTCGGACAACACCGCCGCCGCCACCGTGCTCGCCTTCGTCGGCCCCGCCGGCGTCTACGGCGTGGCGCGCCGTGCGGGCATGCGCCACTTCAGTCTCGACCCGGTGATCTGGGGCCTCAGCCGGATCGACGCGAGCGACCAGTCGCGCTTCTTCCTGCGCATCGACCGCGAAGTCGTGGCGCGCCACCGGGCCTCAGCGATGCACCTGCTGGGGAGCGTCACACCCAGCCAGCGCTGGGGCATCGGCCGCCTGCGACTGGGAGGCTGGCAGCTCTACTTCAAGGGCGGCTGGGGCGCAGGCACCGGCGAAGTCGAGCATCAGGTGATCCTGCTTCGCCACGGAGCCACACGCCTCTCGGCGGCGGTGCTGATCACGAACAGCCCCGACCACGCCTACGCCAAGCGCACGCTGCAGGGGATCTTCGAAGCGCTGCTGAGAGGCGTGCACCGGCTGATCCCCACGCCGCCCGCCTGAGCGCTCAGGCGTCGCTTGAGCGGGCCCAGATGTTGATGTCGCTGTCGCGCGCGTGGCGGTCGATCTGCTCGAGCTCCTCCGCTGAGCGTCGGCACGCCCGGGATCGAAGGGCACGCGAACGAGTATCGCAGCGTCGGGCGCGCTGCCCTGCGCGGTCTCAGGCGCGGGGCTTGCGCGGCGCTTTGCTGCGTGCGGCGGGCTTCGCTTTCGCGACGCCCTTGGCGCGTTCGGTGGGCTGGCGCAGCGTCGCGATCGTGCGCTCGAACAGCTCCGCCTGGCGCTTCATCAAGCCCGCGGACTCCTCCAGCGCACGCCCGGCGTCCTCGAGCGCCTCGGCCTGCGCCCGGATCGTGCCGCCGGCCTGCTCGAGCAGATCGAACACGGCGTCGAGCGGTGCGAGCAGTCGCGTGGCGAGGTCTCCCTGCAGGGTGCGCTCGCGGTCGACGATCTCCTGCACGAGCTCGAGTTGGCGCTGCATCGCTCCCACGAGCTCGCCGGGCAGGTCTTTGCGAGCCGTGGAAGAGGTGGCGGAGGCGACCAGCGCCTCCATCAGCTGGCGCCACTCGCGTAGCAGCTCGCGTCCATTCAGATCAGGCATCTCGCACCATCGCTCGCCTCACATCATGGCAGCGAAAGCGCGCCTGCCTAGGCAGCACGAGCGCTCGGCACCAGGCGCAGCCGGTCGGGCAGGAAGGGAATCACCGCGCGGCGCACGTACTGCGCGCCGCCGCTGACGAGCGCCCGGCGCAGCGCCGCAGGCGGCAGCGGCGAGAAGCCGTACTGGGCTCGGATCGTGTCCGGCAGCAGCGCGATCGTGACGAAGTTCGCCGTCTCCAGCAGCGCCCGCGCCTGCCACGGCACCGGCGGCGAGAGCACGATCTCGCGCGCGCGACGCCGCGCCCAGTCGGTCACGAACAGCTCATCGCCCTCGAGCATGCGCCGGCGGTAGGCGTCTAGCTCCGCGAGCGTGTCCGGCATCTCTTCGCGGCTCAGGCCGAACAGCCCGCCGATCAGCTTGTAGTCCTCCCAGAGCGCTGCCTCCTGCGCCCGCGAGAGCGCTCCCACGTACTTGCGATAGACGACCAGCGCTGAGTCGAGAAGCGTGAACAGCACCCACAGCAGAAGCTCGGGATCGTCGGCCCGATACGGCGTGCCCGCCGGGTAGGGCCCGACGGGCTCGCTCAGGCGTCCGCTCACACGCTTGTGCATGGCGCGTACCCGGCGAGTGAGGCGCTCGGCCTCGGCGCGCGATCCGAAGGCGATCGTGTTCATCGTCTCAGCCGTTCGCGCCAGGCGCTCGTAGGGCTCATCGAGCGCGCTCGTGTGCGCCAGCAGCCCGAACACCGCGAGCGGATGCGCGGCCTGCATCAACAGCGCGCGCGGACCGGACAGCGCGACGGCGCGCTCGCGGTGCACCCTGCGCATCATCGATGCGTCTGAGAAGAAGCCGTCCGGGGCGCTCGTGCTCACCCGATCGATGCTAGACGGGCACGTCGTGCCTGCCGGCCACAGCGCTCGCCTAGCTGCGGGCGGCCCGCGCCCGCGTCGGCGCCTTGCGGCGGGGCTTCGGCGGCTCCGCTCTTGCGAGGAGCTCGTCCATGCCCTGCTCGATTCCCGCGGTCAGCACCGCGATGTCTGAAGCGCCGTCGTAATCGCCGGTGACACCGAAGTAGAGACCGCCGTCGTAGGAGAAGATCGCGACCACGATCTGGATCGAGCCGACCACGGGCACGAACGGGAAGGACTCGAGCATGCGCCGCCCGAGGGTCTGCACCGGCTGCTGGGGGCCGGGGACGTTGGTCGTGGCCGTGTGCATGTTCAGGCGCGGCGAGAGCGTCACGAGGCGGCTGCCGAGCGCGAGCAGAAGCGGCGGCGCGAAGCCCGAGATCGAGGTCAGCACATCACCGGCGACGGCCTGCTTTGACTCCTTGATGCCGTCCATCTCCGCGCGGATGTGCACGAGGCGCTCGGCCGGCTCGGCGATCCCCACCGGCAGCCCGGCGAAGACCGCCGAGACGCGGTTGTTGTAGACGCCTTTCTCACCGCGGCGGCGCACCGACACGGGGACCATCGTGCGCACCACCTGGCCGCTGGCGATCGGCTCGCCGCGGGCTTCCAGCAGCGAGCGAAAGCCCTGCGTGATCAGCGTCAGCACGACGTCGTTGACCGTGCCCCCGAGCGCGCCGCGCACGATCTTCACGTCCGAGAGCCGCGCGCGCGCCCAGC
Organism: Solirubrobacterales bacterium; assembly: GCA_013815355.1. Taxonomy (GTDB): domain Bacteria; phylum Actinomycetota; class Thermoleophilia; order Solirubrobacterales; family Solirubrobacteraceae; genus Palsa-744. Next base: position 2,988 of record JACDGG010000033.1, read on the forward strand.
TCCAGCGCCGGTGCGGGCCGACCTGTCCGGTCAGCGATGAGGCGCCCACAGGTTTGAGGGTGCGTCCAGCCGATGTCGCCGCGCGCGCGATCTCCGCGAGCGAGCGCAGCGTCTCACCGGGAGCGCTCAGCGCTCGCTGCATCCCAGCCAGCTGGCCGGCAGGACTTGCGCGATGGGCGAGCGAGCGGGCGAGGACCTCAAGGCCCGAAGGCTCCGGCGGCGCAGACCACTCACCGCTCGCCGCGCCGCTCGAGTCATCGGAGAACATCACCGACATCAGGTCTGTGGCCGCGACGCCGTCGACCATGCAGTGGTGGACCTTTGAGAGCAGCGCCCAGCGGCCCTCGTCGAGCCCCTCCACGACCCACAGCTCCCACAGCGGCTTGTTGCGGTCGAGATGCTGGGAGAAGATTCGCGCGGCCATCTGGCGCAGCTCGGCGTCGCTGCCCGGAGCGGGCACGGCCGTATGGCGCACGTGATAAGTGAGGCTGAAGTGGGGATCGTCGATCCACGCGGGCGGTCCGGCGGCAAGCGGCACGAAGCGCACCTTCTGGCGATAGCGCGGAACCAGATCGAGCTTGCCCTGAACCATCGCCCTGAGCTCCGCGAAGGGAGGTGGCGGCCCGGCGAACATGCTGACCGCGCCGATGTGCATCGGCGTGGCGTCGTTCTCGACGTGCAGAAACGACGAATCGATTGCGCTCATCCACTCCATGGGTCCCCTCCCATCGCGGGATTCTCCTCCGCGTCCAACGCTACTCCTACCGAGCGCTCAGCAGGACAGCCGAGCGAGCTGTGCGCGATAGCGGTTCATGTCGGCGTGGTTGAAGTCCGAGTGCGTCTGATGCTGGAACGCCGGCACGCGATCGTGGTGATACGGCGAGGACAAGCTCTCGTTGTGCCCGATCACGTTGCGCAGCGCGATCGGGTAGCGGCAGCGCAGCCAGCGCGTCAGGCGCAGCGAGGCGGCTAGCTGCACGGGATTGGCGAGGATCGCCCGATCGGAGAGGCCGACGTTCTCGATGCCGATCGCCGTCCAGTTCAGACCGGTCGTATGCCGGCAGCGCAGCTGCAGCGCGACGAGCTGATCGATCCTGCCGTCCGGCTCGATGAGGAAGTGCGCGCAGGTGTTTGGCAGCTCGTGGAACTCGCTGTCGGGCACGTCAGGCGCGAAGGTGTTGAAGGCCCCCAGCGCATCTGCCGTCTCTGTGTAGTGCTCGACGATCACTTTCGGGTCGCTGAGCACGTAGGTGTCTTCGCCGTAGTGGCGCAGGGAGTAGGCGGCCATCTCGCGCCGGCGAGCGGCGCCGTAGGGAATCGGCCAGCGGTGGATGGCGGGGCGCAGAGAGCGGGGCGGCTGGGCTCCCGCGCTCGCGGGCGGCGCAGTCGCGGGGCCTGTGGTGCTTGCCGTGCTCGCCGTGACTTCTGAGGGGGTCGTGCTCGCCGGCGTGGCCGTGGTCGGCGATGGAGTCGAGATCGGCGGGTAGGAGCCTGCCGGCGCGTTGCGCGCGGAGTCGCCCTTGCCCGCGCAACCGCACAGCGCCACGCACACCACGAGCGGCGCGAGTGCTCGCGCCGGGCGCCCACCTAGGCGGGAAGCTGCGCGAGGAAGCTGAGGATCTCGGGCGTGACGAGATCGGCGTTCTCGAGATGCGGCCAGTGCCCGGCGCCCTGCACGATCAGCGCGCGGCTCGGCGCCGGCATCAGCTCCGCGGTCTTCGTGTACAGCTTCCCCGGCACGACATCGGCGGTTCCCCCCACGATCAGCCCGGGAACCTTCGGGACGTTCTCGAGCAGCGCCGGGCGCGGCCCGAGGGGCAGCGCGCGGTAGTAGTCGATCGCGCCCTCCAGCGTCTCGGGGGAGCTGAGCGCGGCCTTGACGTGATCGAGGCACCGCTCGCGCAGCGCGCCCGACCAGTTGGGCGCCCAGCGGCCGTAGAGGCGGTCGAAGTAGGCGAAGTCGCCCCGGCGCGCGCTGCGCGCAGCCCAGGGGAGCTTGAGCGCGAAGAAGTGGCGGGCAGCCCAAAGCGACGCGGGCGTGCGCTGCAGGAGGCTGGGATGCGGGATCGCGAAGGTGACGAGCGCGCGCACCCGCTCCGGTTCGAGCGCCGCGGCGACATACGTCTCAAGCGCACCCCAGTCATGCCCGACGATCACAGCCTGCTGCACCTCGATCGCGTCGAGTAGCGCGAGCACATCGCGCCCGAGCGTGATCGGGTCATAGGGCCTGCCGGGCACGATCGTCTCGGCGTGATAGCCACGCAGCCACGGAACGCTCACGCGCCAGCCGGAGGCGGCGAGGGAATCCGCGAGCGCCGAGTAGGAGTGCGGCGTGTCGGGGAAGCCGTGGAGCAGCACCACATCTGGACCGCTGCCCGACTGCGAAACGACGAAGCGCTGATCGCTCCCGGAGATCGTGCGGAACTGCACCCGCTGGAGTGTACGTGCGTATAGTCGCCAGATGTCCACTCCTCGACTCGCGGGCAAGGTCGCGATCGTCACCGGCGCGGCGGGCGGGATCGGCCTTGCGAGCGCGCGGCGCTTCGCCGCCGAGGGCGCGCAGCTCGTGCTGAGCGAGGAGAGCCTGTATGTGACGGGCTCCGAGCTCGTCGTCGACGGCGGCGCGGCCGCCTGAGCCACTGACCTAGGACCGAACGACTTGGAGATCCGCACATGAGCACCACCAACCACCAGGTACGCCTCGCCGCCCGTCCCACGGGGCTGCCCAAGCCCTCCGACTGGAACATCGTCGAGGAGCCCCTCCCCGCGCCCGGGGAGGGGGAGTTCGTCGTCGCGATCTCGCACCTCTCGCTCGACCCCGCGATGCGCGGGTGGATGAACGCGGGCGCCTCCTACATCGACCCGGTCGAAGTGGGCGATGTGATGCGCGCTGCGGGCGTCGGGCAGGTGATCGCCTCCGAGCACCCCGGCTTCCCCGTCGACTCCTACGTCTACGGCACGTTCGGCATCCAGGAGTGGGCGCTGAGCGACGGCAGGGGCGTGCTGAGGATCGACCCCTCGCTCGCGCCGATCGCCACGTATCTCGGCACGCTCGGCATGACGGGCATGACCGCCTACTTCGGCCTGCTGGATACCGGCGCGATGAAGGAGGGGGACACGGTCGTCGTCTCGGGCGCCGCCGGGGCCGTCGGCAGCGTCGTCGGACAGATCGCCAAGATCAAGGGAGCGGGTCGCGTGGTGGGGATCGCGGGCGGCGCGGAGAAGTGCCGCTGGCTCGTCGAGGAGCTCGGCTTCGATGCCGCGATCGACTACAAGGCCGAGGACGTGCGCATCGCGCTGCGCACGGCGGCGCCGGATCGGATCGACGTGTACTTCGACAACGTCGGCGGCGAGATCCTCGACGCCGCGCTGACACGGCTCGCGCGCGGAGCGCGCATCGTGATCTGCGGAGCGGTCTCGCAGTACAACGCGACCGACGGCGTGCAGGGCCCAGCCAACTACCTCTCGCTGCTCGTCTCGCGCGCCTCGATGACGGGGATGGTCGTCTTCGACTTCGCGCCCAAATTCCGCGAGGCCGCCGGGGAGATCGCCGGCTGGATGCAGGACGGGTCGCTGATCTCGCGGGAGGACATCGTCGAGGGCGGCGTCGCGGCCTTCAACGAGACGCTTCTCAAGCTGTTCGCCGGAGAGAACATCGGCAAGCTCGTACTGAAGGTCTAGACGTTGGTGCAGATTTTCGCGAGAGCCTCATGCCGGCGCCGCGGAAGTCCGATGCACTGCACATGCGAAGCTTGATACTCAACGGAGCTCTGGCCGTCCTCGGCGCGATCGCGCTGCTCGGCTACCTCGCCGTGAGCGTCGCCGCGCGCACTGCGGTGGCGATCGCCCCCGGGTTCGGCGAGCTGCTCAGCAGCTAGGCCGGCGCGCCCGGGGCGGTCAGTCAGTCCGTCCACCAGTCGGGCACGGGAACGCCGTCCCCGTCCTGCGGGCGCGAGCCGCCGACGGCGATGAACTCGAGTCCGTCCGGGCCGGCCTCGAACGCTCGCACGACCTCGGGCGCGACGCGCACGACGTCCCACTTGCGCAACTCGGTGATGTCGTCGTCGAGCTTCACGCGGCCCGAGCCTCCCGTGACGATGTAGGCCTCCTCCTGCTCGCGGTGGGAATGGCCGATCGGAGCGCGGAAGTTCGGCGCGTAGTGGAAGTAACTGACGCCGAGCTCTTTGGAGTCGAGGTGACTGCGCGCGAAGCGCCCCTCGATCTCCGGCCTACGCGCACCGGCGACGTCCTCGAGGTCCTTGAGGTTCTTGATCGTGTAGCTCGACATTGCTCTCCCATTGCTCGCGGGTCCTGTATGCGGTAGCGCAGTGCTTCCAGTCTCGCACGCCGCGAGAGCAGCCTGGCGCGCTTGCAAACCGTCGAGAGTCATCCCGGCACGGCGGCATCGCCTTCGGCGCGCTTCACACGCGCCCGCGCCGCGCGCTCGATCGCAGCCGGCAGGGCGCGCGATAGCTGCGAGCGATGGCCGGCCACCAGCTCGTATGCGAACCCGGTCAGTCGCGGACGCCGCGCGAGCGCTCGCGCCGGGAGGTTTCCCCCCGGCAGCAGCGCGACGATCTCAGCCAGCGCGGCGCCGGCCGAGAACCGCTCACCGTCGGGCCCGCTCAGATGCACCGAGGCGAGTCGCTGCTCGGCGTCCAGATCCTCCAGCAGCGCCTCGGCTCGCGCGCTCTGCAGCGCACAGGGCACGAGCCGGCCGCGGCGATCGCAGGCGAGGATCGCGGCCACGGTCCAGGTGCAGAAACCGCACTCGGTGTCGTAGAGCAGCGTCCATCGCCCCTCGGGCTCGCTCGCGAGATCAGCGGAGGTGTGGGTGCTCACGGCGAGTGCGGGCGCAGGTCGCGCAGCGTAACGCCGTGGCGCTCGCGCATGCGCGCGGCGATCAGCGAACGGTGACAGGCCTCGGGGTCGCGCTCGACGCACAGCATCACGCTGGGATGCTCGCGCGGCAGCTTCTCGACGATCGCGCCCAGGTCCACGCGGTCGAGGATCTCACGCTCGTAGCGCTCGCGGTACTCCTGCGCCAGCTCCGCCCGCGAGCGCTTGCCGACGCCGAGGCGATCGTCCTCGCGGTACTGGAGCTGGCGCAGCTCGGTCGTGGGAGCGAGCTCCCGGTGATGCTCGTAGGCGATCCCGGCCTGGCCCAGCGCGAGCTGCAGGCGCCGCGAGTTCGCCCACGCATACTGGCTGCCGCGCACGCCGCGGCGCTGGCGCACGTCGAGCAGCAGCCCGGCGCCCGCCTCCCGCAGCGCCGCGAGGAAGCCCTGGAGCTCCCAGCCGTAGACGCCGATCGTGACCATCTCGCGCACCCCAGGTCTCTACCCGCCCGGCGCCGCGTCTATTGCTCGAGGATCGGGCGCACCTCGACCGCCCCGCCCATGCGCGCCGCGGGAATCCGCGCAGCCAGCGCGACCGCCGCCTCGAGGTCCGCGGCTTCGAAGAACAGATAGCCGTTGATCGCCTCCTTGGTCTCTGCGAAGGGGCCGTCGGTGCGCAGCGTCTCTGAGCCCCCGACGCGCACCGTGACGGCCCGCTCGGGAGCCTCCAGGCGCTGCCCGGGGCTCACGCCGGGGATTTCGTTGATCGCCGTGTAGTCGGCGTAGACCGCGCTCTTCTCGGCGTCTGGCAGCTCATCCCAGGCCTGCGACGGAGGCATGGGCGTGGTGCCCTGGTGGATCATCAGCATGAACTTCATCGATTGCTCCTTTGTCGGCTTTGTCGTTCATGAGACGAACGGGAAGCCGCGGAATCGACAGCCGAGCGGCTGCGCGACGCTCATTCGACCAGGAGCGTGGCCTTCATGCCTTTCTGCTTGTGTTCGGGCAGCGAGCAGAACAGCGTGTAGCTGCCCGCGCGCAGGATCACCGCCTGATCGCTGACGCTCCTGCTGGGCGTGTCGGGAAAGGCGCCGGCGACGGGGCCTTCGCCGGGTACGACGTTGAGATTGTGTTCGTCCTGGCCCTGGTTGACGAACTCGAAGATGACCTTGCCGGCGGGCACGGTGGTGCGCGAGAGCGTGAAGCTGTACTCCACGGCGGTGACCTGGACGCGCGGGACCGAAGGAGGCGGCGAGGGAGCGCCTTCCTGCGCCGATCCCGGAGGCGAGCCTGCGGGCGAGGCGGAGGAGCCTGCGCCTGTCGTGGGCGGGGCGGGGGTGCTCCTGGCAGGCGCACCGGGTGCTCCCGGAACGGCCGACGCCGCCGGAGCACCCGGGGTCGCGCCCGATCTCCTGGCGCGGCAGCGATGCCTGCGGCGGGCAGCAGCCGAGGCGTGTGAATGGCGCGTGCACCAGTGCCTGCGCTCGGCGCGGGAGGGGGCCGCACGGTGCGCGGGTGCAGCTGCGGCGATCGCGCTCAGCACGCCCAGAGCGCAGGCGACGCTCACGATGAGCGCCCACAGCTGCGCGCGGCGAGGGAACATCAGACGATCAGCTGCGGGATCGTCCCGTAGGGGCTCGAGCCCGCCTGGCCGCTACCGGCTCCGGGGATCACGAGACCGGCTTCGGTCTGGAACCACTGACCGATCAGCCCCGCGTACATCGCGCGGAAGTCGGAGGTGTTGATGAGGTTGTCGTTCGTGTCGAGTTTGGAGAGGCCCGGGAATTCGCCGACCATTTTGCCGCTCACGCGGCTGCCGATCAGGAACGCGGCACCGGCGGCGCCGTGGTCTGTTCCCGATCCGTTTTCCTGCGGGCGCCGTCCGAACTCCGACCACAGCTGGATCACCACCCGGTCGTCGAGTTTGCGTGCTTCGAGGTCGCGCTGGAAGGCGAGCACCGATTCGATCGTCTCGGCGAGGTTCGTGCTCAGCGTGTCGCTCTCGTCGGAGTGGGTGTCGTAGGAGCCGACGCCGCTGAGCGAGACGCATTTGATCGGCAGCGAGCTGTCGGCGATCATCGCCGCGAGCGCGGCCAGCCGCGTCGGGAAGCTCCCGCCGCTGCTCGGGTAGGCGACGGGTGAGGTGAAGCCTGGTTTGCCTTCGTGTTCGCCGAACGGCGCGATCTGGTTGCGGATGATGCTCGTGTCGAGCGAGGCGGTGCGCGCCTGCGCGAACGCCGGCGAGGGCGCGCCCAGAGCGCCGAGCGCGCCGAAGGTGTCGAGCGTGGGAGCGCTGAGCGGTTCGCCCAGGCCGTAGGCCCAGAAGTCATAGTCCGACGGGGAGGCCACGGCCGCGACGGGCACGCGCGTGGTGGCGAGCGCCGGCGCGAGCGAGTAGTCCAGAGAGAGGCCCTGCAGCGGATTGCCGGGGTCGCCGGCGACGTCGAGGTAGCGCCCCATCCAGCCGGAGCGCGTCTGCGCGTTCAGTTCGCCGACCTCCCAGTAGTGGCGACTCGTGAAATGACTCTCGTCCGGAGGGTCATAGCCGATTGCCGGGAACACCGTGACCTTGCCCTCGGAGTGCAGCTGCGCGAGACCGCTCGCCTGCGGATGCCACATCAGGTTTTCATCCTCGCTGAAGGGCTGGCCTTCGCCTTCGAGGCGACCGAGGGTGGGACGCAGTTCGTGGTACTTCGCTTCCTTGACGGGAGCGAGCACCGAGAGCGAGTCCCAGCCGCCTTCCATGAAGATCGAGACGAGCACGGGCTCGCTCGGCGGCGCCGCGGCGGCCGCCTGTGCGATGCCCTCTTCGAAGTGTCGCGGCGAGAGCGCTGAGGCTCCGTAGACGGCGAGCATCGCGCCGGCCGAGCGCAGCAGGAAGGAGCGCCTGTCCATTCCGCTTCCCGCCGGCAGCGGCATCCCCGGCTCGATCGCCGGCAGCCCGCGTCCCGCCTGGGCCACGCCCGCGCGCAGCAGCTGCGCGCGGGTGAAGTCGTTACACGAGCAGCTCTCGGCCATGCTCAGCTCACCTGCATGTCGGGGGAGGTGGCGATCAGCATCCGCAGTGCGTTCTGGCGAATCGCCCGGTAGGGGCTCTGCTGCCATTTGGCGTTGGCGACGCCTTCCAGGCAGGTGGTTGCGAACGTCGCGATGCACTGCTGCGATTCGGCCGATAGTTGCGGCTCGCCCCAGTAGGCGAGGGCGCCCGCGAGCGCCGTGGCGGGGTCCTCGGTGTCGCTGTACTTCGCTTCGCCCGCTTCAGGCCACGGGTTTGCGTAGGTCTTGGCCATCGCGTAGTTGGCGATTTCCCAGCGCGCCTTGGCGGTCGAGGTGTCCAGCCAGCGCGTGAAGTCCCAGCCCGAGACGTTCGGCGGGTAGAACAGCTGCTGCCCGGCGCCGGCGCAGAGCCAGGCCCAGGCGGTCGTGTCGATCGGCCGGCCGTTGCCGCGCAGCAGCCCCGCGTTGTAGACGACGGGCGGTGTCACGAGCTCGGGGCCGCTGAGGAAGTCGGGGTGCTGAAGGATCGCCTCGAGCACCGCCCGGATGCTGTAGCCCGAGCCCGTGTAGAGACCCTGCAGCGAAGCCTGCGTCGCTTCGTCGGGCGGCACGGGAACGAAGTAGCTCCACAGCTTCGCGACGAAGAACGAGGGATGCAGCGGGTGCGCCACGCACAGGCGCACCGCGTCTTCATAGCTCCAGTTGCCCGTCTGGGCGAAGACGGTCTTGTTGTGGTTGTCGTGGCGCGCGGGGTCGAAGCGGAAGTTCTGCAGGCCGCTGCTTTCGGTCCAGGTCGCGCGCCAGCCGGTCAGCGAACGGGCCATTTCGCGGACGTCCTTCTCGGAGTAGGCGCCGCGGTCGGCGCCGAGCGAGAACAGCTCCATCATCTCGCGCGCGTAGTTCTCGTTGGGATCTGACTTGCTGTTTTCGATCCCGTCGAGGAACGTCAGCATCGCCGGATTCACCGTTACCGCCTGGAAGAGATCGAGAAAACTGCCGAGCGCCTTTTCGCGAAACAGGGCGTTCTGGTCGAGCATCCTCTGCTGGCTGTTGACCTTCTCGTTGGAGTTGGCGAACCAGTCATGCCAGATGAAGGTCATCCGCTCGACGAGCGGCTGGTCGGAGCGCACCATCCGATCCAACCACCAGCAGTGGTCATGGCCCCATGCGTCCGCGGGCGCGAGCGCGTTGCCTTCATCGTCGGTCGGTTCCGCTCCGTGCAGGGTGGCGGCGCCGCTCGGGCGCGTGAGCGACTGCACCACCTGTTCGGTGTGCTGTCCCGCGAGCGCCTCCGCCTCGCCGGGCGCAGGGCCGAAGCCCGCGCGCCACAGCAGCCGCCGCGCCTGGCCGAGCGTCAGCGGGGCGCTCTGGGCCGCGACCGGGGCGCTCGAGGGCAGCGGCGGGCTGACGGGGATCGGCGCCGGAGCCGGCGCGCCAGGCAGGCCCGCCGCATGCGTCACAGGAGCGACGGCGTGCTTCTTGTGGTGGCGGTGCTTGTGGCGCCGTCTGCGCTTGTGGTGCTTGCCGTGCTTGTGGGGCGCCCCCGCATGCGAGGAGTGCTTGGGCGATGCGTGTGCGTGTCCGCGGCCGGCCGGAGAGCTCGAAGGCGCGCTCATCGGGCGTTCGCCGCCGGGCGGCTGCGGTCGCGCAGGAGGAATCCCATGCGCGCGACCTCGGCGCACCCGCGCGAGAACGAGAGTTCCGGCGGCGCGTCCTAGACGCGTGTTCTAGCGGGGAGGTGTGCTCCAGCGGGCGGCCGGTGAGCTTGGGGGCATGCTCACCGGCGCCTCGCGAGGGTTAGGCGTGCTCGTGCTCGTCGTGCTTGCCTGTCACCTTGTCGACGGTTTTCTTGACCGCCGCCTTCGCCTGCTCGACGCGACCTTCGTTCTTCAGGCTCTTGTCACCGGCCAGCGCACCGGCAGCCTCCTTTACGCGGCCTGTGGCCTTGTCCACGTACTCGTCGCTCATCTGTTCCTCCAGTTGGGTAGGGGTAAGTCGCGATCCCGTGGGGGCAGGAATCGCACGGCGACTCGGGTTAGAGGCGTCCGCCTCTGCGGTAACCGAATCCACCGCCTGTGAGCAGCACGACCAGCGCGACGAGCAGCAAGATCCACAGCAGCGGGCTGACCGCTATTCCGCCGAGAATCGCGGCAATAACCAGTACCACCAGCAGCAACTCAATCAGTCCCATTGTGCGACTCCCTCAGGTCGATGTTCACCATTACTGTGCTCCCCCATAGTTGCCCGCGACAGCGCCGTCGCAAACGTGGGACCTGTGGTTACGACGGTGAGGACCCGCGAGCTGCGGAATACTGGGCGCGTGATTCCCGGCGAGCCTGAGACATCCGAGCTGATCGCGCGCACGCGCGCGATCTATGCGTCGCTGAACAGCCGCGATTTCGACGCGGTCACCGCCATGTTCGCCCCCGCGGGAGTGTGGGACGTGACGAGCTGGGGCCTGGGCAGCAAGTCGGGCCGGGAAGCGATCCGCCATTTTCTGACGGACTGGTTCGGGAGCCTCGCCGAGTACGAGGTGCGCATCGAGGAGCTGCACGACCTCGGCGCGGGGGTCGTTCTGGCGGTCGTGCTTCAGGTTGGGAGGCGCACCGGCAGCCGCGGCGAGCTGCAGGTGCGCTCCGCGCCGGTGTTCCTGTGGGATCAGGACGGCATCGCCCAGGTGACGCTCTACCGGGACCTCGAGGCGGCCCGCCTCGCCGCGCAGGAGCTCGCCGAGGCGAGAGCCCTGGCCGGCTACGCGTAGATCTGGCCGGCTACGCGTAGATTTTTTCGCGCAGTTCAGCGCGAACTTCGCGCAGGCGGCTGCGGTACGTCTGCAGTTTTTCCCGCTTCTGCGGAAGGTGAACCTGACGGCGCTTGGACGTCGCAGGGAGCGCTCGCAGTTCTTCTTTCTTGGCCAGAGCGTTGGCGATCATGTGCTTGAGGAAGTGAATTTTGTAGACGTAGCCACGTCGTTCCTTCGCTTTGAGCTTGGCGTGGGTGCTCTGCGCCATCGCCTGGGCTTCCTGTGCCTCTTCGCTGGCCTCGGCCGACGCCGCGGCGGCTTCTTCGGCGTCTTCGGCGACGGCGATGCTCGCCGCCGATTCTTCCAGCGCGAGCGTGTCGGCGGGCGCGGCGTAGGAGGCGGTGACAGCCACCGTGGCGCAGGCGAGCAGCGCCGCGGGCAGGAGGATCAGCTTTGCGATCTTCATCGGGTCCTTCCGATCGATATGTGCACAACCCCCAAGCTACCCCCTGAACGGGGAGGGCTAACTGGTCTGCTGTCGAAAATTTGAGGCCCGCGCTTTGGACAGGCGCCGGACGGGCATGCTAGCCGAAGCGGGCGGCCGCTTCGGCCAGCGCCGCAAAGGACGGCTTGTGCACGCGGCCCTTCGTCTCGATCCCGTAGTAGGCGTTCGTGCCGTAGTCGACGTAATTGAAGTAGGTCACCATCGGTACGTAGCCGGTTCCCTTCGCCCACGCCATGAAGCGGGTGATGTTCGCGGCCTGCTGGGCTTCGGTCCATTGCTGGCTGTCACCGGTGGAGGGCTGGCCGACCGCGGTGGGCCAGCCGATCTCGGTGACATAGACGGGCAGAGCAGAGCCCGCACGCGCGCCTTCGACGTCTTCGCGTCCGCCGAGCGCACCGCCGTCCTGCCCGCTCGATCCTCCGTAGGGGTGAACGGTGACGCCGTCGCAATAGGCCAGCGCGCCGCTCGCCTTGAGTTTCGGACCCCACGTGCTGCCCGGTCCGCGACCGCCGTCCCAGTCGCAGAGCTCGGCCGGGCGGATCGCACCGGGCAGCCGTGCGAGTCCTTCGTGGACCGCCTTGGCGAGCTTCACGTAGGCGGCGGTGTTGCCGGCGTCAGACCAGAACACGGGGTTGTTGGCCTCGTTGAGCAGTTCCACCGAGACGCCGCCCTGTCGACCGTACTTCGTGAAGTAGCTGACGATTTCGTTGGCGTAGGTGGTGGGGTCGATTGCGCCGATCGAGCCGCCCTCGCCGAAGATCACGCTTGCGACCTGCACGCCCGCCTTGCCCATTTCGCCGAGCAGCCCGGAGTGCGAGGAGCTCGTGCGGACGAAGTGGATACCGCCCGAGGCGAGGTCGTTGAAGCTCGAGCCCGCCCAACCGCCGGAGTCCACGCCAACGACCATCGTGTTGGCGCCTTCACGGGGATGTTCTTCGACGGGCGGTTCTTCGACCGGCGGTTCTTCGGAGCTCGAGACGGTCTTCAGCGGCGGCGTCCAGCCGCCGATCGGCCCACTGGCACCGTAGGCGCGCATTTCCACGACCGGCTTGGCGGCGGGCGGCGTGTAGAGCGACTGCGAGGCTGCGATCGTCAGCGGTTCGCGTCCGGTCCCGGCGAGGTTGTTCATCACGGCGACGCGGATGCTCGTCGTGCCCGCCGGCTTGGAGCTCACCCTGACCGCCGTGTTGGATTTGACGAGCTTGGTCGTGATGCCCGTTTGACCGTCGGCGATCGACGCGACGAGAAGCGCCGCGCAGGCCGTTGAGATAGCGGCGAGCTTGCGCATACGGCCTCACCGTAGACGGCTCCTGCTGAGGTTTGCGCCGGATTGCAGAGTTTTTTCTGACTGGCTGGCCAGACAAAAGGGACCTATGCAGGCCTTTTTACCGCATTTTAATTGTGTTATTTGTTGTTAAATGTTTGCTTTATCTGTTCTGTGGGGCGCTCACAGTGCGCTCCGAACGCCATCCGGCCCCTGCGAGCGATGGCGCGATATTGAGTCCTCCGGGAGGAGGAGTCAGCCGCTGAACGCGGGCGAGACGCCGAGCACGCGTCCGTCGGCCGCGAGCGCCTGGATCTCGAAGCGCGCATAGCTCTGGGGCGCTGGGATGGCCGTCTCGAATCCCACCTTCGGAGCGCTCACGGTGGCTTTCAGCGCGCCCGTGCCCGAGCCGGCGAGCACCCTCCAGCTCTTGACCTCGGTGGCGCCGTTCCAGCTCGCGTAGAGCGTGGTCTTGCCGTCATCGCCGCGCCCGGCCCCGCCCGCGGGCCGGGAGGCGGGCAGGCCGACCCACTGCTCAAGCGTCGCCCGGTAGGAGAGATTCGCCCCCGGCAGGCGCCCCTCCATCAACAGCCGCCCGGAGCGGCTGAACTCCGAGAAGTACGGTTCCGAGCCCCAGCCCACGAACACGTTGCCGTTGGGCAACGGCTGGGTGTCGCCCATGTAGGCGGCATCGAAGCTGCCGCCGCGCGTGTACTCCGCGGCGAGCGTGGCGGTGTGCGTCTGCTGGTCGAGCTTGAGCACGAGCCCGCGCGAGGGACCGGTCGGGTCGACGTAGGTGCCGCCGCCGGTCAGCTGGCAGCAGTGGTCGTCGTAGAGGCTGACGGTCGAGCCCGGCTGCAGCTTGACGTCGTGCTGCCACTCAAAGCCAGCGCCGCGTGCGAGCTTGAAGCTCGAGTGCCTGCCGCCGAGCGTCCATTCGATCTGACCGCTTTCGACGTTGACCATGTAGGCGCCCCAGGTGTCGCGCATCGAGACGAGGAAGCTCTTGCCGGACAGGTCGATCGAGTTGACGTGGTAGGCGTCCCAGGGGAAGCCGTTGGTCGGCAGCGAGGCCTTCGACTCGCTCAGCGGAATGTGCTTGAGCGCGTCCCAGCTGCGCAGCAGCTTGCCTGTCTTGATGTTGTACTCCTGCACGGCCGAGTCGATCAGCGCGCCGTTGTAGGCGCCCCCGTACTTGGAGAGGTTCATGGGGACGTTCTTGTTGGCGGTGACCCAGGCGTCTTCGCCGCGGATCGCGAGCTCGTGCAGGGTCAGCACCCAGCCGTTCGTCGCTTTCAGCCGCGCGACGGGCTCATAGTGCTGGTTGACCACGACCCATTCGCCGCTTTCGGTGGCGCCGGTGTTCGTGACGGCGCCCTGCCACCAGGCGAGCGCAGGCTTGCCTTCATAGCTCTGCAGGTTGAGGTTCGAGGCGACGAGCTTTTCCGAGACCGGCTGGAACCACACGGGCTGCAGCTCTTGGTCGAGGATCAGCGGCCCGCTCTGCCCGACGATTGGCGGTTCGTTGAGGTCATAGAAGTTCGCGGTGAAGATGTAGCCCGGCGCCAGTTCCCTCGCAGAGCCGTGGACGGTGCGGCGGATGCCCGGCGGGTGGAGCGTGGGCTCAGAGACGAAGCTGTAGGCGCCGTCGGTGCGGTAGGCGCCGAGCGGCGCGCCGTGGGAGCCCGCGAAGGCGATGCTCAGCGCGATGAAGAGCGCGAGCACACCGGCAATCGCGAGCGCGAAGCGACGGAGCGTCGGCCCGACCGCATGCTCGGGCCGCGGCAGCAGCAGGAAGGTCATGACAGCCGCCGTCGCGGCCAGGGCGGCGCTGATCGTGTACGCGAGGCGGAAACCGTGGGTGAGCGCCGGGGCCACCTGCTGGCCCGTGCCGATCAGGTGCGTGGTGTGCTGCGTGGCGAGCGTGATCAGCACCGCGAGCCCGAGGCCGCCGCCGACCTGGCGCGAGGTGTTGACGAGCCCGGAGGCGAGCCCGGCCTGGCCCTCCTTGGCGCCCTGCGTGGCGACGATCGTGGAGGGCACGATCGACATCGCGATGCCCGCGGCCGTCAACAGGCCGGGGATCATCACGTACACGAGCGGGCTGCCGCTCGAGCCGATCCTCGTGAACAGCAGCAGGCCCGTCGTGAGCATCAACAGGCCTCCGCCAAGCACCGTGCGCACACCGAAGTGGCTGACGAGCTTGCCGGCGCGGGAGGCGACGAGCATGATCGTGAGCGACATCGGCAGGAAGATCAGGCCGGTGTGAAGCGGTGAGAGCCCGAGCACCTGCTGCAGGTAGAGCGAGCTCACAAACCACATCGGGAAGAGCGCCGCGCTGAACAGCAGCACGATCGTGTTGGCCACCTGCAGCGTCTTGGTCAGCTCCTTGAAGGGGATCAGCGGCGCGGATGCGAAGCGTGTCTCGATCAGGCCGAACACGCCGAGCAGGAGCACCCCGAGGGCGATCGGACCGAGCGCGGCGAGGGTGTCCCAGCCCTTCAGGCCTGCTTCCACGACGCCGAAGACGAGCACCATCTGACCGAGCGTCAGCGTCAGCGCGCCGGCGAGGTCGAAGCTCGCTCCCACTCGCCCGGAGCGACGCTCGGCGACGACGGCGTAGGCGAGGATCGCCACGCCGATCGCGATCGGCGGGTTGATCAACAGGATCCAGCGCCAGCTGAGAACTTCGACGATGACTCCGCCGAACAGAACACCGGCGGCACCGCCAAGCCCGTTCATCGCAGCCCACGTGGCAATTGCGCGGTGGAGCTTCCGACCGGGCGGGAACGAGGCGGTGATGATCGCCAGCGAGCAGGCCGCCATCAGCGCGCCCGCGAGGCCCTGCAGCGCGCGCGCGCCGACGAGCACCTCCTGGCTGGGAGCGGCGCCGCCGGCCAGCGAGGTCAACGCGAACAGCACGAGCGCAACGACGAACGTGCGTCGCTGGCCGAAGTGGTCGGCGGCCCGGCCGCCGAACATCAGAAAGCCCGCGAAGCTGATCGCGTAGGCGTCGACGACCCACTGCAGCGCGGGCGAGGAGAAGCCGAGCGCCGACTGGATCGAGGGCAGCGCGACGTTGACGATGCTCAGGTCGAGGATGACCATGAACTGGGCGACGCAGCAAACCGTCAGCAGCCACCTCGGCGGCGCCTCGGTGCTGCTCTGCGGCGGCGCGCCTCCGATCGCCGGGCCGGCTGTCGCCTCAACGCTCATGAGGGCCTTTCGAGATGCCTTTTGCGCCGCGGAGGACTGGTAGGGTGGGCCGCCGAGCCAGCCAACGAGAACTGGAGCCCGGCCATGAAGAGAACGCCACTGACCGCCATGCTAACGCTCCTCGCCGTGCTGGCGAGCACCCTCGCGGTGGCCGGATGCGGCAGCAAATCTCCGGGCTCCACCGCCAAGCCGGCGACCAGCAGCAATCCCACGACGACGCCGAGCACGAGCACCAAGCACAAGTCCAAACCGGCCTACTGATCGCACGCTCAACCCGCCTGCGCCGATCCGGGAAGCGAGGCGGCGTAGGCGATCACGCGCTGGGTTTTCGAGGTGGCGAGCGGGTGTCCGGCGGCGTCGAGCGCCTGCACGGCCACGTAGTCAAAGCGTTCGGGCAGGCTCGTAGAGGTCTCGAAGCCTGCGGCTCTTACGGTGGCCTTTGCGGCCAGCGCTCCAGGTTGCTTGCCGGCGAGCACGCGCCAGCTCGCCACGTCGCTCGCGCCGTTCCAGCTCGCGTGCACGAGCGTCTCTTCGCCGGTGTTGTTGCGGCTGGCGAGGAGCGCGGGCGGAGTCTGCGGGCGCCCACTCCAGGGGAAGCGGTAGGCACGGTAGAAGGACATGTCGTAGGGCTGATGCGCGTCGAACAGCAGGCTGCCGTCGCGCGCGTACTCGCTGATCGCCGGCACGCCGCCATAGCCCACGAGCGTGTTGCCGTCGGGGAGCGTCTGCATGTTGCCCTGGCTGGCAGCGAGCAGCGGCGGGTCGCGATGGGTCAACGAGGAGATCAGACGCGCGGCGTGGGCCTTCAGGTCGAGCCTGATGCGCACGGCACGGGACTGGTGGTGGATCGGCGGGTTCGAGCCGTCGTCGAAGAACGTGAGATCTCCGTCGGCGAGCAAGCGGCCGTCGTGCTGCCAGGCCATCCGCGTCCCGGGGCCCATCCTGAAGGTGCTCGAGTTCCCGCCGAGGCGCCAGAGGACCCTGCCGCTGGCGCCCTGCAACCGGTAGCCCGCCCAGGTGCTGCGGGCTGAGAGCAGCAGATCGCCGCCGGGCTCCAGAGCGATCGAGTTGAGGTGAAAGTAGTCCCAGGGGGTCGTGTCCGTGGGCGTTTCGACTTCTGACTCCGAGGCGCCGATGTGGTCGAGGCTGTGCCATTCCCAGCGGATCAGGCCAGAGCGCAGATCGATCTCCTGAATCGCGGTGTCGAGGATCGCTCCGCCGCGCGAGCCCTTCACGGTGCTGAGGTCGCAGCGGATCGGGTTGTAGGCAGTGATGTAGGCGACGGCGTGCGGGGCGATCTGAAGCTCGTGGAGGTCCGCCTTCAGGCCGTTGCCGCCCGGGATACGCGCAAGCGTCCGGTAGTCCGAGCTCATCACGATGTCTTCGCCCTGACCGAAGCCGAGCTCGAGCACGCGCCCCTTCCACCAACTCAGCACGCGCTGGCCTTCGTAGCTCTGCACGCTCAGGTTCTCCGCCGTCTCGCCGCCGGAGAGCTTGCCGAACCAGACGAGACGGCCGCTCGGGTCATAGATCAGCGGTCCGTACTGCCCGGGGCCGGGTCCGTTCGTGGTGAAGATGTCACCGGCGCCCGGGTCGCGGTCGGGCACGGTCACGGTCATGACCGGCGCCTGCACGCCGGGCTGCGTGTAGAAGCTCTCGTAGTCGGCGGGCGCGGCGGCGAGATTGTGAAACGACGGCACGCTCTGCGTCGGGTAGGGCGTGTCGATGCGAAAGCGAAAGCTCACGGGCCTGCCGGCGCCCGCGCCGAGCCCGGCGTTCACGGTGACGGTCTCGCCGGCGTCGAAGGGCACATCGGGAGCGAAGCTCGCGCCATCGCCCTGGGAGTAGCCGCGTAGATGTCCCGAGTGCGAGCCGCTGTGACTGCCGTGGACGGCGAGGTTGTGGATCTCCGTGGGTGGGGCGCCGAGGAAGCTGACCTGGGTGTGGGGATTCGCGCTGCCCGTGTCGGGGGCGGGCGAGACCTCGACGCCGGTCCCCGGCAGCGTGGCGGTGTGCGCGAGCGTCGCGGGCAGGCACGCCGGCGAGACG
>JACDGG010000222.1 GCA_013815355.1 Solirubrobacterales bacterium
GCGCCAGGCTCGGCGGCCCCAGGCTGCATCTCGCGCGCGTAGGCCATCTGCAGGCGTGAGAGCGCGTCGCGCAGCGGCCCCAGCTCCTGCGGGATACGGCGCGCGAGGATCTCCATCAGCGCGCGCGCCCCGTCGATCGCATCGCGCACCTGCTCGAGGTCACGCTGCGCCGCCCCGGCGCCCGCGGGCTGGCCCGGCTCACCTTCGCCGCCGCCGAGTCGGCGCACGCCGATGTTCAGCAGCGACACCGCGGACTGGGCCATCATGTCGGTCGCCGTGATGCGGCTCAGTTCGGCCTCATATGCCGCACGCAGTTCATCCTCACTCGGCTCGCCGGCGCGCTGGGCGCCTGCATCTGCTCCGCCCTGCCCGCCTGTCGGATCCGTGCTCACACCGTCACCTCCTCGGAATAGCTTGCTCGTGTCTCGTGCACCGAGGCCGCGAAGATCTCCTCGCGACTGGCACCCGCATCGATCATCCGGCGCTGGCGCTGGGCGCCGTTGCGCTCGGGAAAGCTCAGGTCGATGCCCAGCTCCTCGCGCACCGGCGCCGTCCACGCTCCGAGACGCTCGATCGCCGCGCGCGCCGGGTACTCCTCGGCGGCGTCGAGGTCGATCAGGCGCCCGTCGAGCCCGAAGCGGATAGCGCGCCACATGTTCTCCTCGATCAGCCGCGGCGGCGGGTCGGTGAACGGCGCCCCCTCATCGACGTCGCGCATCGCCTGCGCGACGCACGCGACCATCAGTCCGGCGAGCGCGTCTGACTCCTGTGCCGTGGCCTGCACGTCGCAGATGCGCACCTCAACGGTGCCGAAGCTGAAGTGCGGGCGCACCGACCACCACACCTGCGTGAACTCGACGATCGAGTTGGTGCGCTTGAGGAACTCGATGTACTGGCGGTAGGCGGCCCAGCTGCCGAAGGCGTCGGGTATCCCGCAGCGCGGGAAGCTCTTCGTGAAGGCCTGACTGCGAGCCGAGTGCAGGCCACTGTCGCGCCCGTCGAGAAACGGCGAGTTGGCGGAGATCGCCAACAGCAGCGGCAGCACCGGGCGCAGACGGTCACACACTCCGATCGCGCGGTCGAGGTCGCGCACGCCGAGGTGGACGTGCAGGCTGAACGTGTTGTTGCGCCAGGCCACATACCTGAGCCCATCCTCGACGCGCCGGTAGTGCTCGGTGTCGATGATCGGCTGCTCGCGGTAGTCGGCCCACGGGTGCGTGCCGGTCGCGCCGAGCGCCGCACCGTGAGCCGCGGCCAGCGCGAACAGCCGGCGGCGGCTCTCGCGCTGGCGCTCCAGTGCATGCGCCAGATCGTCGCCGACGCCGGAGATAATCTCGATCTCAGATGAGATCAGCTCGCCGGTGATGCTCTCGCGCAGGACCTCGTCGCGCAGGCTCAGCTCCTTGAGCTCCTCGAATCGAGGAGCGAGCTCGAGCGTCGCTGGGTCAAGGATCGAGAACTCCTCCTCCACGCCCACCGTCAGGTCGGTTGCGGCGGCGAACGTCTCGGCCGCTTGATCTAGGTCCAGGCTGGTCATCCAGTGCTCATCTGCGGTCGCGTATAGCGGTCATCGGTCTGGCACGCCCCACGGGCGGGGCCCTCAGGTCAGGTAAAAGTACAGCGCGTAGAGCAGATCGACGGCGGGACTGGAGGTATGCACGGTCACCTCCGGCGGCACGTCGAGCAGAGACTCGGAGTAGTTGAAGATGATCTTCACCCCCGCCTCGACGAGCTCGTCGGCGAGGCCCTGGGCGGCCTGTGTGGGGACGGCGAGCACGCCGACGACGATGTCCTCGTCCTCCACGACCTGGCGCAGCTCGCCGATGTGACGCACGGCCTGGTTGCCGACCTGCGTGCCGACCTTCTCATGGTCGGAGTCGAAGATCGCCACGACGCGGAAGCCGTGGTCGGCGAAGATTTCCGAGGACGCGATCGCCTTGCCGAGGTGCCCGGCGCCGATCAGCGCGATGTTGTGCTGACCGGCGGTCCGCAGGATCTTGCGGATCTGAGAGACAAGCGCCTCGACGTTGTAACCGACGCCGCGCTTACCGAACTTGCCGAACCCCGACAGATCACGACGGATCTGCGTGGAGTTGACGTGGGTGTAGTCGGAGAGCTCCTGCGATGAGATCGTCTCCTTGCCCATCTTCTTGGCCTGCGTGAGCACCTGCAGGTAGCGCGACAGGCGCGCGGCTACGCCCAGCGAAAGTCGCTCGACGGACACGCCGGCACCGTCCCGGTCGGCCTCCGCGGCGCCCGTTGGCGCTTCTCCGTAGCTCATCGTCGTGACTCTAGACGCTCGCGCACGAGCGCCTCCGCCACGAAGAATTCACAGAGCTCCTCGCCGTCGAGTGCAACCACCGGAATCCGCTCGAAATAGGCGCGCATCAGCGCATCGTCACTCGAGATGTCGAGCTCCTCGATGTCGAAGACGAACTCCGTCTGCAACGCGCGCAGTGCCTGCAGCGCCTCCTCGCAGAGGTGGCAGTCGGGCTTGGAGTAGAGCTTCAGCACCGTCACCGCGGCGATTCTCCGGAGGCGTAGGCGTCTAGGCCGAGATAGGCGGGATAGGCCAGACGCTCGCCGAATCGCGCTGCGCTTGCGATCATCGCCGCGTTGTCGGTGCAGAGCAGGCGATCGGGGATGTGCACGCTCACGGGCAGCTCGCCGAGACGCCGGCGCAGCTCGCCGTTGGCCGCGACGCCGCCGCCGACCGCTAGGCGCTCGGAGCCCGTGCGCTCCAGTGCCCGTTCGGTGCGCGTCACGAGCGTCTCGACGATCGCCGCCTGGTAGGAGGCGGCGAGATCGGCGGCGCGTGCCGGCAGCTCACCCTCGGGGAGGTCGCGCAGCGTGTAGAGCAGCGCCGTCTTCAGGCCCGCGAAGGAGAAGTCCAGACCCTCCGCAAAGGCACGGTGCTGTGCCCCGCGCCCGCCGCGCGCGCGCTCGGTCGCAGAGCCGGGAAAGGAGAAGGCCCCAGGATCGCCGCTCGCCCCCAGGCGCTCGAGCGCCGCGCCGCCGGGATAGCCAAGCCCCAGCATCCGCGCGCCCTTGTCGAATGCCTCCCCGGCCGCATCGTCGAGCGTGCGCCCGAGCACCTCGTAGCCGTCGTGCTTGGCGACGCTCGCCAGCAGCGTGTGCCCGCCGCTTGCGATCAGGCACAGGAACGGGGGCTCGAAGGCCCCGCGCTCGCCGCCGGCCGTCTTCAGGAAGTTCGCGGCGACGTGCCCCTGGAGGTGATCGACTGCCGCGAACGGCAGCTCCCGGGCCGCCGCGAGCGCCTTGGCGGTCGAGAGGCCGACGAGCAGCGCGCCGATCAGGCCCGGACCCTGCGTGGCCGCCAGGAGCTCGAGATCGTCGAGCGTCGCCGCGGCCTGCCCGAGAGCCTGCTCGATGACGAGGTTGATCAGCTCGAGGTGCTGACGCGAGGCGATCTCGGGAACCACGCCTCCGAAGCGCCCGTGGGACTCCTGTGAGGAGATCACGTTGGAGCGGATCTGCCCGTCATTCTCGATCACCGCGGCGCAGGTGTCGTCGCAGCTCGTCTCGATCGCGAGGATCACAGATTCGGGCCCACCCGCCCGGGGTTCGGCACGTCGTCGAGTGAGCCCTCGAGCGTCGCCGGCGTGCGCCACATCACGAGCGCGTCCTCGCCGTTGTCCTGGTAGTAGCGGCGGCGCAGTCCCGCGGCGCGGAAGCCCTCGCGCTCATAGAGGTGGATCGCGACGGCGTTTGAGGGTCGCACCTCGAGCGTGAACCGCGCGCGCGGATCGCCGACCTGCTCGTAGAGCTCGGCGAGCATCGCCGAGGCCAGCCCCTTGCGCTGATGGCCCGCGTCGACCGCGACGTTCATCACGTGCCAGACGGTGTCGTAGCGCGAGCAGATCAGGTAGCCGACCAGCCGCCCGTCGATCATCACGGCCAGGCAGATGCCGGACTGCTTGGAGAGCTCGAGCACGAACATCGCAAGCGACCACGGCGTCGGAAAGACGCGCCGCTCGATCGCCGTCACCTGCGGCAGATCGGGGTAGCTCAGCCGCCTGATCTGCACGGAACGGCTGCGATCGACATCGGGCTGGGATGCGGGGCGCTCGCTCATGCCTTTGCCGCGGCCCGCTCAAGTGTCAGCTCTGCATCCGGGCGGCGGCGGTAGTCAGGCAGCAGCTGCGCGCTGCCCGCTGGCGTGGAAGCGGCGGCGAGCCTGCAGATCGCAGCCGCGCTGACGCCGTGGCGAGGGTCATCGTCGTCGGGCACGTCCACCCCCGCATGCTCGAGCACCGTACGGAAGCGCACCGCGCCATCGCCGACGGCCAGCCATCGCGCGGGGGCACCGGCGCGCGCGATCGCCTGCGCAATGTCCGCC
>JACDGG010000223.1 GCA_013815355.1 Solirubrobacterales bacterium
CGCCGGCGCTGCGCGCCACGCGCGTGCCGCCGCTGGCGGCGATGCGCGAGGGCATCGGCATCCCGCCGCGTCCGCTGCCGACGCGCCGAGGTCTGATCATCCGCTTCGCCGTGGGCGTCATATTCGTGGTGATCGTCGCCTTGGCGCTCAGCGGCGGAGTGGCCGTCGCCGTGTTCGTCATCGTCGCCTACCGTGCGGTGCGCTTGGCGGTGCGCCTGCGCCGCGGCGGCGAGCGCCCACCGCGGAACTATCGGATCGTGCCGGCCCTCGCGCGGGTCGTCGGCGTGCTCGTAAGCTGGCGCGGCATCACCGGGCAGCTCGCGCGCGAGAACTCGATCCGCCAGCCGGGCCGCACGATGATCACCGCCGCCGCGCTGACCGTGGGCATCGCGCTGGTTGCGTTCGTGGCGGTGCTCGCCGACGGCACGAAGGCCACGATCGACCAGGCGGTGAACCGCTCCTTCGCGGGCGATCTGATCGTCGAGAACTCGCAGGCCGGCACCGAACAGGGCATACCGGCGCTCGTCGCGCCCGCGCTGACGCGTGTGCCCGGGGTGGGCAGCGTCACGCCGATCGCCTTCACGGTCGGGCGGCGCAAGGGAAGCACTGATAACTCGACGATCACCGCGATCGACCCCGGCACCTTCGAGCAGGTCTACCGCGTCGAATGGAAGCAGGGCTCGAATGCCGCTCTGCTGGGTCTCGGCAGCTCGGGAACGGTGGTGACCAAGAGCTACGCGAGCGCCCATCACCTTAAGGTCGGCCAGTCGGTGTCACTCTTGACGCCGACCAACGCGCGCGTGTCGCTCACGATCCGCGGGATCGCCAACGACAACGCCCGCCTGCTCGGCGACTTCACGATCAGCCTGCCACTCGCACGCGCGAGCTTCGGTCAACGCGACGACGCGCTGGACTTTGTGTCCTTCGCCTCAGGCGCGGGCAACGCGCAGGTGCAGCCCGCCGTCAACAGGCTGCTGGCGGCGAGCTTCCCGCAGACGCGCTCGCGCACCGCGGCCCAGTTCAAGCAGGATCAGGCCGGGCAGATCAACACGCTGCTGGCGCTGATCTACGTGCTCCTGGCGCTGTCGGTGATCGTCTCGCTGTTCGGCATCGTCAACACGCTGATCCTCTCGATCTACGAGCGCACGCGCGAGCTCGGCATGCTGCGCGCGATCGGCACCTCGCGCCGCCAGATCCGCCAGATGATCCGCTACGAGTCGATCATCACGGCCCTGATCGGCGGCATCCTCGGGCTCGTGATCGGGATCATCGGCGCGGTGCTCGTGACCACGCTGACGCTCTCCGACGCCGGCTACGTGCAGTCCTTCCCCGTCGGCACGCTGATCGTCCTGTTGTTCGTCGCTGCTCTCGCCGGCCTGCTCGCCGCGCAGCTCCCTGCCCGCCGCGCCGCGCGCCTGGACGTGCTCGGCGCGCTCGCCAGCGAGTAGCTCGCGGCGGCTAAGCTCCCGGACATGGCCCAAGCTGAGACCGCCGAGCCGAGCGACACCGACCTGCTGCAGGCCGCCTGGGATCTCGAGCCGCTGGTCGACGGCGAGGGCACCGAGGGCGTCGAGCGGCGCCTGGAGGAGGCGCTCGAGCGCGCCGAGGCCTTCGCGGAGCGCTACGCCGGAGCGCTCGGCGAGCTCGATAGCGCGGGGCTCGTAGCAGCGATGCGTGAGCTCGGCGCAATCCAGGACCTGGTCGGCCGCGCCGGTTACTACGCCGCACTGCGCTTCTCCACCGACACCGCCGAGCCCGCCAACGGAGCGCTCTTGCAGCGTGTCCAGGAGCAGGAGACAGCGCTTCAGACAAGACTGCTGTTCTTCGAGCTGGAGTGGGCGGCGCTCGCGCCAGAGCGCGCCGAGGAGCTGCTGGCCGGCGAAGGCCTCGAGTTCTGCGCCCACCACCTGCGCAACGTGCGCCGCTACCGCGAGCACCTGCTCTCCGAGCCGGAGGAGAAGATCCTCGCCGAGAAGTCGCTCACCGGCGCAGGCGCCTGGACGCGTCTGTTCGAGGAGCTGACCTCGGCGATCACGGTCCAGCTCGACGGGGAGCAGGGGGAGACGGTCGCGCTCGACGTGGCTCTCAGCCGTCTCTCCTCGGGCGATCGCGAGCTGCGCCGCGGCACCGCCGAGGGGGTCACCGCCGCCCTCGCACCGGGTCTGCGCACGCGCGCATACTTGTTCAACACGCTGCTCGCCGACAAGGCCACCGACGATCGCCTGCGCGGCTATCCCCACTGGCTCGCCGCGCGCAACCTCGCCAACGAGGCCAGCGACGAGTCGGTGCAGGCATTGATCGAGGCGGTGCGCGGGCGCTATGAGATCGCCCGGCGCTGGTATCGGCTGAAGGCGCGGCTGCTCGGCGTCGAGCGCCTCGCCGACTACGACCGCATGGCCTCGGTGACCGAGGACGAGGTCAGCTACAGCTTCGGCGAAGCACGCGAGATCGTGCTCGATTGCTACCACTCCTTCTCGCCCGTGCTCGGTGAGCTGGCCGCACGCTTCTTCGCCCACCGGCGCGTCGACGCGCCGGTGCGCCCGGCCAAGCGTGGCGGGGCCTTCTGCGCCTCGGCTGTGCCCGACGTGTTCCCGTTCGTGCTCTTGAACTACACCTCGCGCCGCCGCGACGTGCTGACGCTCGCCCACGAGCTCGGCCACGGCGTGCACTTCGCGCTCGCCGCTCGCCAGGGGATCTTCCACCAGCACACACCCTTGACCCTCGCCGAGACCGCCTCGGTGTTCGGCGAGACGATCGTGTTCGGGCGTCTGCTCGAGGAGGACTCCTCGCCCGCCTCGCGCCTGGCGCTGCTCGCGGAGAACCTCGAGGACACGATCGCCACGGTCTTTCGCCAGGTTGCGATGAACCGCTTCGAGGACCTCGTCCATAACGCGCGCCGCAACGAGGGCGAGCTGTCGGTCGAGCGCTTCGGCGAGCTGTGGAGCGAGAGCCAGCAGGAGATGCTCGGCGACTCCGTCGAGGTGACCGAGGGCTACCGCAGCTGGTGGTCCTACATCCCGCACTTCATCGGCAGCCCCGGCTACGTCTACGCCTACGCCTACGGGCAGCTGCTCGCGCTGTCGGTCTATCAGCGCTACGAGCAGACCGGGCCCGAGCTCGTGCCCCGCTACATGGAGCTGCTAGCTGCGGGCGGATCGCGCAGCCCCGAGCAGCTAGCCCAGATCGTCGGCATCGATCTCGCCGACCCCGGCTTCTGGGAGGCCGGCCTGGACCTCGTCGAGCACCAACTGCAGGAAGCCGAAGCGGCCGCCGAGGCCTCCGGGCGCCTGTAGGCGTGACACAGGCGACGGTCGTCCTAGATCGGCGGTAGGCGTTCGAGCAGCTCGGGTACGTCGACGATCGAGTCCACGATCGCGGTCGGCGTCACGCGTGCCGTCAGCGCGTCGTGGCGGAACTTGCCCGTGCGCACGAGGATGCCGGGAAGCCCCGCGTCCATCGCGCCGCCGACGTCGGCCTCGACGTCGTCGCCGACCATCACCGCGTGCTCGACGCCGAGGTCGCTCAGCGCCGCCGCGAAGAACTCGCCGGCCGGCTTGCCGACGACGAGCGCCTCGTGCCCGGTCGCGTACTCGAGCGCAGCCGCGTAGGCGCCGACGTCGAGCGCGAGGCCGTCTCCGCGGCGCCAGTAGCGGTTGTGCTGCAGCGCGATCAGCTCGGCGCCATCCATGATCAGCCGGAAGGCGTCGTTGAGCACCGCCGGTGTGAAGCCCTCGCCGAGGTCGCCGAGGATCACCGCGTCGGGTTGGCGCTCCCCGCCGGGGCTCCAGGGCTCGAGCTCTGAGAGGTCCTCGCGCAGCTTCTCGCCGACGAGCAGCGCGACCGAGCCGTGGCCGCGCTCGCGACAGTGGCGCACGGCCATCGCCGCCGGCGTCAGCACCTCCTGCAGCGAGACCTCAAAGCCCATCGCCTGCAGCTGCTCGAAGACTTCGCGGCGCGAGCGCGAGGTGGTGTTCGTGAGGAGCCGCAGACCCGCGCTCATGCCGCGCAGGCGCTCGAGCGCCTCGCGCGCTCCGTCGATCGGCTGCTTCTCGACGTAGAGCACGCCGTCGATGTCCAGCAGCAGGCCGAGGCGGCCGTTGTCGGTGGCGGTCATCCTCAGACTTTAGAAGGGCTTCTAGAACAGGCCGCTGAGCGCGCTGCCCGCGTGATGCACGAGATCGAACAGCGGCTGGGGGATGATGCCGAAGAACAGCGTCGCGGCGCCCGCGAGGATCGCGACGAACACGACCTCGGGCTGCGGCGCGCTCGTCTCCGCCGGCGCGAGGTCGAGCTCCGGCGAGCCGCCCGCCAGCGCCGGCAGGCCGCCGGGCGCGAGC
>JACDGG010000224.1 GCA_013815355.1 Solirubrobacterales bacterium
GCGACTCCCACCGGCACGCGAGCTCCCGCGCTCGTCACGCTACGCAACACGCAGCGAGGCAAAAGCCCGCCACCTCTCGTGCGCCCGCCAAGGCGCGCGCTCGTTCAACGGCGAGCGCAAAGAGCTCAGGTACAGCTACTTCTGTCAAGCCCCCGGCGCCGTCCTCGCCGCCCGCCGCCCCGGCGGGAAAAGCCGGCGGAGCGCCAGGCGAAGCACCGACCGAACCGAGCGGACGCCTGCCCGCCGACGCCGGCGAAACGGTCAGCGACCCGATCGACCCCCGCTTCCTGACCGAGCTGCCCTTCGGGCGGCGCTCCTTCTGGGTGCAGCCTTGGCGCTCCTACCTGGACACCTGGCCCGCCTCGCGGCTGCTGGAAGCGGTCGGCTTTGACTTTCCCACCAATCCGTCGCTCGCCGAGGGCACCGCGCACCTGCTGCAGGACAGCGGCTACCGGCTCGTGCGCATGGGCATCAGCTGGAACGGCATGTCCTTCGAGGACCCGACTGTCTTCACGGCGAGCCACATCGCCAATATCACCACCCGCCTGATCGCGATGCGCGCCCACGGACTGCGGCCGCTGATCGTGCTCGACGCCAACAGCGGCGGACCGGTTCCGCTGAAGGGCGTGACGCTTGAAACGCTCGCGCCGGCGCCCGCGGGCTCTGAGACGGTGACGCTCTCACCCGCGAGCGCCGCGCTCGTGGTGCCCGGCAGGACGGGCTTCAACCACCTCTCCTTCGGCGGCGCCGCGGACATCCTCATCACCGCCGTGAACGCTCAGAACGTGGCCACGCTCTCGCGCCCGCTGCCCGCCGAGCTGGCTGGGGGCGCCCACGCCGGCAGCACGCTGCGCTTCGCCCCCTTCGAGTCGCCCACGCTCGCCTCCGGAGCACCCAGCCCCGCGTTTCAGGAAACGTTGAAGGGCTGGCTCAGTTACGTGAGCGCCGTCGGCAAGATCGCCTCCGGCGTCCTCGGCCCCGGCGGCTATGACCTCGAGATCTGGAACGAGCTGAGCTTCGGCTCGGAGTTCCTGAACGCCGGGCACTACTACGCCGGCTACACCGGAGGCGCGATCGAACGCGACCCCGGCGCCGAAGTCCAGCCCGAATCCGAAGAAGCCGCCAAGGCCAAAGCCGAAGCGGCCGAAGCCAAGGCCGGCGAAGAAGGCGGCGAATCCGAAGAAGCAAGCGCCGGCGAAGAAGCGCCCGACGAAGAAGAAGGCGAAGAAGGAGAAGAAGCAGCGCCAGCCACGCACGCGGTTGCCACGAGCGCCGTCGTCAAGCCGCCGCGCCCCGACAGAGCGAAAAGGGAAGTGACCAGAGCTGTCATCAGGGCACTGATCGCCGAAACCGTCGGGCTCGTGCGCAGCCCCCGGGACGGCTTCTCACCAGCGGTCGCGATCACCAACGGCTTCTCGAGCGAGGGACCCTTCGCTTCGGGCGCCAAGGCGCCGCTGGGTCTCACCGCGCTGAGCAAGCACCCCTACACGACCCAGAAATTCTTCCCGCTCGCATTCAAGGAAAACCGCGGGCGCCCCGTCGACGCGCTCGGCGAACTCGACACAGCCACGAAGAAGAGCAAAGCGCCGCTGTTCATCCCGACCTACCAGTCGCTGTTCCCCGAGTACTGGCTGACGGGCACCTCCACCGAGACGCTGATTCGCGACATCGCGCCGGTCACGACCTACATCTACCGCTTCCCGCACGGTCGCCAGGTCGCCCCGCCCGGCGGCGTGGCGCTGCAGAAGTGGATCACCGAGTTCGACATGCGCCCGCGCGGCGCGGTGCTCGGGCCCGACGAGGCGACCCCGCAGACGGGAGCCGCAGCGGGACTCTCACCCGCCGACAGCGCCCACTACCAGGCCAAGGTGATCCTGCGCAGCATGATCGCCAACGTCGCCAAGGGCATGAGCCGCGAGTACCACGGCTCGGTCGCGCTCTCCGAAGGTGGCTTCTTCAAGACGCTCGAAGCCGACCCCGCGCACTATCCCGGCGACGCCAGCGGCGGGGAGACGATGAGCGCGATGCACGACATGCTCTCCCAGTTCGCAGGGCCCGGGCCGGGCGGCTCGCTGCGCCAGCTGACGCTCACCTCGATCACCCAGACCGGCAACCACGCACAGTTCGCGGGCGCCAGCAGCGCGGCGCACGCGCCGCTGTATGACCGCGACGTGCTCGCCGTGTTCCCCTTCCAGTCATCGCCCACGCACTTCGTCGTACCCGTGTATGTGATGAGCCGCAACCTGCTCACGCTGTACCGGCCGAGCGCCTCGGCCGGGGACATCCACCGCTTCGATCTGCCCAACGAGAGCTTCCGCATCACGCTCGGCAACCTCCCCGAATCGGCCACGCCGCCGACCCTCAGCGCCTATGACCCGCTGCTGAAGAGCGCGACGCCCGCGCGGCTGGTGTCGAGCACCGGACGCAGCGCGGTCTTCGAAGTCGCCGCGAGCGACTATCCGCGGATGCTCAGCATCAGCTACGGCGGCGCGGTGCGCTGAGCGCACCGGCCGTCGCTGCTCGGTGTAGGCTGAGGAGATGGACTCCGAGCACGCACGCGAGCTTCTGGCCGCCGAGCGCAAGCGTCTCGAGCAGGCGATCGCCTCGCTCGGCGAGAGCGAGCACGAGCTCGACACCGAAGAGAGCGAACCGGGCGAACTCGGCTCACAGGAGCTCCTGCAGAAGGAGCTCGACAGTGGTCTTGGTGAGGATCTCGCCAACCAGCTCGCGGCCGTCGAGCGCGCCGAGCAGCGGCTCGCGGCCGGCACCTACGGGCGCTCGATCGACAGTGGTGAGCAGATCCCCGACGAGCGCCTCGAGGCGCTGCCGACAGCCGAGCGCACCGTGGCCGAGCAGGAAACTCACGCCGCGCGCTAGCTCGCGAGTCGGCGATCGCCGACTGGTGAGCGCCCGCGCTTAGGAGCCGAGTGCTGCGAGCCTGGTACGTGAGCGCTGTGACTCGCGCTCGGCGGCGCGCTCGAAAGGACGGACGATCTCGGGTACCGGCGCGCTGCTCACCGAGACGTGCTCGGTGAGCTTCGCCGCCCGAGACATGACGTAGGCGAGTCCGGCGAGGAGTACGACATCGGCGATCACGATGGCTGCGATGGCAATTGAGAGGGTCATGGTGGGCTCCTGGGTGGCTTTTCGAGGTGAGATCAGTCTCGCCCCCGCCCCTGGGCTGAGCCTGAGCTCAAGCTGAGAGCCGGCTGAGAGCGCGCGGACGTCCGGTGCGCCGTCGATAGTCATGGCGTGCTCGCAGGCGTGATCGGCTCGGCAACCCGTGAGGTCTATGACGTGATGCGCGCCGCGAGCGCCACGCACAGGCGCCTGCGCGACCACGTCGTGGCGATCGCTTTCGCTACGGTCGGCGTCGATGTGATCTGCACGCTGCTCGCCTTCCTGCTCGAGCGAAACGCCCCGCAGAGCGATGTCAAGACGATCGGCAGCGCCGCCTTCTGGGCGAGCACCCAGCTGCTGACCGTCTCATCCCAGCTGAAGAACCCGATCACCGCGGGGGGTCGCGTGCTCGACATCTTCATGGAGATCTGGGCGATCACGGTGATCGCGACGCTCGCGGGCGCGCTCGGGAGCTTCATGCAGAAGCGCGGCCAGGAGCGCGAGCAGGAACGCTGAGCTTCGGCTCAGCCGCCTCGGCGCTCAGAGACGCGAGGCGAGCGCGGCGCGGGCGGCGCTTGTGCGCGGCCCGTAGAGCAGACGCTTGGGCAACGGCACCGGGCTCAGGCGCTTGACCGCGGTGCCGAAGAACAGGCGCGGCTCGAGCCGCGCGAGCAGCAGCGCGAGCTCCGCGCGCTCGCGGGAGCTCAGCGAGCCGCGGCGCCCCCGCGTTTGCACGAGCAGTCTCAGCAGGCGGCGGCGCTGCGCGCCGTCGAGCCTCAGCAGGTGCCCGCGCGCGACCCACAACAACTGCGCGGCGAGTGCCACGCGCGCGATCGGCACGCCGTGGCTGAGGCGCTTGAGCCAGCGGCTCTCGAGCAGTGTGCGGAGCATCCCGGCCCATGCTAGCCGGGTGAAGGGCGAGGTGGGCTCTACTCGACCGGCGTGAAGTACAGCCGCGCCCGTTGGAAGCGCTCGACGCTCGCCGTGCCGAGCGCCGCCGCCGGCGTCAGGCAGCCCGCGTGCTGCGGCGTGCTCGCCTCCTCGGCGAGCAGCATCCCCGCCTCCCCCAAGAGCCTTGCAGTGGCGAGATAGCCCGGGTGACCCTCGGCGCGCAGGCTCGCCGAGAGTCTCCGGCCGCTCGCGGTGCGCGCGTGCGCGCTCATCGTCCAGCGCCAACCCTCGAGGCGGTCGGGCCGGCCCGAAAC
>JACDGG010000225.1 GCA_013815355.1 Solirubrobacterales bacterium
GGGCGATAGATCCCGCTGGCGCGCTTGATGTTGAACGTCCCGGCCGCGAGCGCCGCCCCGGTCGCGCCGGCGCAGACGAGCGCCTGCGCGCGGCCCTCGGCGACCGCGCGGGCGGCGAGCACGATCGAGGCCTCAGGCGTCGATCGTGCGGCGCGCACCGGGTCCTCTGCCTTGGCGATCGAGATGGGCGCGTCGATCACCTCGACCCCGTCGGGCATCTCGCCGATCTCCGCGGCGGGGCCGAACAGCAGCACGCGCGCACCTGCGCGCGCGGCGATCGCGGCTCCGGCCGCCACCTCGGCGGGACCCAGGTCGGCGCCGTTGCAGTCCACGGCGACCACGCTTGGCGGTGGGCCGTCTGCGGAGTGCGAGGACCCGGCCTCGGGCGTCACTGCCGGCTAGTCGTGATCGTGATCGTGCTCGTGCGCGCCATGCGTCACGATCTCACGGCCCGCGTAGGTGCCGCACACCGGGCACACCCGGTGGGGACGGCGCGGGCTGTGGCACTGCGGACACGCGTTCAGCGCGGGCGCGCCGATCTTGTGCTGGGCGCGCCGCTTGGCGGTACGACTGTGCGATTGCTTTTTCTTGGGGACGGCCATCGAGGCCAGAAGGGTACCAGCCTCACCCTGCAGATCATGCGCTGCTATTCGAGCTTCAGCTCGCGCAGCTTCGCCCAGCGCGGGTCCGGCGCTGCATCGTGGCGGTGCTCGGGGCCGGCTTCGGCGAGATCGACGGCGCAGATCGGGCACAGGCCGGGGCAGTCCTCGCGGCAGAGGATCTTCGCCGGCATCGCCAGCGCGAACGCGTCGCGCGCCCAGGCGGCCACGTCGAGTACCTCCTCGTGGACATAGGGGCTTTCGAGCTCATCGCCGCCGCCGGGCACGTCGACCTCGCGCGCGTCGATCTCGAGCAGCGGCGCGGCCGGCTTCAGGCAGCGCATGCACGGCCCGCTGAGCGCCGCGGCGAAGCTCATGCGCAGCGCGTAGCCGCCTGCGGCCATGCGCGAGATCGTCAGCTCGGCCGTCAGGAGCGCCGGCTCGGCCGCGTAGCGCTCACTGCCGAGCATCAGCGCCTCGATCGGCACCTCCAGCTCCAGGCGCCGCCCCTCGCCGCCGCTGAGGCGCAGGCTCGCGAGGTCGAAGTCGTGGGCCGCTGCCGCCATCGCTTTCAGGCTAGCGAGCGTGTCCCCTTCAATCGGTCGGCGCCAGCTCGCGCTTGACGATCTTGCCCGTCGCGTTGCGCGGCAGCTCATCCAGGAAGACGACATCGCGCGGGACCTTGTAGCGGGCGAGGTTCTGCTTGACGTAGTCCTTGACCTGCTCGACGCTCAGCTCGCTGCCGGAGCGCGCCACCACGAACGCCTTCAGCCGCTGGCCGAACTGCTCGTCTGCGATGCCGACGACGGCGGCCTCCTCGATCTCGGCGTGATCGGCGAGCAGATCCTCGACCTCGCGCGGAAACACGTTCTCGCCGCCGGAGACGATCATTTCGTCGTCGCGCCCGTCAACGAACAGGCGCCCGTCCGCGTCGAGGTGCCCGACGTCGCCGGTGCTCATCAGGCCGTCGATGATCTCCTTGCCGCCACCGCCGGTGTAACCCTCGAACATCATCTCGTTGGCGACGAAGATGCGTCCCGCCTGTCCGCTTCCGACCTCATGGCCGGCGTCGTCGAGCAGCTTCACGACAGTCCCGAGCGGGGGGCGCCCGGCGGTACCCGGCGCGGCGCGCAGGTCCGCGGGCGTGGCGATCGTCGCCCACGCGACCTCGGTCGAGCCGTAGAGGTTGTAGAGGACCTCCCCGAACACGTCCATCGCGCGGGTGGCCATCTCGCCCGGCAGCGCCGATCCGCTGAGGGCCATGATCCGCAGCGCGCGCAGGTCGTAGCGCTCGATCTTCTCCGCGCCGAGCTCGAGTATGCGCTGCAGCATCACCGGGACGAGCGCGAGCGTGCTCGCACGGTGGTGGGCGGCGGCGCGCAGCGTGTCCTCAGGGTCGAACTTGCGCCGCAGCACGAGTGTCGAGGCCAGCGGCAGACTCAGCGTGAAGTGCGCAAAGCCCCAGGAGTGGAACATCGGAGCCGCGATCATCGTCGTCTCGCGAGCGCGCAGCGGGATCTTCGAGAACAGCGCCGCGGCCGGCTCCAGCGAGTCGGGCTGGTTTCGCGATGCGCCCTTCGGCGTGCCGGTCGTGCCCGAGGTCAGGATCACGACCCGGCCGTTCTCGGCGGGGGGCTCGAGATCCACCCCGGAGCCGCGCGCGATCAGCTCCTCGAGCAGCGGCTCGGAGGGCTTGGCGCCGGGCTCGCTCCAGGCGATGAAGCGTTTGCGCTCGGTGGCTCCCTCGTGCACGAGGCCGTCGAACTCTTCGTCGTAGATCACCGCCTTCGGGCGCTCGCGCGCCAGCACGTCGGTGATCTGCGGTCCCGCGAAGGCGGTGTTCAGATACAGCGCGCTGGCGCCCAGCTTCGAGCAGGCGATGGTCGCCTCGATGAAGCCGCGGTGGTTGCGGCACATGATCGCCACGCCGTCCCGCTCACCGACCCCCGCGCGGCCCAGCTCGCGCGCGAGCGCGTTGCTGCGCTCGTGCACCTCCTCGAAGGTCAGCGAACCGCGCTCGTCGATGATCGCCGCGCGCTGCGGGTAGCGGGCCGCAGAGCCTGTGTAGGCGGCCGCGGGAGTTGGACCCCAGCGGCGCAGCGCGCGCAGCGAGCGCAGCGCGCGGTCGGGACGCGTGGGGGCGATCATGCCCGTGCCCAGCAGCGTCTTTGCCACGAACAGCTTCTGCTTGGCGCTCTGCGCGTTCACGTTCTGACCCTACTCAAAATCGCGCAATGCAAACCGTATCTCGCCGCCCGTGCCCGAGAGCCGCTGTACGTGCCCGCGACGGCGACGAGCACCCACCGTCGCGATTGCCACAGGCGGGCGCTAGCTGACTTCGGCCGGTTCGTCCTTGCCCTGCAGGCGCTCGCGGCCGCGCTGTACAGCGGCTATGAACTTCGACAGGTTGACCTCGAGCGTGTTGAGTATCTCATCGGCGTAGTCCTCGGCGCCGAGACGAATCTCACGCTCGCGGGCGCGGGCGTCCTCGACGATGTCCTCGGCGGCGCGCTCGGCCTGCTTGGTGACCTCCTCCTCGCCGACGAGGCGCTCCTGGCGCTCGCGCGCGTCCTTGATGATGCGCTCGGCCTCCTTCTTGGCCTCGGCGAGCATCTCCTGGCGCTCCTTGACGATCCAGCGTGCCTGCTTGATCTCCTCGGGGATCGTCGCGCGCATCTGGTCGAGGATGTCGTAGATCTCCTCCTTGTCGACGCGCACGGAGTCGCTCAGGGGAATCGTCTTGGCGTTGTGCACCAAGTCGTCGAGCTTGTCTATGAGTACCAGGACATCCATCTAGAGACCACCTCCGCGCTTCTCCATTTCGTCAGCGTGTCAGCTCTTCCTGCAAGCGTCGGGCGACCTCGTCGGGCACGAGGTCATCGATCCGGCCTCCAAATGTAGCCAGCTCCTTGACGCCACTGGAGGAGAGGAAACTGTACTGCGGGCTGGCCATCAGGTAGACCGACTCGATCTCGGGGTCCTGGCGGCGGTTGAGCTGGTTCATCTCCAGCTCGTACTCGAAGTCGGATATCGCGCGCAGCCCCTTGACGATCGCCCTGGCGCCGATGCTGCGCGCGAAGTCGACCACCAGCGTCGAGAACGGCTCCACGCGGACCGTCTCCTGATCGGCCAGGGCACGCTCGATGAAGCCGACGCGCTCCTCGATGCCGAACAGCGCGCTGCTCTTGCGTACCGAGCGGTTGACGACGGCCACGACGACCTCGTCGTAGAGGTTCGCCGCGCGGCGAATCACATCGAGGTGGCCGTTGGTGATCGGGTCATAGCTGCCCGGGCACACGGCGATGGCGTTGTCTGGTCGTGTCATGTGTAGCGGTGGATTGTGATGGAGGTGTCGCCGTAGCGTCGTTGGCGCTCGATCGCCATCTCCAGCTCCAGCGGCCCGCGCCGGTCGCTCTCGACGGCGACCCGCGCGCCGGGCTCGAGCAGCGCGGGAAGCAGCGCTCCGAGCTCCAGCGCCCACTCGCGCGCCTGACCGTAGGGAGGGTCGATGAACACGAGATCGTATGTCTCTTTGGCGGCGCGTGCGCTCCGCAGGGCCTGTGCGGCCTCGCCGCGGCGCAGCTCGCCGGCCTCAGAGCCGATCCCGAGCGCCGCCAGGTTCTCCCCGAGCACGCGTGCCGCGGCGCCGTCGCGCTCCACGAAC
>JACDGG010000034.1 GCA_013815355.1 Solirubrobacterales bacterium
GCACCTGCGCCGTGCCCGAGCGCGCAATCCGCTCGAGCTCGGCTCGATCCTCATCCCCGATCTCGATCCGCTTCGCCAAAGCAGGCATACCGAACCTCCATTATCGCTGGACACCACCCAGCAACAGGTTCAGCACAGACTACGAGACCCCTGCAACCACTCACGAATTAAGAGGATGAACCACTAGACGCCTGCATCGTACAGCGGCCGGCTGGATCATTGCGGGGGTGGGAGGCTGGGCCCTGTCGCGGCGCCGTCACTACGGCACTCTCAGACGGAAGTAGGCGCGTGCCCGTTGGCCGATCGGACTGCCGGTGATCGTCCGTAGCGGGCGCCCATCGCCTGCCGCTCTTCAGGCTCGCCCTTCCAGGTCAAAGGGGCGTCTCAGGCGGGTGCGGCCCTATCCCTACTACGGCCACAGGTCTCAGCTGGGGCCTCGTCACTTGCGGCTCGACCGACCCATATCGCGGAATCGTACCTCCGAAGCTCTTGTAAGATTGGGCTCGATCGTCGCAGCATCCGACCAGGACGGAAAATAGGTGTATGTCTATGGCCCGATCGTCCGCTTCGCTGAGCCGCAGCACCAGCTCGTCGCAGCCGAGTGCAGCGTGCTCATACAGCAAGAGCGGGACGTGCTGATAGGCGCAGTCGTGGACGTGCTCACCGAGCACACGAGGAGTGGTGCGATCGAGGCTCTGGCGGCGCGAGAGAAGCGGGTGCTGCTCGAGACGCATGTCCGCTTTGCGCGTAAAGGTGGGTCGAGCGACCGCATGGCAGACGCCGAGGCGGCCTTCAACCTCTCGCTGCTTCTCGAGACGATCGGTGACGAGCAGGAGGCGCTCGCGCTGCGAGAGCAGTCCATCGCGTGGGCGCTCGCCGCCGGAGTGGATGGTCAGGCGCTGACGAACCTCCGCAGCACGCTCGTCGGCTTGCTGATGCAAAACGACCGGCCGGAGAGGCTCAGACGGTCCTTCAGGAGCTGGTCGCCGCCGCGCCGCCCGGAAGCCTTTGTAGCGCGATCGCCTCGATGAGCGAGATCGTGCTGGCCATGCGCAGCGACGGGCCGACGAGCGGAGGCCGCTGAGCTGGCAGGTCTGATAGGTCACCAAGAGACAAGATTGACATTACTGCTCACAGTCGCCGAGGCGAGCCGCTCATTGAATTAGCGCGACGAGGCCATTGCGACCTACCGGACCGTCGAACAGCAGGTGGGGGGAATCCTGGGCGAAGACCATGCACTCCGTGCGTTCGCGCGCCAGCGTCTTCAGGAGCTCGGTGGTTGAGCACTCTACGGGTGGCGCGCGAGGCACATGCACGCTCGGGCGTGGCGCACCGACGGGCGGCGGAACGTGAACGTGGAGTGAGGACATCCAGCACTTGGGCGGCGTGCTCTCTGATGAGCTCGGCACTCGCATTGAAGTGGGCGGCTCGTGGGTGGTCGTGGGGCAGGGCGAGCTATGGCCGGGGTGAGTGCTGCATGGCCACGTCGGAGACGGCGCTCAGACCCGGTGCGGTCGCTGCGGCGCTGCGGCGCTGCGCAGGGTGACGTCGGCGAACGGGTCTCGATGACCCCACCAGAGGCCTTTGGGGGCATAGGGGCGAAAACGGATGAAGGCGGACTCGTGGTGGAAAGGCTGAGCGGTATTGGCACGCATCGCGTTTCGGTGCTGCTGGCCTGAGACGCCTTGGGCGTAAGCGCGCATGGCGACGGCGCTGCGCCACAGCGAGAAGGTGGCGACGAGGCGCGGGGGCAGGGCGAGGGCGGTGCCTGCGAGCATCGCGGGGTCCTCGACTGCCTGACGCTCGGCGCGATGGCTGGTGCGCAGGAAGGGCACGATGCGACGCAGACGTGTGTGGGCGATAGTGAGGACGGCGACGGGCTCATCGCCGTTGACGGCTTCCTCCTGGTCGGGCAGCCCGGGCAGGTCAGACCATGCTCCAGAGATGCGCAGGGGCGCCAGACGTACGTGCCAGCCGCCGCGGAGCATCTCGGCCATGGGATGGCTCGCCAGGAAATGATCTAGTGCGCCGTCATCCTCCCAGGCGGTGATGAGGCCGACGCGCCCCAGCCGTGGGACGCGTTGTGGACCGCTAGCGAGGGGGACGGCGAGTGCCTTCTCGCGGTAGCGAAGGCCGTCGGTCTGTGCGAGCTCGATGCCGAGCATCTTGCGGACACCTAGCGGGCCCACGTCGGCGAGATGCACCGAGACGACCATGAACAAACACTAGCGCGGGGAGCGCTGGCCGTCCATGCATATCGTGTTCGCCGAGGACAACGAGATCATCGTTTCCTGGGTCGGCCTACACGCCGACGAGGAGAACCCGCACGTTGACGGAGCCGCGGACGTGCGGCAGCTGCGCAGCCGCGAAGGGATCAGGTGTGCCTACTGCATGCTTTGGATGATGGAGATCAGCTCCTCTGGTGGGTAGCCCTGTTGGCGCGCGAAGCCAACTAGTTCGCGGGTTCGCGCGATCACCGCTCCGCGTTGTGGGCTGCCGCTGACGCGCACGCCGAGTCCACGGCGGAACTCCAGCAGGCCTTCCTCGCGCAGAGCGCGTAGCGCACGTAGCACTGTGTTGGTGTTCACGCCCATGACGGACGCGAGGTCGCGGGCCGGCGGGAGGCGCTGCCCGGGCTTTGCCTCGCCGTCGGCGATAGCGCGTCTGATCTGCGCGGCGACTTGATCGTGCAATGCCGTGGGGTCGGAGCGGTCGATGCCTTCCAGCATTATGCTATTTAGATTAGCACCATGCTCATCATACGAGAAAGGCTGCCAGCGTGCCCGTGACAGTGGAACCATTCGAGGCAACGCCGTCTCCTGCGATCGAGATCGAGGACGGCGTGATCGAAGACGCGCGGCGGCGCCAGCGCCACAGGCGCAGGAGGGGCGTTGCGCTCGGCGGCGCCGCCCTGGTGATTGGACTGCTGGCGGTGTTGATCGGCGGTGGTGGCGACTCGCAAACGCCCAGCGTACGTTCGTCGGGTGATCTGTCGAAGTTGACGCTTGTGCACGGGCGGGCATTCCTCGGAGGGCATCCGGCGCTGATGGGAGTCACACCCTCGCTGCAGGCCGGCAACGTCGGCGTATGCGTCAGGGTCGTCGATGTTGGCGACTGCAACGGCCCGTTTCCGACCATCGCCGATCCCGTCTATGGCGGGGAAGGAGGGTTCAGTCCCAAGGAAAAGGTCGGTCCCGAAGGCGAGATCGACGCGATCTTCACCGGCCCCGGCGTCGCCTCGATGCGGGTGGCGCACCTCGGCACCTTCAAAGCCGAATCCGCTCCGGGGCTGCCGCCCGGTGCGAAGCAGATCGCCTTCTATCGGCCGCCGGGCTCGCGCGGGACGGTGATCGCCCCGGGCCTTACACCACGCGCCCTCCAAACGGGCTTCAAGAATGCCCACTACGGCCCGGCGTTGACCGAGACGTTGCTCGATGGCTCCGGCCATGCGATCCCTGTCACCCTCTCGCACGTGTTCACGCTCCCCAACAGCTACTGGCAGGGCAGCCAGACGCCGCCTGCCAAGGGACGCTGCGCGATCAGCTCAACCCTTGCTGGTGTGAGTACCGCCTGGGGCGAGGTCGCGGACAAGATCGCCGCTGATCCAAGCATCACCACGCCCGGCTGGCTCACATGCCTGAACGTCTGGTTCTCGGCTGCTGGGGAAAGCTATGACGCCGCAGTCCTGCTCAACGCCCGATCGCCGGGAAAGCCCCCCGCGATGCTATGGGGCGCCATCCCGGTGCCAGGGCACCCCGGAATGGTCGAGATCCCACCCGTTCAACGAGAGGTTCACTACCTCTTCCCGCGACCCAGCCGGGCGCAGGCCGCACGAGAGCTCGCCCGGAACACCAAGACCGTTGGACGCGCCCGGGCAGAGCAATTGATGCGACAGGTAAAAGAGCTTGCTGGTAAGGAGCAAACCAGTTGGGATGTCTTCGTCCCGTCCACGGTCGCTCGCCGGGTCGGACCCACCTGGGTTCTCGTTCGCTACGGCAACAGCCTCGCCCAGCGGATCAGCCTCCTCGAATCACTGCGCGTCACCAAGCTCAAGCTCCGCGACTAACCGACCGCTGGACTCACCGCGCGGCGGATATGCGTCAGGTCTGCCAGGGGACCAGTCCCGCGGCAGCACCCGTGGTTACTGACGAAGGTTGACTGGCCGTAGCACGCTGCCGTCGGCTGCCAGTTCGAGCAAGCCGAAGCGTCCGGTCCCGCGCGGCACGGTGACGGCGAAGAAGCCTTCCACGACTGGCACGACGCTCGGCAGCCCGTGCATCGCCGAGTTGTTGTGGGCCTTCACGCGGATGTGGGTTGTGTTCGGGGCGGCGATGCCGATGAACAGGCGCGACCCGTCGCGTCTGCCGCTGACCAGCGGGATGCCTGGCTTCAGCGGATGCCCGCTCCAGATCGGATCGCTACCTCCGCCACCGGCGAGCTCGCCACGGGGCAGCGGGACAGGACGTTCGTAGATAAAGAGCGTCTGCACCCCGGGAGCAGTCGCGCGGTCCTGCCCGAGCCGCCACCGCGCCCGGCGCAGTACAGCGACAGGACGATTCCTGGCGAGCTCTTCGGCGCGCGCCAGGCGGGCGTGGGCGCACACGGCGGGGTCGCGGACGGTCTCTTCGCGGGGGCCGACGGCGACGAGCAGCTCGAGGTGCGGGCTGACGGGGATCGTTCTGAGCGTCCTTGCGAACAGGAGCCCCTCGACGCGCGAGCGGGCTAGCGCTCTGAGGGTCGCGGCCTGCTCGCTCGCTGAGACCGGGGTGCTCAGTGATGGCAGAACGTCGGTGATCTGCGCGAGCAGCGTGCCTTCGGTGAGCGCAAGCCCGTGCGCCCCGGGTTTGACCAGCTGGCAAGCGGGAAGGTGCGCAGTTTGGATGACTGCGTGTACGGCGAGCTCGTCTCCCTGAGTCGTAGCGCTCTTGCCGCCAACCAGACGCGTCGCGGCAAATGCACCTGCACTGATCGCGAGCATCGCGATCGCAACAAACGCCCAGGTGCGCCTGTGACCATGCCGCATCCACGTCGACCGGGTGTGTCGTCGGGCCCGCACCGCACGCTTCAGCTGACGCTCGAGCTCATCGAACCCCTGGCTCATGTCTTCTCCTTCATGTCGGCTCGAAGCCTGCCGAGGCCGCGGTGCACTCTCTGCCTGACGACCTGCTCGGAGCACCGCAGAAGAGCCGCGATCTCTCCGTACTCCTGCTCCTCGACGACGCGTGCGAGAAGCGCGTCGCGTGTCGCTTGGGGCAGGTCCTCAAGCGCCCGCGCGAGAGCGTCATCTCCGCTGCCCGTCAGCTCATCGATGCGTGCGAGGTCGGCGTCCTCGAGCGTGATTGGCTCCATCCCCAGCCGCCGGCGCGCTGTCTGCTCCACCTTGCTCCGGCGAAGGCTCTCGCGCAACTTGTTGCGGGCGATCCCGAACAGCCAAGCCGCAGCAGGACCGGTGGGCTGATAGGTGCCCGCGCCGACGACGACCGTTGCGAACGTCTCCGCGGCGAGGTCGAACGCAAGCTCACGATCCCCAACACGACGATCGAAGGACGCAACGACAGCATGCAGATACTCGCGGTAGAACACGCAGAACGCCTCGTCATCGCCAGCCGCGATCCGGGCGCAGCAGCTCGGGGCCTCTATCGCTCGCGGCGTCCACTACACGCATATTGCTTGGGGGGCCCCGTTTGTGACGAGCGCGGCTCAAACGACCAGCGCCCTGGGGGAACTCGGGCCCTCGCTATAACTCGCGCTATGTCGGACCAGCGGGTACTTTTCTTCGGTGACTCCCTCGTAGCCGGCGTGGGGGACCGGGCGGGCACTGGCTGGGCGGGATCGGTGGTGGCAGCATCGTTCGCGTCGGGTTTGCCGCTGACCGGGTACAACCTCGGGGTCCGGGGAGAGACCTCTAAGCAGATCGCCTCACGCTGGCGCGCGGAGGCGATTCCGCGTCTGATGCCGGAAGCGGATTGTCGTGTGGTTTTCGCGTTCGGCGCGAACGACACGACACTCGAAGACAATGGCGTGCGCGTGGATGCCGATTGCTCCTGCGACGCTCTCACGACCGTCCTGGATGAAGCTGGCGTGATTGGCTTGCCGTCGTTCGTCGTAGGCCCAGCCCCCGTCGATGACCCAGACCAGAATCACCGTATCCGGGAGCTCTCGGTGTTCTTCGCCGCGGCCTGCGCCCCGCGCCAAGTGCCATTCGTGGGCGTAGTCGAACCGCTGCTCGCATCGCCTGTGTGGATGGCAGAAGTCGCCGCCGGCGACGGCGCGCACCCAGGAACCGGTGGATACGAAGCTCTCGCGAAGCTCATCCTCGATCACGGCTGGGTTGATTGGCTGCGAGCACCTTCCGAATAGACTGCCCTGTCTCGTGGATCGGAACGAGCTTGGTCGCATCTACGAGCGTGCCCGTCTCACTGTGGCGTCACGGGTTATGTCGCGCTGACTGGCAGCTTGGTCTAGCGTTCAGCGATGGCTTCGGTCGTTCGAGACGCTCGCCGTGAAGATGCGTCGGACGTCGCGGAACTCCTGCACGAACTCGGCTATCCGAGCACAAGCGAGGCAGCGGCACGTCACATCGAACGGTTCTCCAAGGAACAGTCGTCTCGGCTACAGGTCGCCGAAGGAACCGACTGCTTGCTCGGTCTCGTCGCCACCCACATCGTTCCGCGTCTCGATGACGACGAGCTGACGTGTCGCATCACCGACATCGTTGTCCGAGCCACGCACCGCCGATCAGGAATCGGAACCCAACTCTTCAACGCCGCCGCCGAACACGCCCAGGCCGCCGGAGCCCCACGCCTGGATCTATCCTCGGGCGAGTGGCGCACCGACGCTCACGCGTTCTACCTCGCACACGGCTTCCAGGCCCGATCTAGCGGCTCACCAAGCACCTCGCCAAAAATCCCTTGAGCGCTCGCGGTACTGACGCCGACAGCCACTGACAATGCGCCGTGGCGCACAAAACTATGTTGCCATCCCCAGATGGCCCGCCTGCCCAACACCCAGATCGGCGCCGCGACGCGACATAACCCGGGACGCCACATAGTTCGACAAGTACCTTTTCGAATCTGACCCACGTCTGCTGCGAGAGATCGCAGTGGGGTTGGTCCAGGGGCCTAACCTCGGAGGCCCATAAGCGCACGTCACAAATCGCACGGATGGCATCCACCTGGATGACATCGAGAAGCCTGGCAGTTCATCGAGCCGCCCTCGGATTCCGCCGCTCATGCGGGAGACGCTACCGCGAGGGGTCGAGGCGTTGCTTGTCTACCTGCGGGCAGGTTAGACACCGCTCGACGTTGCGCAGATCGAAGCGCACGCGGCCTCCTGGCCCGCCCATTCGCACGCCGCCGTGCTGGCGGGCGTGCGCGATCACCCAATCGACCTCCACACCGAGGCGCGCAGCGACCAGCCCAGAGTCCGCAAATCGTTTTGCCGTGCGAGGCGCGATCCGCCGTCGCTGCGTGCGGGCGTCACGCACATTGGAATGAGTAGGAGTCATGTTCAACCGTCCTTCGGCTGCCGCGATACCCCCGAACCGATTGCCGCAGACGTGCGCGCTCAGGCGCGCTGTGCCGTCGCCGCAGCGGCCATCCGGCCAGCGCTACGGCGTGCAGGGCTGCCGACTTTGTTGTGCGTTGGGGAACTGCTCGAGTGCGGCGGTGATCGTGAGCGCACCGTCGCTGCGAGCGAGCGGACGCCCCTGGAGGCTTGCCTCGGAGCTCTCTCAGGCCGCGTGAGCGACCTTACGTGGGGTGCAATGCGGTCTCGAGGATGCCCAGCGTCCGGTGACGTCATTGGCACCCCGACCGTGCGCCAGCAACTATCGCTCCAATCGGCCCGCAACCTCGGTGGCGGCGTCCAGTGCCCGCTCGCGGAGCAGTAGGTAGAGCGGAATGGCAAAGCAGAGCCCGACAAGCCCGGTTGCCGGGAGCGTGACCCACCAGCGCTTCACGCCGGTCCGGGGACCATCCCAGGCCGACCAGCCTATGAATCCCACGCAACAGATCGCTAGATCGAGGGCGAGTTGCGCTGATGGGAGCGTCCCGAACCAGTTGCCGAAGTATCGCCCGAGATCAACGCCGTGCTCGGCAACGAACACGACGACCATCGCGTTCGGCACGATGAACCCGAGAACGGTCAGCAGGAGTAGCAGTCTTGTGCGTGTGAACATACGCGGAGTCTCCAGGAAACGTGCGCGGACGCGCAAGCAGACTTCCTGCTGGGCCAGCCTGACCTCTGCGCGATGGGGTTTGGGCGAACAGTCTCGCGAGGACCCCTTGGACAGCAGGTGATCTCAGCTTTCAGAGCATCGCTGCCTCCATCTACTCGGAGCGGCCCGGCAGCGTCTTGTCGGGCTCCGGGTCGGTCGAGTGAGCGCTGTTCAGCCGCGCGCGGACCTGTGGTGCGTATGGAGCGAGCACGGCGTCGTGGACATCGTTGCGATCGTGGTATGCGAAGTAGCGTCGATCCACGCGGGACCGGCGGCGGTCGGCGCCGGCCGTCGGGGCGTGTCGTGCCATCTTCTTGGAGAACTCTTGGCGCGACTTGACTGCGTAGTGGTTGATCCGCAGCCGCTGAGTCGAGATGTCTCTGGCTGAGGAGCGGCGCACCGCGTATGGGTCGATCGCTGGCAGGGGCAGTCGAGCGAGTTGCTTCGTTAGCTGCCTGAGTCCCGTCCGGCGCTCGATGATCCGTACTGGCTCGTGGTTCTCTGTGACGGCGAGCGCGCCATCTTGGTACTCGAAGAAGTGGGGTCCTCGGCAGCGCACGGCGCGCGCTGGGTCGACGATGCTCTTGACGCGCTGGTTACGGACCCAGCTGGCTCTTGCTCGTGTGAGGAAGTTCTCGATAACGAGCCCCGAGGGCATTGTGTGGAACCCGCAGGACCCGTAGATCTGCCAGTTCACGACGACACCGGGGTGGCGCTCGAAGTCGCGTAGCACGCCAGCGAGCGAGGACCGTTCGGGCGAGAACAGGAACTCGTCAATGTCGATGAACGCGACCCAGCGCGCGTTGCCGCGGGCACGCTGCAGGCCGTCGGCGTACACCCAGCTCTGGCCGCCTGCCGCGGGCGCCATCGCGCAGTCCCCGAGCGTCACGACCCCAGCATCCACCCACGGCTGAAGGACGGCCCGGCTGGAGTCGTTGCTGGCGTTGTCGTAGAGGAAGAAATGCTCGACGCCCATGAGCCTGTGGAACTCGATCCACTCGGCGAGATATGGCGCCTCGTCCTTGAACATCGCGCAGATAGCGAGATACGCTCTCGTGCTCAAGGACGGCCTCGCTCGCCGGCGCGCACGCGCAGCGAGACGTTTGGCTGATCGGCTGGCCTGCCTGCCTCGACCCCGAGCCGCACGCTTGGCACTCGACGCACTACGAGAATCTTCGGCCGGCTCGG
The DNA here is from genome assembly GCA_013815355.1 of Solirubrobacterales bacterium. Lineage (GTDB taxonomy): Bacteria > Actinomycetota > Thermoleophilia > Solirubrobacterales > Solirubrobacteraceae > Palsa-744. The sequence goes on from JACDGG010000034.1 coordinate 9,407, forward strand.
CATCTGATCTAGCTCTCTTGCAGTGTTAGCCGACACGCTGCCTCGACGCCGAGGCGGGGGCTCGTGAGAACACGCGTGCCGTTGGTGACCAGTTGGGCAGCGGGGGCCATCGAGGCTTGGGCAAGGACGGCGACGTCAAATGAAGGGTCAAGCGAGTCGATGTGCGCGGCGATGCGGTGGTGAAAGGCCGGTTCGTCGCCTGCCTCAAAGGAAGCCCAGGCGTCCAGACAAGGCGCGTCGACGATCCGGACGGTGGTGTTGGCTTCCTGGGCGACGGCCTGGAGCAGGTTGCGTGTCGGCGTCAAGGTGCTCGCCAGGGCCGCGACGAGCGCGATGTTGTGAGCGCTGCGCACAGCAACCTCGGCCATTGGCCGGTCCACGCGAAGAACACGGAGGTCGAGGTTCCGGCCGCAGTCCTCAGCCACGCTGCCGATCGTTGAGCAAGTGCACACCACGACCCGCACCTCCAGGCTAGGGAGCTCGCTGAGCGCTGCGTGCACGCCGACCCGGACCTCGCGATCCGTCGAGCCCATGAGTTGCGCGCGCTCAAGTAGCTGCGGGCTAACGATGTGCTGATGAGTGAGAGACGGGGCCACGTCGGCCATCAATGCGCTGAATGCCTCGACGTGAGCGTGAGCCGTGTGCAGGAAGCCGACGTGATACACGCGGCTCAGCATCTCAAGTCCACGCGGCGAACGGCCGTTAGGCGCTCGCGGGTAAGTCGCGAGTCGAGTGCGCGAGCCCGCCGTTCGGCTGAAGTAGGCGCCTCACCCGTATTCCACGTCAGTGGCCGAGATCGGCTCGCGGCAGCTCTCGCAGACCACGATCGGCGTCAGCTCGGTGCCGCAGGTGCGATGGCGGACCTGAAGCGTCGGCTCGTCCGGGCTGAGCAGGTGCCGGTCGGCCCACGCCTTGATCGTCAGGATCGCCGGGAACAGGTCGAGCCCTGCTTGGGTCAGGCGGTACTCGTACCAGTCCGGGTTGGTGCGGTAGCGAACGCGCTCCAGAAGGCCGTGCTCGACCAGCGCCGAAAGGCGTGCGCGCAAGAATGGCTCCCGCGGGCGCTGACGTACGATCTCCCATGCCTAATCGCTGGCGGTTCCTAACGGTGTGGGCATGGTACGGCGGTACGGGCTACGGCGCGGGTATTGTCCTGAAAGGTGACGCTGGCTGCGAATGGGAAGCCTCCGTGTGGGCATCGTGACGGTAGGAGAACTCCGCTTGGCTTGTAGGCGAGCGTCCGACCGTGTATCCGTTCGTAGTAGGTCAGGCCGCGGGGTCCAAGCGTCGTGCGCAGTTTTACGATCGAGACGTCGGGGCCTTCAGGGAGCCCTTCGGCTAGTGGGATGTCGAAGTGCAGGCGTCCGCCGAACGGTGGGGGTTCGGGCAGCAGGCGGGCGGAGAATACGATCTGAGCGCTGACCGGCGCCTCGCCGTCGGCGTAGACGAGGAAGTTGAGGTGGCCTTCCTTGGCAGGTCCGGCGAGCAGTGTGATGCTTGCGGGCTCTTCGAGGATTGTGCGGCCGACTTGAATGTCTGCAAGGGCGGTCCCGAACCCCATCCGTGAGTTGGCGGGGCAGCCCGAGGGGCCGCTGGTTTCTAGGTCGGCGAGGATGCAGGTGGCTACACCGAGGCCGCTTGTGGCGAGGCCGATATTGACGGGGTACCGGAGGTCGATCCCGGTCAGTGCTGCCGGGACTCGCCGGCCTACCGCGGAGATCTTGAAACCGAAGGAGATCGTGGTTGGTGTGCTCAGTCGGTCGGGCGAGAAGCCTGCGGTGAGCTTGACGGTCTGTCTCGCTACCGCTGCCGGTGGCAAAGCAGCGAGCAGAGCGACAGTGAGAGCCAGGGCTAGGGTGCGCGCCATGCCAGCCCTTAGCGGAGGATCAGTAGTGCAGTTGGCCGAGAGTCTGGACCGTCAGGGCGTAGTGGCGTCGACGGTAGAAGACCCCGAACAGTTCGCCCTTTCCGTGGGCGTGAGCGTAGCGGCCGGTCCCGCTGGTGATTGACATTGGCCCGCGGAAGCTTGGGCTTGCGCTGTTGGGATTGTTGAGCGTGCCCCTGCCTTCTCCGCTCAGCGACCATCCGTTCCCGCGGATCGTGAATGACGCTTTGATTGTGGTGCTGGCGCCGGAGTAGAAGAAATGGACTTGCAGCTGGCCGGGGAGTGTGCCCGTCGCGACTCCTTCCTCCCGGAGTAGCGAGCCTGAGCTGCCGATGTAGCGGAGGCGTCCTTCGTCGTGGACGTATAGGGCTCGAGCGGCGATGGCGAAGCTGGTCGCGAGGAGCGTCACGGCGACTAGAACACCTACAGCGATAGAACAGTTTCGATTGCTCGTCATCGCGGCATTGTCGCACGAACGCGTCGTTCGTACTCGTTCAGCGATTGCTGGAAGGCTTGGCGAGTGAAGTCGGGCCAATGCTCGTCGCGAACTACGAGCTCGGAGTGCGCGGCCTGCCAGAGCAGGTAGTTGGAGAGTCGTCGCTCGCCGCCAGTCCGGATGATCAGGTCCGGGTCGTGCATCTCGGGCGCGTAGAGGCAGGCTCGAAACTCCTCCTCTGTGCTGCCCGTGAACCGTTTCGCCGCGTCAAGAATCTCAGCGCGTCCACCGTAGTTGAAGGCGACGCCAAGCGTCAGGCCTCCGTTCCCTGCGGTTAGCTCTTCGGCGCCGCGCATCTGATCGAGGAGCTCGCTTGGCACACCCTGGTTTCTCCCGATGAAGCGCATGCGGATACCCGCATCGTCGAGTGCGGGCGTCTCAGACGCGATCCTGCGGGCCAGCATCGCGAGTAGCCCTCGAACCTCCTCCGCGGGTCGCATCCAGTTCTCGGTCGAGAAGGAGTAGACGGTGAGCTCCTTGATGCCGAACTCGACTGCATCTCGCAAACGGTCCTTGAGGGTGTCTGCTCCCGCATCGTGGCCCTGGTTGACGTCCAAGCCGCGTGCGCGCGCCCAGCGGCCATTGCCGTCGGCGATCATCCCGACATAACGTGCTCTGCGCGGCGCGGCATGATCAGTCTGCCTCATCGGCGAGTGCTCGAGCTAGACGCGTGTCGCAGTCTCTTGGCGGCTCGCCAGGCGCGCATGACCGCAAGGGTGGGGGTGATGAGCGGCTGGAGCTCGCTGCAGACGCGTCTGGTTACGGGTCGCGCGAACTCGCTGTTTGCTGCGGGCGCGGAGGCGTAATAGGAGGCGACTCCGACGAGGGTCATCATGTGATGGGCTCCGTTGTGTACGAGTGCCGCGTGTCGTGCAGCTCTTCTCGCTGCCCGGATGAGATCTTTGGCTAGGACGTCGTGATCTTGGTAGTAGCGAACGTAGCCGGCTTTCCCCGCCTCCTGATCTTGCTCGTAGTCGATCAGACTGTCGAGCATCGTGCTCAGTGCGCAAATCGACAGGTACATCGTGTCGAGCCGTGCGGCTTCATCGGCCGTGGTGCGTATGTCGGAGGCCGCGGCGATGAGCGCGTGAACTGCCAGTACGGACGACGCTGCGCCCGCAAGGAACTCCTGCCATCCGAGCGGCGTCCCGGCAGCTTCGCGCGATGCCCACGCTTCTAGTTGCGCGGTCCCGACGCGCGGCACTGCGTGAGCGCGGATCTGCGCCTCGGCGCACCGAGCGGCTGCCCGCTCAGACACCTCGGATACAGCGGCTGCGGCGGGTAGCTGCGCCAGCGCGCGGCGCACGACGCCCACCAGCTGCTCGAGGTACCCGCTGTCCTCGTGCTGCGGGTGTGATCGGTAGTAGTCACCGCGCGGCTCGAACCTGAGACCGACCGCGTCGATGAACGCCCGGTAGAGCTGATGACCGTTACGCATAGGGTCTGCCGATGGCTGCTCGGTCAGTCCATCGAGGTAGTCGTACATGACCTCGTAGGCCACGATGGCTTCAACGACCTGTGCTCGGTGCTCTCGTGGGGCGAGTGTCGCGAGTGTCGCGGCCACCTCTGAGTTGAATCGCTCCTCGGTTAGCTTCTGGAGCGCGAGCGCTCGCAGGCACGGGTCGGGGATCTCGCTCGCATGTAGCTCCCACCGCTGGAGCTGCGCTGCGACTAGCGGAGCGATGCTCGGCCAGAAACGGGCGTTCGCGACCACCAAGGCGACGCCAGCCTGTCGGATGAGCCGGCGATCACCAAGGGCAGACACCCTCGTTTAGCCTAGCCCTCGAACTGTTCGGGCTCAGCGGCGCACCACTGCTTGTTTTCTACTCATCGAGAGCAAGCCTCGCGGGCACACCGGACGCGGACCAGCCGGGGATAGATACCAAGGCTAGAACTGTGATGACGACGAGTGCGAATATCTCGATTGGGCGCTTCCCAGTTGCGACGCCCGCGACGGGGAAGCCAGTCACATGCTTGAGGTAGGCATCGATGATGAGTTGGCCGTAGACGCCCACCGCTGCGCCCGTTAGACACCCCGCGCTCAGCATCACTGCGGATTCCAGGAGCAGCACGAGTTGGAGTCGCCGTCGCGACGCGCCTTCGAGACGCAGTTCGGCCAGCGACGCTCGCCGTTGCCAGATGCTTGAGCCAAGTGCGGCAGCCATCGCAAGGATCGCCGCGATCAGCAGCAGCGTCGCGATGGCCCCAAGCTGTCCGAGTCCTTCGCTCGCCGAGCGGTCGATCGTGGCTTCGCGTGCTGTGGAGGTCAAGACTTCCAGACCGCTCGCAGGTCCAAGTTCGCGAGCGATCGCACGCCGTACGGCCTCAGCGCTTCCGCTCGTGGTGAGATCAACGCCAACCGCAGACGGGGTATTGGAGCTCCACGCATGGCTGTAGTCGGCGGTGCTCATCACGACCGCGCCAGGGGTCCATCCAAAGTTCGTTGTTGTCGCTGCCACCCGGTATGCGATGTCGCCCGCTGGTGTAGGCAGCGACAGCATGTCTCCCACTGCCACATGGTGTTCGCTCGCAACTTGGTCGGAGATCGTGATGGCACCGCCTTCGCGAAGGCTCGCGAACGCACTTGCGCGATCACCACGGATGACCTGTTCGTTCAATAGTGCCGCCGGGATCGTTGGCGGCCACGCGATGACCCACAACCGACGGCTGCCGAAATCAAGGAAGCTCCCCTGGAAAGTGTGGACGCTCGCCACGCCGGCGATGCGGCTAGCGCGCTCGGCATATTCGCCGCGAGAGAAGTCGTTGATCGCTTGGTTATCGCCGGGATTGACTAGCCAGACATCGGCGCTACCGGCGTAGTGGCCGGTATACCCGTCAATCCCGCGCAGCAGATCGTCACGTGAGCTGCCCAGCGCGACGCTGCCGAACAGCGCTACCGCACCCGTCGCCGCGAGCGCGAGCGAGCGCGTAGATGTCGCCTTGAGCGATGAGAGAGCGAGCGGCAGCGCCGTGAGGTGCTCGTTACGTGCCGCAAGGCCCTCCGCCGCCGCCAGGACGGCCGCAAGGACGAGCGGCACCGCAAGCATCGTCCCAAGCGCGAGGACTACACACGCCACGAGAGCCGCCGAAGGCATGAGGACAAACAAAGCAGTCGCGAGTAGGAACAAGCCAGTGGTCGTCACCGCTAGCCACCGCCGGGCGCCGATTGATGTCGCGCTGGCGGGACCACTATCCGAGAGGACCGCATCGAGCGCGCGTCCGCGACGTAGGTCCTGGAGCGGGAACAGCGAGGCAAGACAGGTCGCTAGGACGCCGCCACCGAGAGCAATCAGCACCGGCGCTACCCCGACAACAGTGCTCGTGCCGAGCGTGAACGCCTTCGTGAGATAGCCCGGGGTCTGATGAAAGACGCCGCTCGACAAGACGTCACCGAGGAGAACTCCGACGACCGACGCGCCAATCCCAAGGCATAGGGCCTGGAAAATGATCATCTGGACGATCGCTGCGCGGCTCGTGCCGTCGAGACGCAGGTCCGCGATCGCGGCGCGTCGCTCAGGAACCGTGAGCAGCACAGCGTTGAACGCAAACAAGAACCCGAGTAGGGCGCTTAGACCCGCGAAGAGTGCGCTCGCTTGGTTACTCGGACGCAGGGCCGCGTCGAGCAGCGATATGTCCTGATCTGCTCGCGCGACTGTCAGGCGCCCTCCGGCGAGCGCCTTGAGCTCGCCGCGAACTGATGTCTCAGCCCCTGGCTTGCTCTGGACCAGGATGCGTGTAACGTGGCCTTTCAAGCCAGCCAGTTGCTGGAGGCGGCCGAGGGGCATGACGGCGATGCGTGCCTGCGCGAGGGCCCCGGCCGTTTCGTGGCCCAGTACCGCCGAGACCTTCATCGCGGTTGCTCGTCCGCGTAGCTTCAGCAATATCTCAACGCGTCGCTTCTGCGGATTGAACGCAGGGAGCCCGAGCTCACTCGCACTTGTCTTGCTCAACCCAATCCCACCGGGTGATAGTGCTCCAAGTGGAAGGGATTCCGCGAGCCCGTCGAGTAGCGCAAGGCTGATGTTGGTGCCTGCGATGTTCACGGTCGCGCGGCGCCCGTTGGGGGCCACGACGGTCGCCGTCTGTTCAAGCAACGGCGCGGCGTGTAGAACACCCGGAAGACGTTCGACGCGTGCGAGAAGATGCTCGTCAAACCCATCCGGGCTCCGCGCATGAAGCTGGAGGTCCGCTGGTCCTATCACGGCATGCACGACATCCCTCGCGGAGTTCGCGACGCTACTGTTGGCGACTGTCACCGCGAACACCAGCGCAACGGCGACCGCTATACCAACCCCCGCGAGTAGCTCCTGCATCGCATGAACCCGAAGCCGCCGGATGTAGAAGTAGAACAGCGCGCGCGTTGCCATTAGACCCAGCGTCTTGACGGACCTAGGACGCCTCAACACGGTCCTCGCCGGCAACGACTGCTGACGCCGATGGTTCGCGTGCGTCGCCGCCCGTGCTGCTCTCGAGCAGCCGGCCGTCACGCAACACGCAGCGGCGATCAGCGATTGCCGCTGCGTCCTCGTCATGCGTCACGAGAAGCACGCACGCCCCCCGTTCGTGGGCGATGGTGTGTAGAAGCTCGATGATTTCCCGACTGCGGGCGCTGTCGAGGTTGCCAGTCGGCTCGTCAGCGAGAATCAGATCTGGCTCTCCGGCAAGTGCGCGTGCAATGGCGACGCGCTGGCGCTCCCCGCCTGAGAGCTTCTCCGGGGCGTGGCGCATACGATCGCCGAGCCCGACACGCTCAAGCCAAGGGATCGCACGGGCTTGCGCCTGGCGCATCCCACTACCGCCGAGCAGGAGCTTGCGGGCGGCGTTCTCGAGGGCCGAGACCTTCGGCATGAGATGGAAGTTCTGGAAGATGAACCCGACATCGTGGAGCAGATACTCGCTCGCCTCGCGCTGTGACAGCGACGACAGGTCGCGTCCGGCGTAGCGGATCACACCCTCATCCGGCTTAAGCAGGGCGGCAATGAGGAGGAGCAGAGTCGTCTTGCCCGAGCCGCTAGGCCCATATAGAGCGACGAGCTCCCCCGATTCGATCTTTAGGCTCACGCCATCGACCGCTCGAACCTCCTCTTCGGCTTCGTGGTAGTGCTTCACCACCCGCTCAAGCTCAAGCAAGCTGCACCTACCTCACGCTGGGTCTAGTAGACAACGCTAGGTGTTCGCTTGGCGGCGACGGCTGAGCTCAGTCACCGGCGTAAGATTCGGGACCAGCTCGCCACGAAGCGAGCCTTTCCTGAGCGTGAGCACCCTGTCGGCCCCCAGCATGCCCGGCCCCTCTCCGGTGCTCGCCAGCACAGCGAGACCCTCGTCGGCGAGCGAGCGCAGGAGTTCGAGAATCGGATCGCGTTCGGGGAGATCCACGCCGATCGTTGGCTCATCGATCACCAGCAGGCGCGGGCTTGCGGTCAGAGCGCGAGCGATCGCTACGCGGACAACTTCAGCCGCGGTCAGCTCGCTCGCGATGAGGCGTGCGGACTCCTCGGCCCGCACCCGCTTCAGGGCCTTCCACGTGCGTCGTAGCGCTTCGGATCTTGGAACTTTCCGCGCAAGCTGTGCCGCGTACAAGTGATCCAGAACGGTCCGGCCTGCAGAGGAGCGGAATGTCTTGCGGCAGTATGCAATCCCGCCGCCCAGCTCGCCGTTGCGCCGTTGCAGGTCGCGGCCCGCGAACCGCACTACGCCGGTATCTGGCGCCTCTATCCCTGCGGCGACGCGCAGCAATGTCGAGCGACCGGATCGACGCTCGCCCCAGATCACGACCATCTCTCTGGCCTCGATCACAAGCGCCACGTCCGCTAGTGCTGCTCGCGACTCGTTGCGATATTGCTTGTCTACGTGCTCAAGTTCCAGGAGGCTCATGGGCGTGTGCTCCGCTTGCCAGGGCTTCAAACGTCTCGTGCGCTGTCCCTAGCCAGGAAAGCATCCCCCCAACTGAGATCCGGTGCTCCTCCGCGACCAGCCGATCGATCAAATCAGAACGGCTGGTTGCTGTGGCGCCTTTGGCGCGTCCCATCTCTCCCGCTCTCTTCAGGTACTTCTGCTGGAAACGGTCGATCAGCTCGACCGCCGTCGCGGGCTCGGTCGTGAAAACCGCTAGCTGCCGTACCCAAAGCTCCTTCAGCCTTCGCTCCTCATCGACCTGCTCCACAAGCCAGTCGACGTAGCTTCTTAGCCCTAGCTCTGTCGCCCGATAACGGAGCTTGGGCTGGCGGCCTAGGCCGGGCTGGGGTACCTCCTCGATCAACTCGAGGTTCAACAGACGGTCAAGCGCCGCATACACATGCGAGTCACCGCTGAGATTCAGCACGTCCCCGTAATCCCGTTCAAACCGACGAGCAAGCTCGAAGCCGTAGCTCGGCCGGCTGATCACGAGACCAAGCAGCGCCCAGTTGAACTGCGACGACATCGCCTTTACGCCCCGGTTCCGTGCAGTGCTCGCTCCCATGAATCGTCCAGCCTAACGGAACTTGAACGATAGAGAAGGCCCTATTTCTGTCTCTTATTGACCACGCAAGACATAGAAACCTCAGGCGATGCCTAGTCAACGCACAGGACGAGTCGGATCATCATGCTTGATGCCCCGGAGGAACAGACGCCCGAGTCGGCACAACAGACGCCTCGCCACGCTCTGCTGGGCTCTGCAAAACGTGCGCGGCATTGGCAAACGCCAGGAGCGGGGCCCTCGGCGCCCATTCGCAGTGCGTAGAGATCCGCCCAGATTGAGCCGGACGATGGCGATCGGGGAGATCACGTCTCACCGCGCGGGCGACTCGAGGGCGAGGAAGGAGCAGCGCGTAATCACGGCTCTTCTGATGGCTAGGGTCGATGCTCTCAGGAGGCAACGCGGGCTGACATGCGAGCAGCTAGCCCAACGATCGGGCCTGGCGAAATCTGCGCTCGATGGGATGAACGAGCGGCAGGCGTCGCCTTCGCTGATCACAGCCGTGAAGATCTGTCGCGGACTCGAAGTTGCGCCCGGGGAACTGCTCGAAGATCTTCCGCTGCCCGCTGAGGGGCGCCGCGCGCCTAGCCCGAAATGAACCCGACGCGCAGCACTTCAGCCCGGCCGCGCGGCGCTCCCGCACCTGCAGTGTCGCTTGAGCTGTCGAAAGAGCAAGTCCGTCAACTCCTGCGGGCTAGGGCTGCAGGGCAAGGTCTCGCCGCGACCCTCGCCCGAGGTCTCGACGTGCGAGACATACCCGCTGTGCTCGCATCCCTGGATAGCAAACGCTTTTCTCGGTCCCTCCTCGCTGGGTTGCTCCTGTTTGCCTCGTTTCCACGAGACGGGAGTGCCGTCGGCATCAAAGACCTTGCACGTCTGACTGGGATGCATCCGAGTACGACGCACCGCTATGCAACCACCCTTCTCGAGGTCGGTCTCGTGGAACGAGGCCCAAACACTCGCCTCTACCGCATCGCGCAATGAGCGATCAGGCCGAGAATCGAACTGACGCAGGCGGGACCGAGACCCCTGCCGTGCCCGAGATCACCGTGACGTTGTCGCCCGCACAGGTTGAGGCCGTCGTACACCGGGCTACGGCTTTGCCTGCGCTTAGTTCAATACTAGCCGCGGTGCTCGACGAGCCCGAGGCGCTCACGTCAGTCTTGAGACCCTTGCTCCAGGACGACAAATGTTCGCCGTCGGTGCTGTGGGCGTTGATCGTCCTTGCGCAATTTCCCGCGGACGGAACGGAGCGCGAACTCACCACGATCGCCAAAGAGATCGGAATAGGACCAGGGACACTCCACCGATACCTATACACGTGGACGGCCATCGGTCTACTTGAACGCGACACAGTCTCCCGCCGCTACCGCCGTCCACCTCTCAACGAAGCTTCGCCCCCGCCGCGGAGCTGATCGATCTCGTGCGTCTGACTGCATGCATCGGAGTACGACGCGTCGCTACGTCACGACCTTGGCGGCGGTCGGCCTCGTTGTGCGGGACGTCAAAGGCGAGTGTTTACCGGCTCGCCATGGGCGATCAGCCACTCGAGCGCATCCGACGAGGCTCGTGGCGGAGTCGCCACGTCGCGGCCGCCACTGCACCCCGACGGTCAGGGTGCCGTCGGGGTGCGGGAGAGGGCTTGACGTATGTCTGAGCGTCCGGCGGAGGCTGTCGTGGGCGGGAGCCTCGCGGGTCGTTTGGTGGGGCGGTCGTTGCCGGATGTGGAGTTGCAGTATGCGCATGAGGCGTTCTCGAGTATCGCGGTGCTCGCGAAGCGTTGGCCGCTTGTGATCTTCTTCTACCCGGGGTCGCAGGAGAC
>JACDGG010000035.1 GCA_013815355.1 Solirubrobacterales bacterium
GTTCGCGAACGCCTGCGTGAGGTCTACGGCAGGCCGCTGATGAAGCCGCATGGGCACCCGATCGCCGAGCTCGTGCTGACAGTGCTCTCGCAATCGACCAACGACCGCAACCGTGACGTCGCCTTCCTGCGGCTGCGCGAGCGCTTCGCCAGCTGGGAGCAGGTACGCGATGCGCCGCTGGGCGAGGTCGAGGAGGCGATCCGCCCGGGCGGCATCTCCAAGGTCAAGTCAGCGCGGATCCAGGCAATCCTGCGTGCGATCAGCGACGAGCCACGCGACCCGCCACACGAGCTCTCACTCGACTGGCTTGAGCATGCGCCGATCGCCGCGGCGCGCGACTACCTCACAGCTCTGCCGGGAGTGGGGCGCAAGACCGCGGCCTGCGTGCTGCTGTTCGCCTACGGCCGACGCGACGTGCCCGTCGACACGCATGTCTCGCGGGTCGGGACCCGCCTCGGCCTGCTGCGCGCCGGGGCCCCGTTTGAGGAGCTGCACGATCAGATGCTCGCCCTGACCCCGGGCGGCGAGGAGCTTGAGCTGCACGTCAACCTGCTGCGCCACGGGCGACGCACCTGCCACGCGCGCGGCCCCGCATGCGATCAGTGCGCGCTCGCGCGCATGTGCCCGAGCCGCGGCCTCTTTCAGCCGCGCGGCAGCACGGCGAAGGCGATCACCGCGTAGTGCAGCGCCGCGGCGGCGATCACGAGCGCGTGGAAGACCTCGTGGTAGCCGAACACCTTTGGCCACGGGTTCGGTCGCCCGGATGCGTAGACGACGGCGCCGATCACGTACAGCAGGCCGCCCGCCGCGAGGCCCGCCACGCCGAGCCAGCCGATCGTCGACGGCAGCTCGCCGAAGACCGCCGCGGTGACCAGGCCGAGCACGACATAGACGGCGGCGAACAGCCACTTCGGTGCGTCGATCCACAGCAGCTTGAAGATCACTCCGCCGAGCGCGCCGAACCACAGCACGATCAGAATCGTGCTCGCCAGCGCGCCCTTCAGCGCGAGCAGCGCGACCGGCGTGTAGGTGCCGGCGATCAGCACGAAGATCATCGAGTGGTCGAGCCGGCGCATCCAGCGTCGCGCCTTCGGGCGCCAGGTGACGCGGTGATACAGCGCGCTCGTCCCGAGCAGTCCCGAGAGGGCCACGGCGTAGATTGCCGCCGCGATGCGCGCGCGCCCGTCGGAGGCGGCCACGATGAGGGCCGCGCCGCAGGCCAGCGAGACGAAGAAGGCGTACTCGTGCAGGACACCGCGCAGCCGAGGCTTGACCGGCTCGGTGGCCAGAAGGTTCATGGTCCAACGTTAGCGCGCCCAAGCCCTCGATGTGACCACACCGAGGGCTTACTACGGATGCGCGAGAGAAGACCGCCGGAGCAGCATCCAGCGCGCCTGCGCGCTCTTAGCCACTTGAAAGCGGACAGAAAATCTGCCACACTCTCGCTTAGATTTGTAAAGCGTCTTAGAAGGAGCATTTTCATATGGCCAAGACCATAGGCATCGACCTCGGCACGACCAACTCGTGCATGGCCGTGCTGGAGGGCGGCGAGCCGACTGTCATCGAGAACTCCGAGGGCGGGCGCACGACCCCATCCGTCGTGGCCTTCACCGCCTCGGGCGAGCGCCTCGTCGGCACCGTCGCCAAGCGCCAGGCGGTCACCAACCCGCAGAACACGATCTTCTCGATCAAGCGCTTCATGGGCCGTAAGGAGGCCGAGGTGCGCGAGGAGGAGTCGATCGTCCCCTACAAGGTCGTCTCCGGTCCCAACGGCGACGCCCGTGTCGAGGCGGCCGGCGAGCAGCACTCCCCGCCGGAGATCTCGGCGATGATCCTGCAGAAGCTGAAGGCCGACGCGGAAGCGTATTTGGGCGAGACGGTCGATTCGGCCGTGATCACGGTCCCGGCCTACTTCAACGACGACCAGCGCCAGGCGACCAAGGACGCCGGCAAGGTCGCGGGCCTCGACGTCAAGCGCATCATCAACGAGCCCACGGCCGCCTCGCTGGCCTATGGCCTGGACAAGGAGGCAGACCAGACGATCCTCGTCTTCGACCTCGGCGGCGGCACCTTCGACGTGTCGGTGCTGGAGATCGGCGACGGTGTCTTCGAGGTCAAGTCGACCGCGGGGGACAACCACCTCGGCGGCGATAACTTCGACAAGGCGATCGTCGACTGGCTCGTATCCGAGTTCAAGAAGTCACAGGGCATCGACCTGAGCGCCGACCCGATGGCGCTGCAGCGTCTCTATGAGGCGGGCGAGAAGGCCAAGATCGAGCTTTCCACCACGCAGGAGACGCAGATCAACCTGCCTTTCATCACAGCGGATGCCTCGGGTCCCAAGCACCTCGACACGCGCCTCACGCGAGCCAAGCTCGCCGAGCTGACCTCGGCGCTGCTCGACCGCGTGGTAGCACCCGTGCGCCAGGCGATCGACGATGCCAAAAGCAAGGGCGTCAAGGAGATCGAGCACATCGTGCTCGTCGGCGGCATGACACGCTCGCCGGCGGTGCAGGAGAAGGTCAAGGAGCTGACCGGCAAAGAGCCGCACCGGGGCGTCAATCCCGATGAGGTCGTTGCCGTCGGCGCGGCGATCCAGGCGGGCGTGCTCGCCGGCGACGTCAAGGACGTGCTGCTGCTCGACGTGACGCCGCTGACACTCGGCATCGAGACCAAGGGCGGCGTGATGACGCGGCTGATCGAGCGCAACACGACGATCCCGACGCGCAAGGGCGAGGTCTTCTCGACCGCCGAGGACAACCAGCCCTCGGTCGAGATTCACGTGCTGCAGGGCGAGCGCGAGATGGCCCAGTACAACAAGTCGCTGGGCAAGTTCCAGCTGACGGGCATCCCGCCGGCGCCGCGCGGCATCCCGCAGATCGAGGTCGCCTTCGACATCGACGCCAACGGCATCCTCAACGTCTCGGCCAAGGACCTCGGCACGGGCAAGGAGCAGAAGATCGAGATCAAGTCCGGCTCGGGTCTCTCCGACGATGAGATCAAGAACATGGTCACTGACGCCGAGTCCCACGCCGAGGAGGACCGCAAGGCACGGGAGCTGGCAGAGGCTCGCAACAACGGCGAGAACGCCGCCTACCAGGCCGAGCGTCAGCTCACCGATCTGGGCGAGGAGGTCGACGCCGAGTCAAAGACGCGCATCGAGGAGGCGATCAAAGAGGTCCGTGACGTGCTCGAGTCCGAGGACGCCGCCGAGATCAACGCCAAGGCCGAGGCGCTTCAGACCGCGTTCCACGCGATCTCCGAGGCGATGTACCAGCGCGCCCAGGAGCAGGCCGCGGCCTCCGGCAACGGATCCTCGGCCGACGGCGCCGCTGCGGAGTCCTCATCCGATGAGGAGGACGTGGTGGATGCCGAGGTCGTCGATGAGCCGAAGGTCTGAGAGAGGCTCCGATGAGCGATACCGGCGAGACCCTCGAGGAGCACGGCGACGAGTCCCACCCCTCTTCCGGCGCTCCGGCGCCGGGGGAGGGCAACCTCCCCAACGGAGCTTCCGAGGACGGCGTCTCTGAGCTCGTCACCGAGGTGATCTCAGATCAGATCGAGGACGCCGATGAGAGCGCGCTGCGCGGCGACGTCGATGAGCTCGTGGCGGCGGCCGCGAAGCGCGATGAGTACCTGGCGCTGGCGCAGCGCACGCAGGCTGACTTCGAGAACTACCGTAAGCGCGTCGCACGCGAGTCCGCCTCGGCGCACGAGCGCGGCACGAGCGCACTGGCGAAGGAGCTGTTGCCGGCGCTCGACAACCTCGACCGCGCGCTCGAGGAAGCGGCCGGCAAGGACGCTGAGCAGGAAGACCCGCTGCTGGCGGGCGTGCGTCTCGTTCGCGCGGAGCTGAGCGCGGCGCTCGCGCGGGCGCGCATCGAGTCCTACTCGCCCGTCGGCGAGCCTTTCGACCCGGCGCTGCACGAGGCGATGGCGACCGCCGAGCAGCCGCCCGACGGGCACCCCAGCGGCACGGTCGTCGAGGTCTACCAACCCGGCTACCGGATCGGTGCGAGCATCATCCGTCCGGCGCGCGTCGTCGTGGCGGCCTAGCCGAGGGAGGCTCAATGGCGACACGTCCCGACTACTACAAGACGCTCGGGGTCGAGAAGAAGGCCAGCGCCGAGGAGATCAAGAAGGCCTACCGCAAGCTGGCGCGCCAGTACCACCCCGACCGCAACCCCGACGACAAGAACGCCGAGGCGCGCTTCAAGGAGATCTCCCAGGCCCACGACGTGCTTGGCGATCCGGAGAAGCGCAAGCAGTACGACAGCGGCAGCGGCCCGTTCAGCACCGGCGCAGGCGCCGACGGCGGTTTCGGCGGCTTCGGCAACTTCGACTTCGACGCCTCCTCGATGGGCGACATCCTCTCCAACCTGTTCGGTGGCTCGACCAGCGGCCGGCGCGTGCGTACTAAGCCCCGCGCCGAGAAGGGAGCGGACCTGGAGACGCAGGTCTCGATCTCCTTTGACCAAGCCGTCGCGGGCGCACAGGTGCCACTGCAGGTGCCGATGCACGCGACGTGTGAGACCTGCCGCGGCACGGGCGCCAAGCCGGGCACGACCCCGATCGTGTGCCCACGCTGTGAGGGACGCGGGATCGAGGCCGGCGGGCAGGGCGGCATGTTCTCGATCTCCCAGCCCTGCTCGCGCTGCGGTGGCGCCGGCACCGTGATCGAGGACCCGTGCCCGACCTGCCAGGGCAGCGGCGCGGTGCGGACGGTAAAGCGCATGCGCGTGAACATCCCCGCGGGCGTGCGCGAGGGCAGCCGCATCCGCCTCGCGGGCAAGGGCGAGCCGGGGCGCAACGGTGGCCCGGCGGGCGACCTCTATCTGATCACCCACGTCAGCCCCTCGCCGCTGTTCACGCGCAAGGGCGAGAACCTCGAGGTCGAGGTCCCGCTCAGCATCCCCGAGGCGCTGCGCGGTGCCGAGGTGCAGGTCCCGACCTTGAACGGCGTAAAGACGCTGCGCGTGCGTCCCGGCACAGCACATGGGACCGTCCAGCGACTGCGCGGCGAGGGACCGCCGAAGCTCGGCAAGAGCTCCGAGCGCGGCGACATCCACTACCGCTTCCTGATCGACGTGCCCGAGAAGCTCAGCAAGGAGCAGGAGAAGGCGGTCGAGGCGCTCTCGGCGGCGATGCCGGGCGATCCGCGTGCGCGGTTGTTCGCGAATAGCGCGACTGCGGCCGGCGGCGACGGCGCGGACGGAGGTGAGGCGTGATGGCAAGCGAAAGCCGCGACGCCGCTCGCCGCTCGGTTCCGATTGTGACGCGCATCGAGGTCGAGACAGACCGCGGCGTGTTCATGATCTCGGTCGCCGCCGAGCTCGCCAACCTGCATCCCCAGACGCTGCGCGTGTATGAGGCGCGCGGGCTGATCGAGCCCAAGCGCTCATCGAAGGGCACGCGCCTCTACTCCCAGGACGACGTCGAGAAGCTCAGGCGCATCCAGGCGATGACGGCCGAGCTCGGATTGAACCTCGCGGGCGTGGAGCGCGTGCTGCGCTTGGAGGAGGAGATCGACAGCATGCACGCGCGCATCGAGGCGATCGAGCTCGAGGCGCTGCAGGCGCAGGTGCGCCTCGCCGAGGAGCTCGAGCAGGTGCGCCGCTCTTTCCGCGCCGAGCTGACCGTCCCCTACCGCGGTGGGCTGGAGCTCGTGCGCGCGGCAGACGCCCGCTCACCATTCCCCAAGCCACCGCCAAAGAGGACATAGCGACATGCGTGCCGACCGTTTCACGATCAAGGCACAGGAGGCGCTGGCCGCGGCCGGCAAGCTGGCCGAAGAGCGCCACAACCCCCAGATCGCCCCGGAGCACCTGCTCGCCGCGCTGCTGGCCGAGCCCGCGGGAGCGCTCACGAGCGCGGATGCAGCCGGCGGCATCGTGCTGCCGGTGCTCGCCAAGCTCGGCGTCCAGGCCGGCGCGGTGCGGGCGCAGGTGCGGGACGCGCTCCAGGAGCTGCCCGTGCTCGGCGCGGGCTCGGACTCCCAGACCGCCGGGCCCAGCGCCGAGCTCGTCTCGGTGCTGCGCGCTGCCGAGCGCGAGGCCTCACAGCTCGGCGACCAGTACGTCTCCACCGAGCACCTGCTGCTCGCGCTTGCGGATGCGAAGGGCATGGCTGGACGCGCGCTCTCGAGCGTCGGCGCCACGCGCGCGCGGCTGCTCGAGGCGCTCACCGAGGTGCGCGGCTCACATCACGTCACCGACACCTCCCCAGAGGAGCGCTACGAGGCGCTCGAGCGCTTCGGCGCCGACCTCACGCAGGCCGCCGAGCAGGGCAAGCTCGACCCGGTGATCGGCCGCGACGAGGAGATCAGGCGCGTGATCCAGGTGCTCTCCAGGCGGCGCAAGAACAACCCGGTGCTGATCGGCGAGCCGGGCGTGGGCAAGACGGCGATCGTCGAGGGCCTCGCACAGCGGATCATCTCCGGCGACGTGCCCGAGTCGCTGCGCGAACGCCGCGTGATCGCGCTGGACATGGGCTCGCTGATCGCCGGCGCGAAGTACCGCGGCGAGTTCGAGGACCGTCTGAAGGCGGTGCTCGGCGAGGTCTCAGAGGCGCAGGGCAACATCATCCTGTTCCTCGACGAGCTGCACACGATCGTCGGCGCGGGCGCCGCCGAAGGCGCAGTCGACGCGGCCAACCTGCTCAAGCCGATGCTCGCGCGCGGGGAACTTCGCTGCGTCGGAGCGACCACGCTCGATGAGTACCGCAAGCACATCGAGAAGGACGCCGCGCTGGAGCGCCGCTTCCAGCCGGTCAGCGTCGGCGAGCCGTCGGTGCCCGACACGATCGCGATCCTGCGCGGGCTGAAGGAGCGCTACGAGGTCCACCACGGCGTGCGCATCCAGGACAGCGCACTGATCGCCGCCGCCACGCTCTCAGACCGCTACATCGCCGATCGCTTCCTGCCCGACAAGGCGATCGACCTGATCGACGAGTCCGCCTCGAAGATCCGCATCGAGATCGACTCGCTGCCGACGGAGATCGACGAGGTCGACCGCCGCGTGATGCAACTGGAGATCGAGCTGACCTCGCTCAGCAAAGAGACCGACGCCGCCTCCGGCGAGCGCCGCGAGGCGATCGAGCGCGAGCTCGCCGAGCTGCAGGAGCGCTCCGCGGCGATGAAGGCGCAGTGGCAGAACGAGAAGGATGCGATCAAGGGCATCTCAGATCTCAAGGAGCAGCTCGAGCAGGCCCGCACGGACGCCGAGCGCGCGCAGCGCGAGGCCGACCTCGAGCGCGCCTCCAAGCTGCTCTATCAGGACATCCCCGAGCTGGAGCAAAAGCTCGCCGAGCGCGAATCGAGCGAGGACGAGCGCGACGGCAGCCCCGAGAAGCCCACGCCCGTGTTCCTCAAGGAGGAGGTCGACGCCGACGACATCGCCGAGGTAGTTGCGCGCTGGACGGGCATTCCCGTCAACCGCCTGCTCGAGGGCGAGACCGCGAAGCTGATCCACATGGAGGACCGCCTGCACGAACGCGTCGTCGGTCAGGACGAGGCCGTCGAGGCCGTCGCCACGGCCCTGCGCCGCTCGCGCGCAGGCCTTCAGGACCCCGATCGCCCGATCGGCTCGTTCCTGTTCCTCGGCCCCACGGGCGTCGGCAAGACCGAGCTGGCGCGGGCGCTGGCCGAGTTCATGTTCGACTCCCAGGACGCG
Organism: Solirubrobacterales bacterium; assembly: GCA_013815355.1. Taxonomy (GTDB): domain Bacteria; phylum Actinomycetota; class Thermoleophilia; order Solirubrobacterales; family Solirubrobacteraceae; genus Palsa-744. Next base: position 7,671 of record JACDGG010000035.1, read on the forward strand.
ATGATCCGCATCGACATGTCCGAGTACATGGAGAAACACTCGGTCTCCCGCCTCGTCGGCGCGCCTCCCGGATACGTGGGCTACGAAGAGGGCGGCCAGCTGACCGAGGCCGTGCGCCGCCGTCCCTATGCGGTCGTGCTGCTCGATGAGATCGAGAAGGCGCACGCCGACGTCTTCAACACGCTCCTGCAGGTGATGGACGACGGGCGCCTGACCGACGGACAGGGCCGCACGGTGGACTTCAAGAACACGGTGCTGATCATGACCTCGAACATCAGGGTGGAGGATGCGAGCGGATCGCCTGGGTCGGATGACACGCAGATCCGTGCAGCGCTGCTCGAGAACTTCAAGCCGGAGTTCATCAACCGCCTCGATGACATCGTGCGCTTCGAGGTGCTCAGCCGCGAGCAGATCTCAGAGATCGTCGACTTGCAGGTAGCGCTCGTGGTCGACCGTGTGGCCGAGCGCGGGATCGAGGTCACACTCACCGATGAGGCTCGCACGCTGCTCGGCAACCTGGGCTATGACCCCGTCTACGGCGCGCGGCCGCTGAAGCGCGTGATCCAGAAGCAGCTCACCGACCGCCTCGCGTTGGCGCTGCTGCAGGGCGAGATCCGTGCCGGCGACACCGTCGAGGTGAGCCTGCGCGACGGCGAGCTCGTGCTCGAGAGCGCCGGCACGCCGATAGCCGCCTGACGCGGACGCTCTCGCCTGCACCTACAGCGCGTGATCGGCTCAAACGTGCGCCGGTGGTGTCGATCGGGTAGAACGGCACTACGCCTTCCACGCCGGTCCGGCGCAAGTGACCATCGCCTATCTCGGAGGAGCCAATGCCCACCTACATCATGCTCTCCACCCTCACCCCCGAGGGTGTGCAGACAGTCAAGAACAACCCGCAGCGGATCATGGAGGTCAATAAGGAGGTGCAGCAGCTCGGCGCGACCGTCAAGGCCCAGTGGGCGACGCTCGGCCACGTCGACTTCATCTCCGTGATCGAGGCGCCCGACGAGGGCACGATGGCACGCGTGTCGCTCGAGCTCGGCTCGCGCGGGACGGGTCGCTACGAGACGCTTGCGGCGATCCCCGTGGAGGACTTCATCGCCTCGCTGTAACGTTCGGCGATCTCCACCAACGGCGCAGCTCGAAAGGGATGAACCAGTGAAGGCCGACGAGCCCGAGAAGGGTCCCCAGCAATCCTCCGCGCAGGAGGGTAGGTCGGCGGGCGGTCCGGGTATCTCGCTGGTGCCGGAGCCGATGCAGGAGGCCGAAGTGCAGGCGCAGCTGGATGACATCGACGTCGACGCCCCGCGGGTCGGAATCGTGATGGGCTCCAAGAGCGATATGGAGACGATGGAAAAGGCCGGCAAGGAGCTCGAAGATCGCGGCATCCTGCACGAGATGCGGGTGATGTCCGCCCACCGCGAGCCCGACGTGGTCGCCGAATACGCCAAGAATGCGCACATGCGCGGCCTGCGTGTGATCATCGCCGGCGCCGGCATCTCCGCGGCGCTTCCGGGCGCTGTGGCGGCCCACACCGACCTGCCGGTTATCGGCGTGCCTCTGTCGGGACGCCTCACGGCTGCCGGAGGTCTCGACGCGATCCTCTCGATCGTGCAGATGCCGCCGGGAGTACCGGTGGCCTGCGTGGGTCTGGACAACCCGCGCAACGCGGCAATCCTCGCTGCGCAGATCCTCGGCTCCTGAGCAGCGGAGCGCTCACGCTCCGCGGCGGCGCGGGCGGGTGCCGGTGCGCGCGCAAAAATGCTGATCGAGCGCTGGTCAGTCCCGGCGGTCAACCGAACATGGAGGCAGGAGAGATGTCAACTTTCACCCATCCCCGCCGGCCGCCCGCGACCCTGGGCGCCACGGGCGTACTCGCAGCCGTGCTCTCCAGCACCGTCACGAGCATGCTGTCGCTCGTGTGCGTGAACTTCTCAGGCCCAGAAGGGGCTGCGGTGCGCGCCCTGTCCACGAAGCTGAGCGCGATCCAGGCAAACACGATCGTCTGAGGCGATAATCCCCTCGTGATCGCGCGCTACTCACGCCCCGAGCTCGCTGCGCTGTGGACCGACGCGGCGCGCATGGAGGCCTGGCGGCGCGTCGAGGTCGCCGCCTGCGAGGAGCTGCCCGCCCTGCTCGGGGGGGACGGTCCGAGCGACGCCGCGCTGGAGGCGATCCGCGCCGCCACGTTCACCGTAGAGGCTGTCAACGAGCGCGAGCGCACGACCGATCACGACGTGGCCGCGTTCGTCGACGTGCTCGCCGCCTCGGCCGGTGAGGCGGGGCGCTGGGTCCACTTCGGGCTGACCTCCTCCGACGTGCTCGACACCGCGCTCGCGCTGCAGCTGCGCGCGGCGGGCGAGGTGATCGTCGCAGGCGCGCGCGAGCTGACGGGCACGCTCGCGGCGCGCGCACGCGAGCAGGCTCAGACGCTGTGCGTGGGGCGTACCCACGGCGTCCACGCCGAGCCGACGAGCTTTGGGCTGAAGCTCGCGGGCTTCGCCTTCGAGGCCCACCGTAACGCTGAGCGCCTGCAGCGCGCCTTCGCGCAGGTCACCGTCGGGGCGCTCTCGGGCGCGGTCGGCACCTATGCGTCCACGAGCCCGGAGTTCGAGGCGCGCGTGCTCGCCCGCCTCGGGCTGCACCGCGAGGATGTCTCCACACAGGTCGTCCCGCGCGACCGCCACGCCGAGCTGCTGAGCGCGATCGCGCTCGCGGGCGCCGGCCTGGAGCGGTTCGCCACCGAGGTCCGCCACCTGCAGCGCACCGAGGTGCGCGAGGTGCAGGAGGCCTTTCGCGCCGGCCAGAAGGGCTCCTCGGCGATGCCGCACAAGCGCAACCCGATCAAGAGCGAGCAGATCACGGGCCTTGCCCGCGTGCTGCGTGGCAACGCGCAGGCGGCGGTGGAGAACGTGGCGCTGTGGCATGAGCGCGACATCTCGCACTCCTCCGTCGAGCGGGTGATCCTGCCCGACTCCACGATCCTGATCGACTACCTGCAGCACAGGACGGTCACGCTGGCCCGGGACATGACGGTCGACTCTGAGCGCATGCTCTCCAACCTCGAGCTGACCCACGGAGCGCTCTTCTCCCAGCGCGTTCTGCTCGCGCTCGTCGGCGCCGGCTCCTCGCGCGAGGACGCCTACCGTGTCGTGCAGGAGCTCGCCCAGAGAGCATGGGATCAAGGCACCCCGCTGCGCGAGCTGCTGGCGGGGGACCCGCGCGCCGCGGGTCTGGATCTCGATGAGCTCTTCGACTACGGCCACTACCTGCGCCACGCCGATCAGATCCTCGCGTCCCTCGATGAGATCGCCTGAGAGCGAGCTTCAGGGCGCCCGGCGGCGCTGGTAGCATCGCGCCACGTGAGTGCCCTCGCCGACTTGCCCCTCATCGCCAGCGGGAAGGTCCGCGAGATGTATGACCTGGGCACGCCGCCGGCGCTCGGCTCTGCGGCGCTGCTGATGGTCGCAAGCGATCGCATCTCCACCTACGACGCGGTCCACCCGACGCCGATCCCTGACAAGGGCAAGGTCCTCACGGGTCTCTCGGTGTTCTGGTTCGCGGAGACCGCCGAGATCGTCCCCAACCACATGCTCTCGATGAGCGACGGCGTGCCTGAGGAGGCGCGGGGCCGTGCGCTCGCGGTGCGCCGCCTGCAGATGCTGCCCGTCGAGTGCGTCGTGCGCGGCTACATCACGGGCTCCGGCTGGAAGGACTACCAGGCGACCGGCACGGTCTCGGGCGTATCGCTGCCCGCGGGCCTCAGCGAGTCCGAGCAGCTGCCCGAGCCGATCTTCACGCCGAGCACGAAGGCCGACGAGGGCCACGACGAGGCGATCGACTTCGACCGCGCCGCCGAGCTCGTCGGCGACCGTGCGCTGATGGAGCGCGTGCGCGACAGCTCGATCGAGCTGTACTCCTTCGCCGCCGATCACGCGAGCCGGCGCGGCGTGATCCTGGCCGACACGAAGTTCGAGTTCGGCCTCGACGAGAGCGGAGAGCTGGTGCTCGGCGATGAGGTGCTCACCCCGGACTCCTCGCGCTACTGGCCGGCCGACGGCTTCGAGGTCGGGCGCTCGCAGCCGAGCTTCGACAAGCAGTACGTACGCGACTGGGCCGCGTCGAGCGGCTGGGACAAGAAGCCCCCCGCCCCGTCGATCCCCGAGGAGGTTGTGGCGGGAACCCGCGCGCGCTACGTCGAAGCCTACGAGCTGATTACCGGCGAGCCCTTCCAGGCGTGGCTCGAGCGCTCCGGGGCTGCGTGAGAGCCCGCGTCCTGATCCGCCCGAAGGCGGGAATTCTCGATCCGCAGGGCGTGGCCGTCGAGCGGGCGCTGCCCGCGCTCGGCTTCGCGGGCGTCGCCAACGTTCACGTCGGGCGCCTGGTCGAGCTCGACATCGAGGACTCTGCTCAGCTCGAGTCGATGTGCGAGAAGCTGCTCGCCAACCCGCTGGTCGAGGACTACGAGGTCGAGCTGCTGCAGGGCAGCGGCTGACCGCGTGAAGTTCGGCGTCCTTCAGTTCCCAGGCTCCTGCGATGAGGTTGACGCGCTGAGCGCGGCCCGCCGCGTGGGCGATGCCGAGCTGATCTGGCACGGCGAGCGCGACCTGGGCGGAGCTGAGGCGATCATCGTGCCCGGCGGCTTCTCCTACGGCGACTACCTGCGCGCCGGCGCGATCGCCCGCTTCAGCCCGGCGATGGAGTCGGTCATCGAGTTCGCCGGCAACGGAGGTCTCGTGCTCGGGATCTGCAACGGCTTTCAGGTGCTCTGCGAGGCGCACCTGTTGCCGGGAGCGCTGCTTCCCAACACCAACCGCCACTTCACCTTCCGCCAGCTCGAGCTGGAGGTGCTCTACAGCGGCGGTCCCTTCACGGGCGCGTGCGCGCTGGGGGAACGGCTGAGCATCCCCGCCAAGCACGCGTGGGGCCGCTACTACGCCGATCCCGAGACGCTCGCGGCGATGGACCGCGGCGGGCAGCTCGTGCTGCGCTACGCGCCCGGGGAGAACTTCAACGGCTCGCTGCACGACATCGCGGGAGTCTGCAACGAGCGGGGCAACGTCTTCGGCCTGATGCCCCACCCCGAGCACGCTGTCGATGAGCTGATCGGCGGCTCGGCGGACGGCCTGAAGATCTTCGAGTCGATGCGCATGTCCGTCGAGGGCGCGCGTGCCTGAACCGGCCACGCTGCCCACGCTCGAGGATGCGCTCGCGCTCGGGCTGAGGAAGACGGAGTACGAGCTCGTCTGCGAGAAGCAGGGAGGCCCGCCCAACCTCCTGGAGCTTGCGATGTACTCGCTGCTGTGGAGCGAGCACTGCGCCTACAAGCACTCCAAGAAGCTCCTGCGCACGCTGCCGACGGAGGGGCCTCACGTGGTGATGGGACCGGGCGAGAACGCGGGCGCGGTCGACGTCGGCGGCGGCATGGTGTGCGCGTTCAAGGTCGAGTCTCACAACCACCCGAGCGCGGTCGAGCCCTTCCAGGGCGCCGCCACCGGGGTCGGCGGCATCCTGCGTGACATCTTCGCGATTGGCGCGCGCCCGATCGCGGTGCTCGACTCGCTGCGCTTCGGCGAGCCCACGGGTGCCCGCGCGCGCTACCTGCTCGAGGGCGCCGTCTCGGGGATCGCCCATTATGGCAACTCGATCGGCGTGCCGACGATCGGCGGCGAGGTCTACTTCGAGGCGCCCTACGAGCAGAATTGCCTCGTCAACGCGATGGCCCTGGGCCTGGCGCGGCGCGAGCAGCTCGTGCGCAGCGCCGCCGCCGGTCCGGGCAACCTGCTCGTCCTGTTCGGCGCCTCGACAGGGCGCGACGGCATCGGCGGCGCCTCGGTGCTGGCCTCGGCTGAGCTCGGAGGCGAGGGTGAGCAGGACAAGCGTCCGACCGTCCAGGTCGGCGATCCCTTCGAGGAGAAGAAGCTCCTGGAGTGCTCGCTCGAGCTGCTCGAGCACGGCCTGATCGTCTCGCTGCAGGATCTCGGCGCGGCGGGGCTGACCTCATCCGCCTCGGAGATGGCCTCCAAAGGAGAGGTCGGGATCGATATCGATGTCGCGCGCGTGCCGCTGCGCGAGCCCGGCATGGAGCCCTTCGAGGTGATGGTCAGCGAGTCCCAGGAGCGGATGCTTTGCGTGGTCGAGCCCGCGAGCCTCGCGGCGGTGCTCGCGCTGTGTGAGAAGTGGGAGGTCAACGGCGCGGCGATCGGGACGGTCACCGACAGCGGACAGATGCGCGTGCTGAGCGGCGGGGAGCTCCTCGGCTCGATGCCGGTCAGGGCGCTCGTGGACGACTGCCCGCTGTATGACCTCGAGCCGCAGAAGCCCGCGCAGCCGATCTACGAGCCGCCGGAGGCCTCGCTGCCGGCGGGCGCGAGCGCGGCCGAGACGCTGTTGGGGCTGCTGGCGAGCCCCAACATCGCCTCGCGCAGGCCGCTGTTCGAGCACTACGACCCGATCGTGCAGTCGCGCACGGTGCGCCGCCCTGAGCAGGCCGACGCGGCGGTGCTGGCCCTCCCCGACGGCAGCGCCCTGGCGGTCAGCATCGACGGCAACGGGCGCCGCGTCGCCGCGGACCCCTACCGCGGAACGATCGCAGGCGTGCTCGAGTGCGCCGCCAACCTCGCCTGCGTCGGGGCCGAGCCGCTCGGCACGACGAACAACCTCAACTTCGGAAATCCCGAGAAGCCGCACATCGCCTGGCAGCTGAGCGAGTCGGTGCGCGGTCTCGGCGATGCCTGCCGGGCGCTGCAGGCGCCGATCGTCGGCGGCAACGTCTCGCTCTACAACGAGGGCGCCACGAGCGGGCCGATCTACCCGACGCCGGTGATCGGCATGGTCGGGCGCCTGCCCGACGCGCGCCTGGCGGCCGGCCTCGGCTTTGCGCGCAGCGGCGATGAGATCGCCCTGGTCGGGGCGTTCGCGCCCTCGCTCGCCGCGAGCGAGCTTGCCAAGCTGCGCGGCGAGGCGTTGCCGGACGGCCTGCCCGAGATCGACATCGCGACCGTCCGCGCCGCGCAACTGGCGGTGCGCGATGCGGTCCGCTCAGGAGAGCTCGCGAGCGCCCACGACATCGCCGAGGGCGGCCTGGCGGTGGCGCTGGCCGAGTGCTGCCTGGCGGGAGGGCTCGGCGCCGAGATCATCCTCGGCGAGGAGCGCGCCGAGGCGGATAGGGAGTCGCAGCTGTTCGGCGAGGGCTCGGGCGGCTTCGTGGTCAGTGGCGAGTCGCGCGCGCTGCAGCGGTTGGGCGAGAGCGTGGCCGTGCGGCGCCTGGGCGTCGTGGGTGCTCAGGCGCTGCGGATCGGGATGGGGGCTGAGGCCGACGACGAGGCGATCGAGGTCTCCCTGGCCGAGCTCGCCGGCGCGCATGCCGCGCTCGCGGAGTTGTTCTCGTGATCGGCGCGCCGCATAGCGATCGCTGTACACGCGCCGCGAACGGGCGGTGGCCGCCCTGCTAGCTTTGGAGGAAGTTATGCGTGACGGACCGCGCGACGAGTGCGGAGTTTTCGGACTGTATGCACCCGGTCACGAGGTGTCTCGTCTGTCGTACTTCGCGCTCTACGCCCTGCAGCACCGCGGCCAGGAGTCGGCGGGCATCGCCGCGGCCGATCGCGACGGGCAGATCATCACGCGCCGCGAGCTCGGTCTCGTCAACCAGGTGTTCACCGAGAACGACCTGCGCACGCTCGCCGGCGAGCTCGCGATCGGGCACGTGCGCTACTCGACCACGGGCTCGAACGCCTGGGAGAACTCCCAGCCGGTGCAGCGCTCGGAGGGGACAAACGGCTCGCGCCGCGAGGTCGCGCTCGGACACAACGGCAACCTCATCAACGCGCTCGAGCTGCACGAGGAGCTGCTCGAGCGCGGCGTCAGCTTCAGCTCGACCTCGGACTCCGAGATCATTGCTGCGCTGATCGCGACGCACCCGGCCGAGGAGGTCGAGGACGCGATCGCCGAGGTGCTGCCGCGCCTGCGCGGAGCGTTCTCGATCGTGGCCATGACAAAGGACCGCGTGGTCGCCTTCCGCGACCCGCACGGCCTTCGCCCTCTGGCGATCGGCGTGCTCGAGCCCGGCCCGGAGGACCCCGGCGGCGAGCGCCGCTATTGCGTCTCCAGCGAGTCATGCGCGTTTGACATCATCGGCGCGAAGTACCTGCGCGATGTCGAGCCAGGCGAGCTCGTGACGCTCGGCGCGGATGGCCTTCAGAGCCGGATGGTCGCGGGGGGCGGGCGCCGCGCGTTCTGCGTGTTCGAGTACATCTACTTCGCACGACCGGACTCGCGCATGAACGATCAGGTGCTACAGGTGGCGCGCGGGCGCATGGGCGAGATCCTATGGCGCGAGGCGCCGGTCGAGGCGGACCTCGTGATCGCGGTCCCCGACTCCGGCAACCCCGCGGCGCGCGGGCTGGCGCGTGCTGCGGGACTGCCCCAGGACGACGGCTTCGTCAAGAACCGCTATGTGGCGCGCACGTTCATCCAGCCCGGGCAGGAGCTGCGCAAGCACGGGCTGCGCATGAAGTTCAACCCGCTCCCGGAGGTGATCGCCGGCAAGCGCCTGGTTGTGGTCGACGACTCGATCGTGCGCGGCAACACGACGCGTCAGATCGTGCAGATGCTGCGCGACGCGGGCGCTGCGGAGATCCACATGCGCATCTCCGCGCCGCCGATCAAGCACCCCTGCCACTACGGCATCGACATGTCCACGCGCGAGGAGATGATCGCGCACGGGCGCAGCACCGAGGAGGTGGCGGCCGAGCTGGGCTGCGACTCGCTGCACTACCTCTCGCTGAGGGGTGTCTATGAGGCTGTGCGCGCGGAGCGGGGGACCCACTGCGACGCGTGCTTCACCGGCGAGTACCCGTTGGCCGGCAGCGACGTGGCCGGTGGCAAGTACTCACTCGAGGACGGGCAGGGCGACGCCGATGCGCCGCCCCTGCCGCTCGTCAGCGCTTGAGCTAGCGGGTCTTCGCGGAGTAGCCGACGCAGCCGGGCTCTCCCCCACCGGCGTGGGGCGTGCGGAGCGCAGGAGTCAGCCGACGTGGTCCTCACGTGCGCCCGCAGCGTCGCTGTAGCGGTTGTTGTACGGGCGGCGGGTGATCGTCACGCCGTCGCGGCTACTGCGCAGGGAGAATCCGAGCGCGAAGATGATGATCAGGCTGACGAAGATGGCTGAAAGCATTGGGCAGACCTCCAAACTGGATGGTTGCCCTCTCGCCCCTCATTCCGAGTATCGGCACGAAGGCGCCGAGGCTGTGTGAGGTCGGTCACAGCTATCGTGCGGCGCCGTGAGCGAGCCGCTACCCATCGCCGTGCTGGTCTCGGGCACGGGCACGAACCTGCAGGCCCTGCTCGACACGGTCCACGGGCGTGAGGCGAAGATCGTCGCGGTCGCCTCGAGCGCTGCGGGCGTGGCGGCGCTCGACCGCGCCGCCGCGCGCGATGTCCCGACCAGGGTCTTCGCGCGCGGGGACTTCGAGAGCCGCGCCGCGCGCGACGAGACGATGGCCGCGTGGCTCGAGCAGCGGGGGGCACGCCTGGTCGTGCTCGCCGGCTACATGGAGCTGCTCGGGGACTCGTTCCTCGAGCGCTTTCCGGCAGGCGTGATCAACGTGCATCCTTCGCTGCTACCGGCCTTCCCCGGGCTGGGCGCGATCGAGCAGGCGCTGGCCTACGGCGTCAAGGTCTTCGGCGTGACCGTGCATTTCGTCGACGGCGGGGTGGACACCGGGCCAGTGATCCTGCAGCGGGCGCTCGAGCTGCCCGATGCCCGTGAGCCCACAGAGGTGCTCGCCGCGCTGCGTCCGCTCGAGCACGCGCTTCTGCCCCAGGTGGTGAGATTGTTCGCCGACGGGGCGCTGGCGCCCGATCCGGGCAACCCGCGCCGCATGCTGATCGATCCTCAGGCGCACGTCGTGGGCGAGGGATAGGCTCTGAACATGGCCTCTGAAGGCGAGCTCATCACCGATCGGCCCACCGGGGTGGAGTGTGCGGCCGCGGGCGAGGTGCGGGTGCGGCGAGCGCTCCTGTCGGTGTCCGACAAGCACGGGCTGGTGGAGCTCGCACGCGGCCTCTGCGAGCTTGGTATCGAGATCGTCTCGACCGGCGGCACTGCTCGCGAGCTGGCCGAGGCGGGCGTGGCGGTGCGCTCGATCGAGGATTTCACGGGCTTCCCGGAGATCATGGACGGGCGCGTGAAGACGCTTCACCCGCGCCTGTACGCGGGGCTGCTGGCCCGGCGCGATGAGCCCGAGCACCTGCGCGCGGCCCAGGAGCAGGAGATCGAGCAGGTGGATCTCGTGTGCGTGAACCTCTACCCCTTCGAGCAGACCGTCGCGCGCGGCGATGCGAGCGCCGAGGAGATCGTCGAGAACATCGACATCGGCGGTCCCACGATGATCCGGGCGGCCGCCAAGAACGCGGCGTTCGCGGCCGTCGTCGTCGATCCGGCGGACTATGGACGGGTGCTCGGCGAGCTGCGCGAGAGCGAGGGGAGGCTCTCGCTCGAGAGCCGCAAAGGGCTCGCCGCCAAGGCGTTCGCGTGCACCGCGCGCTACGACGCCGCGATCTCGGCTTGGTTTGCGCGCCACACCTACGAGGGCTTTCCGCCGTCGTGGAGCGAGGCCTACGAGAAGGTCAGCGACCTGCGCTACGGCGAGAACCCCCATCAGAGCGCTGCGTTCTATGCGCGTGTGGGCTCGCCCACGCACCTGATGGCGGGTGTCACGCAGCTGCACGGCAAGGAGCTCTCGTTCAACAACCTGCTCGACCTCTCATCCGCACGCGAGCTCGTGGAGGACTTCGAGGAGGCTGCCTGCGCGATCGTCAAGCACAACAACCCGTGTGGCTGTGCGATCGGCGAGAGCGGACGCGAGGCCTATGAACGCGCCTTCGCGTGCGATCCGCAGAGCGCCTACGGCGGCGTGATCGCGGTCAATCGCCGAGTTGACCGTGCGTTCGCCGAGGCGCTCTCACAGCAGTTCATCGAGGTGTTGCTTGCGCCCGGCTTCGACACCGAGGCGCTCGAGGTGCTGCAGGCCAAGAAGAACGTGCGGCTGCTCGAACTGCCCGACTGGCCGGCCCCCTCGCGGGACCTCGAGAGCAAGGCCGTGATCGGCGGCCAGCTCCTGCAGAGCCGCGACGTCGTCTCCGAGACGCGCGCGCAGATGCGCGTGCTCAGCGCCGCTGAGCCAAGTGAGACGCAGTGGCGCGACATGCTGTTCGCCTGGAAGGTCTGCCGGCACGTGCGCTCCAACGCGATCGTGATTGCCGCCGACGGTGCCACGATCGGCATCGGCGCCGGGCAGATGAGCCGCGTCGACGCGGTGCGAATCGCGGTCGAGAAGGCGTCCTCGTTCCGTCCCGAGCAGCGCCCAGGCTCCGCTCTCGCCTCCGATGCCTTCTTCCCGTTTGCGGATGGCCCGCAGCTGGCGATCGACGCCGGGGTGGCGGCGATCGTCCAGCCGGGTGGGTCGGTGCGGGACGAGGAGGTCGTGGCGGCGGTGGATGCGGCGGGCGCCGTGATGGTCGCGACGGACCGCCGGCACTTCAGGCACTAACCGGACCTCCTCACCTCGACCGTCGAGCGCCCTGTCGGGGGGGGCTTGAAGAAAGTGGCATAACGATATATCGTGACCTTACTTAGACAGTTCGCGATAGGAGCAAATATGTTTAGTCATTCAGTTCATTCACACGGGCCCAGGCAAGGTTGCAAGCCGGGGCATCACGGCGAGCGTGCACGGGCCATCGCGTTTGGGCCCCGCGGAGACTTCGGCGGCCCGTTCGCCGGCTTCCCCGGAGGGGGCGGCCCGCGCGGTCGCGGCCGCAAGGCGCGCCGAGGCGACATCCGCACGGCGGCGCTCTTGCTGCTCGCGGAGGAGCCGCGCAACGGCTACCAGATCATGCAAGAGGTCCAGGAGCGCAGCGGCGGCGTCTGGCGGGCGAGCCCCGGCTCGGTCTATCCGGCGCTGCAGCAGCTGGAGGACGAGGGCCTGATTCGCTCGGAGGAGCTCGAGGGGCGCAAGCTGTTCGCGCTCACCGACGAGGGACGCGCACTGATCGCCGAGCGCGACGCCGATAAGCCGGCGCCGTGGGAGCAGATGAGCGGCGACGTCAGCGATCGCGCGCACGAGCTCGGAAAGCTGATGCGCGAGGTCGCCTTCGCGTTCTCGCAGGTCATGCGCACGGGCAGCGAGGGCCAGATGACGCGCGCTCGCGACGTGCTCGCCGAGACGCGGCGGGATCTCTACCGAATCCTGGCCGACGGCGAGGATGCCTCCTCGTCGGAGGGCAAGGCCTAGGCCGAGCGGCTCAAGCAGGGAGCGCGCCCCGTCGCGAC
>JACDGG010000226.1 GCA_013815355.1 Solirubrobacterales bacterium
GGCTCGGCCCGATCGCGTGGCCGCGAGAGTGGCCCACGAGCGACCTGCACGCCGCGCGCGCGATCATCGCCGCCGAGCAGCGCGGGCTGGGCAGGCGCTACGCCCTGGCCGCAATGCGCATGGCCTTCCTCGAGGGCGCCGATCTCGCCGATCGCGAGGTCGTGCTCGAGGCGGGATCTCGGGTCGGGATCGACGTCGCCGAGCTCGGTCCGGCGCTACAGGCTGCGGAGGTCAAGCAGGCGCTGCGTGAGCTCAACGAGGAGGCGCTCGCCGCGGGAGTGTTCGGAGTCCCGACGGTGCTTCTCGCCGGAGAGCTGTTCTGGGGCGAGGATCGCCTAAAGGACGCTGCGCAGGCGTACCGCGCGCGCTCCGGTGCGTGAACCCGACCACCGCTCAGGCCGGCTCCTCGGGGGAGAGGTCGATCTCGAGCTGGCGCGGAGAGGGGCGCAGCGGCTCGCTCGTCTGGCGCGGGCGCCCGCGCTTGACCCAGTGGCCGATGACCTCGCGGCTGCGGCAGCTGTAGTGGTTGACGCGCCTGTCCGTCGGAGCGAGCGCGAGCCCGCCGGGAGCGGGACCGGTGACGAGCGCGTAGAAGCGCCGTCCTTTGTGATCGACCTCGACGATGTCGCCGGCCTGGATGCCCTCGAGCCGCATTGCCGCTTCAACTCCAGCAGGCCCGGCGGCGCGATGCCTCGCCCGCCGGGCGCAGGCCATAGGGTTGACGCGGTGCGCTGGCTCGTCGACGGGATGAACGTGATCGGCACGCGCCCCGACGCGTGGTGGCGCGACCGGCACGCCGCGATGGTCCGGCTCGTCGACATGCTTGAGCGCTGGGCCGCGGCGAGCGGCGCGGATGTGATGGTCGTCTTCGAGCAGCCCCCCTCTCCCCCGATCCGCTCGACGGTGATCGAGGTGACCCACGCGCCCCGCGCACGGCGCGACTCAGCTGACGATGAGATCATCAGGCTGCTGCGCGCCGACGAGGAGCCCGCGAGCATTCGCGTCGTGACCTCCGATCTGTGGCTCTCCGATCGCGTCCACGCCGCGGGCGCGACCGTCGAGCCCGCCGCGCCGTTCCGCACGCTGCTAGAAGGTGAGTGATGGTCCCGACGACGCGCTATGCGACCAGCGAAGGCGCGAGCATCGCCTACCAGGTGACTGGCGAGGGCGCGCTCGACCTGCTCTTCCTGCCGGGCTGGATCTCCCAGATCGAGCAGCTGTGGGAGTCGCCGGCGATGCGCCGCTTTCTCGAGCGCCTGGCCGTCTTCAACCGCCTGATCCTGTTCGACCGCCGCGGTAGCGGCCTCTCCGACCGGACGCTCGCGCCGCAGACGCTCGAGCAGGATGCCCGCGACGCGGTCGCGGTGCTCGACGCAGCCGGCAGCGAACGCGCCGCGCTGTTCACCTACTCCCTCGGCGGTCTCGTCGGGGCCCTGCTCGCCGCCGACCACCCGGAACGCGTCGGTGCGCTGATCATGTACGCCTCGGTCGCGCGTACCTCGTGGGCCCCCGACTACGACTGGGCGCTGACTCACGAGGAACGGATGACGTTGACCGAAAACAACTCCTCCGCCTGGGGTGAGGTCAACAGCCCGGTGCTCGAGATGCTCGCGCCGTCGGCTGCCGATGACCGCGCGCTCGGCGAGTGGCTCGCGCGCATGCAGCGCCTCGCGGCGAGTCCCGCCGAGGCGCGCACGATGCTGGCCGCGGCCAGCGACCTCGACGCGCGTGAGACGCTGCCCCGCATTCGCGTACCGACGCTCGTCATGCACCGCGAGCACGACCGCGCCTGGGACGTGCGTCACTCTCGCTACCTGGCCGAGAACATCGCTGGTGCGCGATACGTTGAGCTCGAAGGGCGCGATTCCTTTCCCTTCATCGGCGACAGCGATGCGATCGTCGAGGAGGTCGAGGAGTTCCTGACCGGCGCACGTCGCGGCGGCGAGGTCGTGCGCGACCTGCTCACGGTGATGTTCACCGACATCGTCGATGCGACTGCACGCGCGGCGCGGCTCGGCGACAGCCGCTGGCGCGATCTGCTGGCCGCGCACGATCGCGACGTGCGCACGCAGCTCGCCCGCTTCGGGGGGCGCGAGGTGAAGACCGTGGGCGACGGCTTCCTCGTCACGTTCGAGGGCCCCCCCTCGCGTGCGCTGCGCTGCGCGCTGGCGATCAACGGCGCGGCCAGGGAGCTCGGCGTCGAGGTGCGCGTCGGCGTACACACCGGCGAGTGCGAGCTGATCGGCGACGACGTCGGCGGCATGGCCGTGCACATCGCATCGCGCGTCAACGGGCTCGCGGCCGCCGGTGAGGTGCTCGTCTCAGGCACGGTCTTCGGGACGGTAGTCGGCGGTCCATTCACGTTCGAGGACCGCGGCTTTCACGCGCTCAAGGGTGTGCCTGGACGCTGGCCGCTGTTCGCGCTCGGCGGCTAGTCGATGCGCCCGGACGCCATTCTCTCCGGCGGATAGGCTTCGGGGCATGGGGATCGAGCTGCGCGGGCATCTGGACGGCTGGGCGGGCCAGGGCATCGACCGGACGATCGCCGCGCATCACATGCGACGGCTCAGACGCGCCGGGCGCCTCGCGCAGCTGGACCCGCCGCAGGACGCCTCGATGTGGGTGGCCGGGGACCCGCCTCCCCGTGCCGGTTGCGAGCTCGAGCTGTTGATCGACGGGTCTCAGGCGCTGCCGGCGATCGCCGAGGCGCTCGCGGGCGCCCGCTCGCACGTCCACATCGCGGGCTGGCACATCACTCCCCAGTTCGGTCTGACGCGCGACGAAGGCGCACAGCGGCTGCGCGACTTGCTGGGCGAGCTTGCGGAGCGGATCGAGGTACGGGTGCTGCTGTGGGCGGGTGCGCCCGCGCGGGCGTTCACGCCAGACCGGCGCGCGGTGCGAGAGGTTCGCGAGGAGCTGACGCGCGGCACGCGCGTGCGCTGCGCGCTCGATCGCCACGAGCGCCCGATGCACTGCCACCACGAGAAGCTCGTGCTGATCGACGGCGAGCTGGCGTTCGTGGGAGGAATCGACCTCACCTCGCTCGGCGGCGACCGCTTCGACTCAAACGATCACCCGATGCGGGGACGCCTCGGCTGGCACGACGCGGCAAGCCGCTTGCGGGGCCCGGCGGTGGCCGACGTGGCAGAGCACTTCGCTGCACGCTGGCAGGCGGTCACGGGCGAGCGCCTTGCCCCCACCCTCGCGCCGACGCCCGCCGGCAAGCACGAGGTTCAGGTCGTGCGCACGGTTCCCGAGCGCATCTATCCGTTCAGCGCCAAAGGTGACTTCCGCATTCTCGAGGCCTACACCCGCGCCCTGCGCAGCGCGCAAGAGCTCGTATATCTCGAGAGCCAGTTCCTGTGGTCCCAGCAGGTGGTGGAAATCCTCGCGCACAAGCTGCGTGAGCCGCCCAGCGATGACTTTCGAGTGATCGTGATGCTGCCGGCCAAGCCGAACAACGGCACCGACACTACGCGCGGGCAGCTGGGCGTGCTTGTCGACGCGGACGCCGATGGGCGCTTCTTGGCATGCACGATCTCCTCGCGCAGCGGCGGCCTGTCGGGCCCGCTGTACGTGCACGCCAAGATCGGCATCGTCGATGACCGCTGGCTGACGATCGGCTCGGCCAACCTCAACGAGCACTCGTTCTTCAACGACACCGAGGTCAACGTGATCACGTGCGACGCGGAGCTGGCGCGACGCACCCGCCTGCGACTGTGGGCCGAGCACCTCGAACGCCCCGCCGAGGAGCTCGGCGGGGCGCCCGCTCAGATCTTCGACGAGCTGTGGCGCCCGATTGCGAGCGAGCAGCTCGAGCGCCGCAAGCGGGGTGACGCCGCGACCCATCGCCTGCAGGAGCTGCCCGGCGTCTCGCGCCGCGCGATGGCGCTGCTCGGACCGCTGGACAGCCTGCTGGTCGACGGCTGAGGCGGCGCCGCGCACCCGCGCGTGTCAGGGCTCATAGGTCATTTTCAGACGGGAAAGGGCGCTCAGTGCCCGTCCGGGCGCCGGCCCTGAAGCGCGCGCAGCAGGAAGCCGAGCGCGAGCAGGCCGAACACGACAGCGACCGCGGCCACGCCTTTGACGGCGGCGAGCACTGCGGCCGCGAGGCTCGCCCCCGCGGCGATCAGCGAGAACCTGATGTCGATCATCGCGAGGCGATGCTCACGGCCACCGGGCGGTGGCGGCGTGGCGCTCGGCTAGAGCT
>JACDGG010000036.1 GCA_013815355.1 Solirubrobacterales bacterium
TTCTCACCCTGGAGCGACTTCACCCTTTTCACCAGCGGCCGGCCTGACGCTACCCCAAGCGGTGCTCACCCTGCAGCCCATCTTCAAGTGCTGGACCGGCCGCTGCCAAACATGCCAACAGCCAGTCGACCTCCACCAGCTACTCCCCCAACCCCACCGGCAACACGAGTGAAGCTAACAAAGCAGTACTAGGCGAAGCCGAGGCGATTGACGAGGCCGAGGATCAGCAGTTCGGTCAGGCGCGCGGGGATGAGCTGCCGCGAGAGATGGCCGACCAGTCGTCCCGATCCTTGTCTTCGCCTTCCTGTTCGGTCTCTCGATGGACTACGAGGTCTTCGTGCTCGCCCGCATACGCGAGGAGTACGACCGCTGCGGGTCGACCGATGATGCCGTCGTCGCGGCGCTCGCGCGCACCGGCCGGCTGGTCACATGCGCGGCGCTGATCATCGCTCTGTCGCTGCTGTCGCTCAGCGTGAGCCCCGACATCATCGTCCGGCTCATCGCGACGGCGCTAGCGGCGGGGATCTTGCTCGACGTCATCGTCGTGCGGACACTGCTCGTGCCAGCGCTGGTCGCCCTGATGGGACGCTGGAACTGGTGGATGCCCGGCCGACTCGCCCGCGCGATGCGGATCGCGCCCGTGCCGCCGCCGCGGCCGGTGGACGGCGAGTCGGCGGGAGCTGGGTAGCCGAAGCCGGGCGGTCCAACGGACCGCAGTACCCCGCGCGCGAGGACGAGCGCACGAGGCGCCGCCGTCATTGCGACGAAGATCGTATGGCGGGACACGCCGGTGATTGACTGTCCATCGCCGTTGCGATGGTCTGGCGCATGCACGGCAAGACGACGCTCCCGAACGGGCTACCGGCGGCACGTTCCCTTCCCGGTTGGCTCAGAAGCTACGCGCCGGCGCGGCTTGCGAAGTCGTCGAGCGTCGCGCTCATGAGCTGGACCCAGGTGCTGAGGAGCGTCTCATCCTCGACCGGGAACGGGGCGCCGAGGACATCGCGCAGCAGGCGGGATGAGAGCAGCGACCCGAGCCCGAGGACCGCGATCGCCCTAGCTGCCTCGCTTGGAATCTGGCCATCGGCGAGCTCTCCGATCCATGTAGCAAAGCCCTCGAACGTGGAGTTGACCAGCTGGTCGACGGCGGTGCTCAGCATTTGCGGGCGGTTGCGTGCTTCGGATGCGAGGATGCGCAGCAGCTCGGACTCGCTGTCGAGCTCGGCGAGGATGTAGCGCGCGATCAGGGTCAGTTCGGCTTTGCGGTCGCCGAGAGGCATGAGCACACGGCGGATCTCGCGCAGCGCATCTAGGCGCGAGAGCTGACGCTCGATGCCGGCGGCGAGGACGGCTTCCTTGGTGGTGAAGTGGTGGTAGAGCCCGCCGGCCCCGGCCGTGAGTCCGGCGGCCGCTTCGATCTTGGCGACGCTGGTGGCCGCGTAGCCGTGTTCGCTAAAGAGGTGCATTGCCTCGTCGATGATGCGCTCGCGCGTTGTGCTTGACATGACCTGGGACTAAGTATACACTTAGTTGAGGTAAGTGTATAGAGGGGAAGATGACTGTGTTCGATGCCGAACTTCATGGCGGTCCAGCAGGCACGACGCCGACCGGCGGCGAAATCGCCGGTGGACGCCTGCGGCGTGCCGCACCGCTGGTGGGTCTGACCGCGCGCACCGCCGGCGAGGCCGTCGTGGTGGGATTGCGTCGCAAGCTGGCAGGGACCGACAGCACCGGGTTTCACATCCGCACGGCCGAGCGCTACGCCGAGCTGCTCGGTCATTCCAAGGGTGCTCTGATGAAGGCTGGGCAGCTGTTCTCATTTACGGCTGCGGGTTGGACCGTGCCAGAGGAGCTCCGCTCGATCTATCAGGAGGCGTTCGGGCGTCTACGCAGCGAAGCGCCTCCGATGGCGCCGGAGCTCGCGCGCATGATGCTCCAGCACGAGCTCGGTAGCCGGGCCACGAGCGCGTTTGCCGAGTTCGACCCCGAGCCGTTCGCGGCGGCCTCGATTGGCCAGGTCCATGAGGCGCGCCTGACCGACGGTCGCGAGGTGGCGGTCAAGATCCAGTACCCGGGCGTCGCTGAGGCGATTCGCGCCGACCTGAAGAATGCTGAGCTGCTGGCGACGTTCTTCGCCCTGGCGATCAGCGGTCTGTCCCCGCACAGGCTGAGACTCGATCTTCGCAGCGCAGCGCGGGAGATCAGCGCGCGCATCGTCGAGGAGCTCGACTATCGCCTCGAGGCGAGCAACCAGGCGGCTTTCGCCGAGTGCTACCGCGGACACCCGTTTATCCACGTTCCTGACGTCGTCGGCGGGCTGTGCACGCGGCGTGTGTTGACCCAGGAGCTCGTGCGTGGTCGACTCTGGAGCGACGCCGTGACCGCCGAGCAAGATCTGCGCAACCAGTGGGCAGAGGCGATCCACCGCTTCGGGTACGGCTCCTACCACCGCATGAACATGTTCAACACCGACCCGCATCCGGGCAACTACCTGTTTCACGACGATGGGAGTGTGAGTTTCCTGGACTTCGGCAGCGTCAAGCGCATTCGTCACGAGCAGGTGGAGATGCTCATGACGATCTATCGCGCCTGCCTCCGAAACGATGTGCTTGGCACATGGCGCGCGAGCGTGGAGGCCGGCATATGGCGCTCCACGGACCCCGTCACTCCCCAGGAGGTGTATGACTACTGGCGCGAGGACAACGAGCTGGTCTGGGCGGAGGAGCAGTTCATTCCCACCCTCTCCTACGTGGGAAAGGGAGTACGACGCAGGTACTCGCCGCTCGGTCCCTCGGCCAATGCAGTCCGTCACGCCAACCTGCCAGGAGAGTACACGTTCATCGCGAGGGGCGAACTCGGTGTCACGTGTGTGATGGCTGGGCTGCGCGCAAGCATCGATTGGATCTCGCTGGTCACCGAGCACGTCGGAGGCGCCCCGCTAACCGCGATGGGCAAGCGCGAGCACGCATTCTTCGCCGAGCGCCGAGCGGCAGGCGACCTCCGCGGGAGCAGTGCGGGATGAGCGCCCGGCGGCTGCTCCGGAAATCACGCGCATGGGCCGCTGCCGGCGCGCTGATCCTCTGCGCAACGCTCACAGGCTCGGCGCGCGCTGCCACCTCGGCCACGCTCGCGCCGAGGCTCACCCCGGAGCGCCTCGGGGCGAAGGCTGCGATGCGGCTGACGATCCACTTCGCAGGGATCGGTGGGGGGCTGCCCTCTCCGGTGCGCCGTGCGGTGCTGCGCCTGCCTGCCGGGCTGACGCTCGACGTGCCGCATCTGCGCAGCTGCAGCTCCTCGCGCCTGCGCTCCCGCGGAGCCGGCGGGTGTCCTGCCAAGGCGGCGCTTGGCCGCGGGCATGCGCTCGTGGAGGCCATCGAGGGGTCGCAGTCGATCGCCGAGAACGTGTCGCTGTGGGCATTCCTCGGTCCGCTTCACAATCTCCAGCCGACGATCGAGCTGCTCGCGCAGGGCTTTTCACCGCTTCAGGAGGAAGTGGTGCTCGATGGGGCGTTGCTCCCGACGGACCCTCCCTACGGTGAAGCGCTGACGCTGGTGATCCCTGCGATCCCGACTCTGGCGCTTGAGCCCGATGCCGCGATAGTCACGTTCTCGCTCGCGATCGGCACGCCAGGGCGAGGCCGGCCGCGTGGTGGGAATACGGTGCGGGTGCCTGCCCACTGCCCCAAGAGCGGATTTCCCTTCGCTGCCGAATTCACCTACGCTGACGGCTCGCTCGCCAGCGCATCTGCAACGGTGCCCTGTCCATGAGGAGCGGCTCGGCGCAGCCCGGTGCCATCGTGGCGAGACGCGCGTCGGCGCTCGGCGCGTTGCTCGCGCTCACGTTGCTTTACACCGTCGGCTCTCCTGCTTCGCTCGCGGCGGCGCGGACGGTCTCGCTGAGCGAGACCGGGCATCTGCACCTCACGAGCAAACACAACTTCACGCTCAACGAGCAGGGCTCGGCGTCGGGCACGGCGCCTGGCACGATCTATGTGCATCTGACTGCCGTCTCGAGCAGTCGCGTGGTGGCCGAAGTCAACATCTATCTCCACGGTGGCTCGCTCTCCGGTCGTGGCACGGCGAGCTACCACCGCTCGGGCGCCACCGCCTCGTTCTCCGGCTTGCTTTCGATCGGCCGTGGCACCGGCAGCTATGCCCGGGCGCATGGGTCGGGCCTGAGCTTCTCCGGCACGATCGCGGAATCGCACGACGACGCGATCACCGTGCATGTGAGCGGCCGTGTGTCCGGTTGACGCTGTCGGGCGTGCCGGCCTGAGCGCCCATCTTGGCCCTCGGCGGGCGGAACCGATGCTTGAGCTGCGGGACCTCGTCAAGCACTATCCGACACCCGGAAACGAGCCGGTGCGGGCCGTGGACGGGGTGTCATTGACGGTCTCCTCCGGAGAGACCGTCGCTTTGTATGGGCCGAGCGGGTCGGGTAAGACGACGCTTCTGTTGATGATCGCGATGCTGCTCGAGCCGACCGCGGGCACCGTTCGGATCGGCGGTCGTGATGTCGCCTCGCTTTCAGAGCGCGAGGCGTCGAACTTCAGGCACTCCGAGCTCGGCTTCATCCGCCAGAGCTTCGATCTGCTCCCCGGTGTCTCGGCGATCGACAACGCGATCCTGAAGTTGCTCAAGACGACGCGCTGGGTCACTGCACAGCGGGAGATCGCCCCGCTGCTCGAGCGTCTCGGGTTGGGTGAGCGCATGCACCACCGCTCCGAGACCCTGTCGATGGGCGAGCGCCAGCGGGTGATGATCGCGCGGGCGCTGTCGACCGGGCCGCGCCTGCTGCTCGCGGATGAGCCGACGGGGAGCCTTGACAGCAGGCGCGGACATGAAGTCCTCGAGCTGCTGCGCGCCTTGTGTCGCGAGCGCGGGGTCGCGGCCGTGATCGTCAGCCACGATCCTGCGGCAGCCGAATACGCGGATCGCGTGCTCTCGTTGCGCGACGGCATCCTCTCGGAATCCTCGTGAAGCCACGCAATGTCGTGCACCTCTATCGCGTGCGTCTGCGCGCGCGGCTCTTGCAGGAGTGCTTCGCCGTTGTGGGCATCGCTGCGGGCGTCGCACTTCTGTTCGCTTCACAGGTCTCGAGCTCCAGCCTGCAGAGCTCGGTGAGCCGGCTCTCGAGCGGGATCGCGGGCGAGGCGACGCTTCAGCTGCTCGCGCGCGATCCGCACGGCTTCTCGCAGAGCATGCTGGCGCGCGTGCGCGAGATCCCCGGCGTGCGCGTTGCGGCTCCGGTGCTCGAATCCGGTGCAAACGCGATCGGCCCGAAGGGCAGTCGGTCGGTTGAGCTGATCGGCGCCGACTCGAGCCTCTCCGAGCTCGGCGGCGCGCTCGTGCGACACACCGCACTGCGTCCGTTCTTGGGAATCGGTGCGGTGGTGCTCCCAGCGCCGCTGGCGAGAGCGATCGGCGTGCGCCGCTTTGGGCAGGAAGTGAGCTTTCAGGTCGCGGGGCACACGAGCGAGGCACCGTTGTACACCGAGCTCCGGGAGAGCCAGGTCGGAGCACTGATCGGCAGCGCGGTGGCGATCGTGCCGCTGTCCACAGCGCAGGCGATGACGGGCCGTCACGCCCGCGTCAGTCGCATACTCATAGCGCCCGCGGCCGGCGCGAAGACGAGGGTGTGGGCGGCGCTCCAAGCGCTCGCGGCGGGGCGGCTGAACGTCGAGGAGATCGGCTATGAACAGGTGCTCTTCGCAAAGGCCGCCGCAGCCAGCAATCAGTCGAGCGCGCTGTTCTCGGCGATCAGCGCGCTCGTCGGCTTCCTGTTCGCGTTCAACGCGATGCTGTTCACCGTTCCCCAGCGCCGCCGGCTGATCGTCGATCTGCGTCGCGACGGCTATACGCCGCGGAGCGTTCTCGCCGTGCTGCTGGTCGATGCGTTGCTCCTCGGTGGCGTCTCGTGCGTCCTCGGATTGGCGCTCGGCGAGGAGCTCTCGATCCACCTTCTCCACGCCAACGCGGCCTTTCTGTCCTTGGAGTTCGCCGTCGGCTCGGAGCGGTTCGTGAGCTGGCAGAGCGTCGCGATCGCGACAGGCGGCGGGATGCTCGCTGCGATCGTGGCGGTGCTCAGCCCGCTGCGTGCGGTCATCTCACGCGATCCCCTTGCCGCGGTGGCTCAACCGGGTGTTCAGAGGGACAGCGTCGCGGCTAGGCAACTCCGGAGCCCGAGCGCGCTGGGCGCTGCGGGTGTGGCGTGCGCGCTGGCAGCCACGCTCATCCTGCTGAGGGCGCCTGACGCAGCGATTCCCGGGATGGTGCTGCTCGTCGCGGCGCTGCTGCTGTTGCTGCCGCTCATGCTGAGCGTGGCGCTCGAGGTTCTCGGGCGCTTCGCACGTACGATCGTGGGTGCGGTGCCGCATGTGGCGAGAATGGAGCTGAGCGCAGCCGGCGCACGCGCGGTTGCAATAACGGCCACCGGAGCGATCGCGGTCTTCGGCAGCGTCGCGATCCAAGGCGCGCACAAAGACCTCCTCGCAGGCCTTGAAGATGCCGCTCGCGCCGCGAACAGCAGCGCTGATCTGTGGGTCGCGCCCGCTGGCGCCTATGACCTCATGAACACAGCGCCTTTCACGCCGATCGAGCAGGCCAAACTCAAGCGCCTACCCGACGTACGCGCTGTACGCGCCTATCGCGGAGGGCTGCTGGACTACGGCGAGCGTCGCTTGCTTGTTCTCGCGCCGCCGCGGAGGGCGGCTCCCCTGCTGCCCGCGAGCCAGATTCTGGTGGGGAGTGCCCGCCAGGCCACAGATCGGGTGCGCGAGGGGGGCTGGCTCGTGCTCTCCAAGGCGATCGCGGCGGAGCATCACCTGCATGTCGGGCAGTCGCTGAGGCTGCCGACGCCGAACCCGATGAGCTTTCGCATCGCGTCGATGTCCACCAATCTCGGCTGGTCCTCGGGCGCGATCGTGATGAGCTCATCCGACTACGCCCGCGCGTGGGCCAGCCCGGACGTGAGCGCCTACGCGATCCTGCTCGCACCCGGTGTCACCCCGGACCACGCCGTGCATGAGGTGCGACAGGCGCTGGGTCCGCGCTCTGGACTCGCTGCCCAGAGCGCAGAAGCACACACCGCCCAACAGAATGCGCTCAGCCGGCAGGCCCTGTCTCGCCTCGCGCAGATCGCGACCGTGATTCCGATCGTCGCGGTGCTCGCGATGGCCGCGGCCATCGGAGCGGTGATATACGAGCGACGTCCACGCTTGGCGAAGCTCAAGCTCGAGGGGTTCCCGCGGGCCAGCCTGTGGCACACGATCCTGCTCGAAAGCGCGTTGCTCGTGGGCGTGGGCTGTGCGACGGGTGCGATCTTCGGGCTCTACGGCCAGCAACTCGCCGATCGCGCGCTCGCTGAGACGATCAACTTCCCGGTTGTCTACTCCGTGGCGGGCGTGGGCGCCCTCTCGAGCCTCGCGCTGATGACGGCCGCGGTGCTCGCCGTTCTCGCGATCCCCGGCTACCTCGCCGCGTCCGTGCCCGCAAGGCTTGCGCTCGCAGACTGATACCGGTAGCGCGCTGCCGATGCTCATGAGTCCAACCTGATCGCCGTCGATCCGCGGCAGACGGGCGATGTCGTGGGCGCTGCCGGGAGGCTCGGCGGTGGCGGGCTCCGGCAAGCTCTAAACTGGCCTCTGCCCGATCTCAGGGAGAGGTGGCCGAGAGGCTGAAGGCACTCGCCTGCTAAGCGAGTATGGGGGTTAAACTCCATCGCGGGTTCGAATCCCGCCCTCTCCGTCCCGTCAGATGGCAGCTACCGGCCCATCGTGGGCGGGCTGATCGCGTCTTCGCTTTCGGATGATCTGCTCGGTAGTGTTTGGACTGATGGTGGAGCAGCTCAAGCAGCAGTCGCACGACCCGGAGGGGGAGATGGTCCGGCGAATGCGACTGCGCGCGGATGGACAGCGACCGCTCGTCGTGAACCTCAAGGAGACGATCTCGCTGACGCGCAAGCTGTTCGAGTTGCGCGACGCCGCGCAGCGTGCACGTTGAGCGCACCCTCGTTTGACCTGCTCCTCGCCCGTCTCATCCAAGCGGATGTCCGCTTCGTTCTCATCGGTGGCCTGGCGCTGGGATCGTGGGGCGTCGTGAGGGGAACAAAGGACTGCGACATCGTGCCCGATCCGGTGCCGGAGAACCTCGATAGCCTTGCTCGCGTCGCGGCTGAACTCGGTGGTCACGTCCATATGGGGGAGTCGCTGCTGGGCTCCGAATGTTCCATTGCGGCGCTGCTGCGCAGTGGCGAACGAGCGTTGATCGCCACGCAGCTCGGAGATCTGGATGTGGTACAGGGCCTTGAGGGCGTCTTGCCGTATACCGAGCTTAGAGAGAGGGCGATCGACATCGAAATCGCGGACGTGACGATTTCAATATGTGCGCTTGAGGACCTTCGGAGGATGAAGCGGGCCGCTGGGCGTCCACGTGATCTCGTCGATTTGGATGACCTCGCCGCTGCTCAGCCGGACTGCGATTGAGCCGCTCAACGATCTGCATCGCGGATCGCTCCTGCAGCTAGCCGACGCGTCTCTCGCCCGACCGGATCAAGCAACTCGGCCAAGAGTCGATTAAGGCCCTGATGGTTTGCAACGCGTCCACAGAGATCACCGCGACCTCGAGACGAAAACCAGGCGGCTATGCCAATCTTGCGGGTCAGGCCGTGTCTCGAACGTGCTATCCAGCGCGCGCACGATTGCGCCAAACTCGTGGTGTCGGATGCCCACCACCACCGCGCAGCCGTGGTGAGACTTCCCAGCCTCCAACCACTCATGGCAGATGCGCGGGAAGTCCGCGACATCAAACGTCACCATGATGCGCCGTTGGGCGTCGGCGAGTTCCATCAGCTCCTCGTCCGGACAGCCGTCGAGGTCGCGCTCATCGGCAACCGCAAACACGTCGTGCTCACATGCTCTCAGAGCTGCACCTATCCGACGGCCCGACACATGCGCATCAAGTAGCAGACGCAACTTATCGTTTAGTCGAGTTGGATCGGGATGATGTCAGCGTGCGGGTACTCCGCGCGGAGCTCCGTCAGCGGTCGCCGGTTCAGCGCGATGAAGTCATCGATCTCCTGCGGAAAGCGTCCGTAGTAGCTGAGCGCGGTTCGCAGCTCGCGTTTGCTGAGGTCGGTCTCCGCGATTACCCGATCGAGACTCTCGCTGAAGTCCCTGTACGCCTCAATCACCTGCCACACGTCTAGGCTCGTGCCAATCAACCAGGCGCGACGATTGTAGTCATCACCGCGAAACGCAATCCCGGGAACCGTCCGAGCCTTCAGCGCCTCCTCTGCCAGCGCCTCCACTACGCTGCCCTTGCTGCGCTTCGTGCGCTTGGCCTCTGCTGTGACGAGACGATCGGTCTCCTCTGAGAGACGCAGGCTGAATGGCGCTGACTTGGTCATGGCTACGATTGTAGTCGATGTATTACGCGGTACTGCACAGTGCTTCCGAGGTTGCAAGGCCCAAGGCCTGTGCGAGTATCTGAGGATCGCCCGATCGCCTCGGCCGCATGCTTTCGCGCCTCCCGCCCGATCGGCTCCAGCAGCTCCGCAACGAGTCGATCAAGGGCCTTTGGTTTGCAACGCGTCCCGAACTCCCCATACCACTCGGCTGAGCGCGCTACCGCACGACGACGAACGTGAGCCTCACCGGCGTCGAGCCCCCGCCGGACCCGGTTGCGGTGAGGACCGCGCCGTAGGCGCGCGGGCTGAGCGCTCGGTGCCCGATCCGTCCGCTGAAAGAGAGACTGCCGGCTCCCTTGGGCTCACTGGCGCGCGTCAGCGTGCCCGCGGTGAGCGTGCGGTGCAGCGCTTGGCATGTTTGTGCATGAGCTTGGCCGTGGGTGCGAGGCAGCGGCGGCCACGGCGGAGTCCCCGCGCGGAATGGGTGATCGCGATCTGCAGCGTCGCCGCCGCCGACAGCGTGAAGCGGAACGTGGTGCCTTGCGGGACCTTCCTGGCCGAGATCGCGGTGCCCTTTCTAGCGACCCGAAAGCGCTTGTTCGTCAGGCTCGCGGACAGCGTCAGCGGCGGCGTCAGCGGCGGCGCCTTCGCGATCGCAATCGTGGCCGAAGTGCTCGTCGTGTTGCCGAGCGCGTCGGCGCTCGCCAACGTCACTCCGTAACGACCGGCGGCGGCGTAGGCGTGGGTCACGTTCGGGCCATTCGCCCCCGCACCGTCGCCGAAACTCCAGCTGGTGATCCCTAGCGGCGACCACACGTCAAACGGTGAGACCGAAAACGAGAGCGGCTGCCCGGCTGTGCCCGCAGTCGGAATCGACAGCGCGCCGAGCAGCGGTCCGATCGTGTCGTAACCAGTGCCTTGGATGATCGTGTCGGCGCCACGGCCGGCATACCAAACCGCCGCGGCGCTGCCGGTCGGGTCGAGCGCGACCTCCGGCCCGAACGCGCTCGAGCCCGTGGCCGAAAGATCGACCGGGGCCTGCCATGCGCCACTGCCCGCCGAGCGTACGGCGCCCTGGACGACGTCGATCGTGCCGTTGTAGCGGCGCCACACCGCAATTGCATTGCCGTGCGGGTCGACCGAGACGCGGGATTCCCCCGCATCTCCGCCGGCGACCGAGAGGTCGACGGGTTCCTGCCAGGCGCCGGTCGCCGCGGTGCGCACTGAGCTCTGGCTGATCGTGTTGGCGCCGTTGGAGCGGGTCCAGACCGCGACCGCGTTGCCCTGCGGGTCGAGCGCAACCCGGGCTCTGCGCGCATCCTTGCCGGCAACTGAGAGGTTCACGGGCGGCTGCCAGATACCGCTGCCCGCTGGGCGCACCGCACCCTGGACGATGAAGTTGGTCCCGTCAAAGCGCTCCCACACCGCGATCGCGTTGCCCAGCGGATCGACCCCGATGTGCGGACTGGCCGCGTCCTCGCCGGCGACCGAGATGTCGACGGGAGCCTGCCAGGTCCCACCCGCCGCCGCGCGCACCGCGCCCTGGACGACAAGGTTGGCTCCGTTGGAGCGACTCCACACCGCGACGGCGTTCCCCTGCGGGTCGAGCGCAAGCTGCGGAGTCGTCGCGTCTCCGCCTGCGAGCGAGAGGTCGACAGGTGTCTGCCAGACGCCGCTGCCCACCGGGCGCACCGCGCCCTGGACAATCAGGTTGGGCCGTTGGAGCGACTCCAGACCGCGATCGCGTTGCCCTGTGGATCGAGCGCGACCTGCGGGCTGGCGGCGTCCTCGCCGTCGACCGAGATGTCGACGGGTGCCTGCCAGACGCCGCTCGCCGCTGGGCGTACCGTGCTCTGGATGATTTCGTGGGTGCCGCTGAAGCGACTCCAGACCACCACGGCGTTGCCCTGCGGGTCGAGGGCGACCTGTGGTCCTACCGCACTCTGGCCCGCCACCGAAAGGTCGACCGGAGCCTGCCAGGCACCGCTGCTCGCCTGGCGGACGGCGGCTTGGACCATGTAATTGGTGCCGTTGAAGCGCGTCCAAACGGCAACGACGTTGCCCCGCGGGTCGACCGCAACCTGAGGACTCTGAGCAAAGTGAGCAGCGGCCGATATGTCGAGCGCTGGAAGCCATGCCGGCCCCGCCTCCGCGGGGGCCGCGGGGAGCGTCCCAACCACAATGCACGCCACGGCAGCGAGGATCACGCGCCACATGGCTGCCTTCGGCATCCAGCGACCATAGCCGGTCTACGTTGCTGGCATTCTCGGGACCTCGTCGCCGCGCCGGGCGCGCTACCGGAAGCTGCGTGCGCGATCCTCGCGCGCGTCCACTTCGTGCAGGAGCAACTCGAGCGTCTGGGCGGCCTGCTCGAAGCGCTCCGTTCCCACCAGTCGTGCGTACTCGGCTTCGATCTCGGCGATCGCTGAGCGTGCGATGCGCATCGCCTGCCAGCCGGCATCCGTCAGGCAGATGAGCTTCGCGCGTCCGTCGCTGGGGTCGGGGCGGCGCTCGACGATCCCGAGACGCTGGAGGTCATCGACGAGCTCAGACATGGCGGGCGGCGTCATGCGGGCCTGCGCGGCCAGCTCGGTGAGACGCGAGCCCTCGGCCTTGATGTAGGCCGTCACGTGCGTGTGAGGCACGCGCGCATCCTGCAGCCCGGCCGCGACCAGCTTCTCGAACAGCTCCGTCTGGAACAGCCGCGTCAGCTGCGTCAGCAGCTGGCCGATATGCGTCCTGGGTGGCGGGATGGTTGACAAAGAGCTTCGGTAGCCTAAGCTTAGGTATCCTAACTTTCTTCCGGAGCCTAGCCGATCACCAGGAGTCACACATCGTGGACAACGATCCCCATCAGATTCACAACGTTCGCACCGGTCAGCGCATGCACTTCCTCGAGAGCGACGGCGCGCTGCTTCGCATCGAGACTCACAACCCGCCCACCGGCGTGGCCGAGCCAGAGCACGTTCATCCTCGCCAGGAGAGCCGCGCCACGGTGAGCTCCGGCACGCTGCTGTTCACCGTGGATGGGGTGCAGCGGCGCGTCGGTCCGGGCGAGACGCTCACAATTCCCGCGGGCACGCCCCACTACTTCGTCAACGACGGCTCGGATGAGGCGGTCGGGATCCAGGAGTTCCGCCCCGCCCTGCGCACCGAGGAGCTCTTCAGGACGCTCTTCGGCCTGGCCGAGCAGGGCAAGCTCGACGAGCACGGCATGCCCTCACTACTCACCCTCGCCGCGCTCGGCCCGAAGTTCGCCGAGGAGGTCCGTGCCACCAAGCCTCCGTGGGCGCTGCAGCGCATCGCCTTCGCACTGCTGGGTCCGCTCGCACGTAGGGCGCTGTAGCCGCTTGCCGGCCGGCCCTTGACATGTGACTATTGAGTCACCTATAGTGGAGGCATGGACGCGGTGTTCAGAGCCCTCGCAGACCCGACGCGGCGCAGCCTGCTCGACGAGCTGTTCCGCGAAGACGGGCAGACGCTGGGCGCGCTCGAGCAGCGGTTGCCGATGACGCGCTTTGGCGTGATGAAGCATCTGCGGGTGCTCGAGGATGCCGGCCTGTTGACCACGAAACGGCGCGGGCGGGAGAAGCTGCACTTCCTGAATCCCGTGCCGATCCGGCTCGTCCACGATCGCTGGGTGAGCAAGTACGCAGAGCCGTGGGCCGCTGGGCTCAGCGGCCTGAAGACACGACTGGAGGACACGACCATGACGACCGACACTGAGCAGAGCGGCAAGCGGCCCTGGACGGCGGCGCCCGGGGAGAAGGTGTTTGAGATCTACATCAAGACCACACCGGAGCTCTTGTGGGAGGCGATCACCGACGAGGAGATGCGCCGGCGCTACAACTTCGGCGTCGCCGTGCGCAGCGACTGGTGCGCGGGCTCCTCCTATGAGCTCGCGCACCCGCAGGGCGGCACGATCGCCGCGGGCGAGAACCTCGAGCTCGACCCGCCGCGACGCCTCGTGCAGAGCTTCACGGCGCTGTGGAGCGATGAGATCAAGGCCGAAGGCACCTCGCGGGTCACCTGGGAGATCGAGCCGGTCGGCGACTCCTGCAGGCTGACCGTCACGCACGACCAGCTCTCCAAGGACGCCAACGGCGAACTGTACGGCGGCTGGCCGATGATCCTCTCGGGCCTGAAGACGCTCCTGGAGAGCGGTCAGACGCTGACCACGCCTGGATCGCTGCGCTTCGGGGAGGCGTCATGACCGCGCCATCTACGGCAGAGACACCGCGTCAGCTGGACGAGCGCTTCACCGCGACACTGCAGAAGAGCCTGAGCAAGGGCGGCTGGACGTACCTTGTCTGGCCGCGCTCGGCCGAGTTCTTCGGCACCCGCGGCCGGGTCAAGGTCAGCGGGACGATTGACGGCCACGCTTTCGAGAGCTCCTTCATGGCCCTCGGCGACGGCAGCCACAAGCTGCCCGTGAAGGGGGAGCTGCGCGATGCGCTCGGCAAGCAGGCGGGCGACGCCGTCGAGGTCGTCCTGGAGGAGCGTCTGAGCTCATAGCGACACGCATCCTCCGGGCGCCGAGCGGCCCTGTCTGAGTGACGCTCACGGCGTGGCTTTGATCTCGAGCGGTTCTTCGCTCGTCAGCGTGCTTTTGAGCGTAAGGCTCGTCTGTTCGAAGGCGCCACCGCCGAGCGAGGTCTGAAGCACTTCGTTCATCGCCGTACCTTCAAAGCCTTCCGGTTTCTGCTGCGCGCCGGCGGCGGTGAACTTGATCGTGTTCGACGCGACCATCCTGTCTTCGCTGACGATCGCGGCGATCGCCGAGCCGTCGAGCATCAGCGGCGTGCCCGTGCCGCTCAGCCCCTGGCCGCATTCGAGCATCGCCACCACCGCTTCCGGTGCGCTTGCGCCGAGCGAGAGTCCGGCCGAGATCAGCGCCTTGCCCGCGTTGATGCGGTTCTTGATGAAGCCGAGCCTGCCCGCAAGAACGGTGCTCACGACTTCGCCTGACGGCGCCGCTTCGCTCTGACAGGGAGCTTTCGCAGCGCTTTCGCAGCCGGTGAACGTCAGGCGCACAGTTGCACTGCGCGGCCCGGTGAATTCGCCGGAGCCCTTTTGTGCCGTACAGCTGAGTTGGAAGTGGTTTGTCGTTTCGAGCAGGCTCGCGGCACCGCTGAGGCGCAGCCCGGGCCGCGCGGCGCCCGGAGCCCATTCGTATTCGCCGCTCGCGCCCGCGCTGGCCGCCGTGCAGCCGGCGTCGGTGTAGCGGCCGTTGTGTGTTTTTTCGATGCCTTCGGCGGGCGTCTTGACACAGCGCCCGAGTTCGGGGAGCGATTCCTGGGTGAGGAAGCTGCGGTCCGGGCCCCGGCTCGGGCCGGCGGCGTTGCTCGCGACGAGGCGCACGTGATAGGTGCTGTTGGGCGTGAGCGCGGTGAGCGCCGCGCTCACTTCGACGGGGCTGGTGCCTGAGCCGGGCGCAGGTGTGCAGGGTGCGCTCTGCCCGTAGGCGGTGGTGGTGCCGTAGTCGAAGTGGCAGTCGCTCACCGTGGCGCCTTCGGGGTCGACGCTGCCGTGCAGCGTGGCCGTCGTCTGTGTGAGCGCTGTCGCAGCGCCCGCCGTCAGCGTGGGGGGGCTGGGTCCCGGTGGTTTTGAGGCGGGGCCGGGTTCGGGGTGGGTTGGGAGCAGGATGGGTGGGCGTGGTGTCTGGTTGAAGTTGAAGTCGTTGGCGATGTCGCCGAGACCGGGTGCTTCTTCGCGGACGTCGGGGCGAGCGTCGGGGCGCCCGTCGGTCGCGGGGTTCAGCCGCGAGCCTTCGAGGAAGTCGTTCTCGATGAACTTCAGGTAGGCGTCGTGGCTCAGCTGCTGATGGTCGATGAACCCAGTCTTCGCATACGGGCTGATCACCAGGCCGGGAACGCGGGGGCCGTAGCCGTTGACGTCGACCTGCGGTGGGGACACATGGTCGTAGAAGCCGCCCCAGTCATCCCAGGAGAGGAAGATCGCTGTGCTGCCCCAGCACGGGCTCTTCATGATCGAGTTCACGAGCGTCGTGACATACGCCTGCCCGTCAGAGACCCTCGAGGGCGGGTGCTCTGAGACCTTGATGTTCGGGTCGATCCACGACACGTTCGGCAGACCGCAGCTCCCCGTTTCGTGAACGGAGGTGTTGAAGCTGTTCAGCGACTGGATGTTGCCGAGCTGACCGTCCTGTTTGACGTCGGTGAAGTCCGCGAGCGGATTCCAGATCCCTGGTGTCTTCGGGCCCTGTTTGACGGCTTTGCATTGGACCGCTTCATCAGACGCGCAGTCGGGCTCCGCCCCTTCATATACGTAGTAGCGCCAGCTCACTTTCGCCTTGGCCATCAGATACGTCAGATCGGTCCAGGCGTATGTGGCTTTGCCCGGGACGATCGGGCCATTCCAGTCATTACCCGGCAGCACCGGTTCGAGCGAGTTGGTGCAGTCGAGCGCGGCTTCATCGCCGGTCGGACAGCGCGCCGACCAGGCGGAGACGAGATACTGGTGCTCGGGCAGGCTCCAGGAGGCTGAGGACTCGAACATGTTGTCCTGCAGCGCGAAGTTCTGCGCGTAGGTCCAGTAGTTGGGGATCTCCCGCGCGTCGTGATAGCCCATCACGCTGCATCCTTCGGCGGCTTCGGCGGCTTCGCCTTCGACCAGCCCGCACGAGCTGCAGCTCGGGTTCGTGGTCGTGCATTTCGAGCCGCTCTCTGCCTGGGCGACGAAGCCGTCCATCTTGCCGCCGTTGACATCCGCGATCGCCGCCTTGACCCCGTGCGGGCCGCCGTAGCTGCGATCGCTCGAGCTGTGAAACGGGGTCACGCAGCCGCCGTTGACGGGGTCTGGCACGCATACGCCGGCGGGGATTCCGCGCGCGCCCGGATAGGTGCCGAAGTAGGAGTCGAACGAGCGGTTCTCCTGCATGATCATCACAACGTGCTTGATGTTGTGAATACCTTCGGCCGGTGTCGCGCGGGCCTCGCCGGCTCCGAGCACGCCGATCAGGAGCGCTGCGCTCAGCATGCGAATGGCCACCGCCGGCGCGCGCAGGCGCGACGAAAGGGTGCGGCTCAGCGACGACGACATCCATTCCCCTCTTCTTGACAGCTCATCCCGGGAGCGTTCGCAACTGTCCAGCGTAATGCCGGTCGCGGCAGTGTACACGGCTATAGACTGCTTGAGAACCAGCAACGAGGTGGCGGAGAATGGGTCAGGTCGTCGGGGAAGGCACCGCGCAGAGCCCCTGGGAGCTGAAGACGCTCCCTCGCGCGGCGGTTCACTGAGCCTCTTGCGTCACCCCTGTGCGAGGCTCTGCGCAGGCGTCATCTAGAACAGGAGCACATACATGTCAGCGGTCGATCGCGCGCGCGCCGCGGAAGTCCTGCCAGCCGGGCATTGGGTCGTGGACGAGGCTCGCTCGAGCGTGACGTTCGCAGTCAAGCACATGCTCTTCAGCACGGTCAGGGGGAGCTTCGGCGAGTTCGAGGGCACGCTGGACCTGGACGAGAGCTCGGCGCGCGGCTCGGTGCAGGTCGCCTCGATCGACACCGGCGACCGCGTGCGAGACCAGCACCTGCTGGACTCGCCTGACTTCTTCGACGTCGCGACCCACCCCACGATCGACTTTCACTCGACGCGGGTGCGCCGGCTCGGCGGCGCGCGCCTGCGTGTGACTGGGGAGCTCACGATGCGCGGGCACACCCACGAGATCGAGCTGGAGGGCGAGCTCGAGGCGCCCGACGGCCTCGAGCGGGCCGAGCTGGCGCTGCACGGCGAGCTCGAGCGCAGCGACTTCGGGCTCTCCTGGAACCAGACGCTCGACACCGGCGGCGTGCTGCTCGGCGCCAGGATCAGGATCGAGCTGCGGCTCTCCGCGCTCAGCGCCCGCGCTGAGGCCTGAGCGGCGCGCGTCACTCGGGCGCCGGCTCGGCGCTCACGGCGAAGAGGATGTGACGGCGGGCGAGCGTGAGATAGGGGTGCAGCTCGACCGGCCCGCCCTCCAGCGGCGCGACGGTGACGTCGGTGAGGGTGATGAAGTCGCGCTCGGAGGCGTTCAGCACGTCTGAGACACGGCTGCGGTAGCCGTCGCGAGCGAGCGTCAGCACGCCCTCGATGCGGTGGCGCTCGGTCTCGACGCGGATGCGCTCCCTGCGGTGGTCCATCCCGCTCGCCGAGCCCTCGGTGTAGGTCTCATCGCCTGCCATGCCCACCATTATCTCAGCGGCGCACCGGATAGGTCCTAAATATTGTGGTGCGCCTGCCGGTTGGGCCG
Source organism: Solirubrobacterales bacterium (assembly GCA_013815355.1). Classification (GTDB taxonomy): domain Bacteria; phylum Actinomycetota; class Thermoleophilia; order Solirubrobacterales; family Solirubrobacteraceae; genus Palsa-744. The sequence goes on from JACDGG010000036.1 coordinate 17,655, forward strand.
GCGGCGAGGATCTTCACGCGGGCGCGCATCGCCGTATGGCGGGCGAGCTGGCGGCGCAGAATGCGCAGGCCGATCGGGCCGATGCGCAGGCGCACGTGACCGGCCCGCGCCGCCGGCAGCCCACGTGCGGTTGCGCTCAGCGCGACCTGACGGGGCCTGCCGATCGCTGCCAGTGTCGCCGAGACGAGGACCCTGCAGCCGCGCTGGCAGCTGACATCGAGCGCCAGGGCGCGCCGCGCGAGGATGCCGCTCGAGCGCGGCAGGCTGACCTTGAGCACAGGCGCGACGTCCAGTGGCGGCGGCCAGCTGCCCGGCGCCAGGCAGCCGCCGCCCGAGGCGGCGAGATCGAAGCGCTCGATGCGGTTGTTGTTCGTGTCGGCCACATAGACCGAGCCGTTGCAGCCGATCGCGATCGCGCCCGGCTGGGAGAAGAAGCCGAAGCCGCTGCCGCGCTGGCCCCACTTCGTGAGGAAGTGCCCGTCGCCGTCGAAGACCTGCACGCGGTTGTTTTCGCTGTCGAGCACGTACACGTTGCCGGTGGCGTCGAGCGCGAGCGCGTTCGGCGTGTGGAAGCGTCCGTCCACGGTCCCGCGCGAGCCCCACGTGCTCAGCACTTCGCCGCCCGCGCTCAGCTTGACGATGCGGTTGTTGGCCGTGTCGGCGACGTAGGCCGTGCCGTTGCCCTCGACGGCCACCGCGGCCGGATGATCGAACTCCCCCGGGCCGCTCCCGGCGGCGCCGTTGCCGCCGCCTGCTCCCCAGCGCGCGCGCAGCGTGCCTTCGGGCCCGTAGACGAGCACGCGGTTGTGTCCGGTGTCGGCGAGGAACGTCTCATCGGGACCGCTCGCGACCGCGACCGAGCCGGCGCCGCTCAGCTGCGCACCGCCGATGCCCGCCGGACCTGCGATTTCGCTGAGGAACGTGCCATCGCCCCACAGCTGCACGAGTCGCGCGTTGGCGATGTCGGCCACGTAGAGGACGCCGCGCGGGTCCACGGCGATCCCGGCCGGCGTGTTGAAGGAGGCGGCGTGCCCGCCTGCCGCGGTCCACTGCCCCGCGAAGGCCTCGCTGCCGGCGGCGAAGGTCTCGATGCGGTTGCCGACCGTGTCGGAGGCGAGCAGGCGGCCCGCCGGGTCGACCGCGAGGCCCCGTGGCGCCGTCAGCTGGCCGGGACCGCGCGCCGATGCCCCGAGCGTGCGCAGGTAGTCGCCGCTTGAGTCATAGACCTCGATGCGGTCGTTGGCGGTGTCGGCCACGTAGGTGTCGCCGGCGGGATCGCTCGCGAGCGCGCGGGGGAAGGCCAGCTGTCCCGGTTTGGAGCCGAAGCCGCCCCAGGCGCCGAGGAACGCGAGCTGCGGCGAGAGCTTCACCACGCGGTGGTTGATGTCATCGGCTACGTACACGTTCTGGGCCGCGTCGAGCGCCACGCCGTAGGGGAAGCCGAACTGTCCCGGGCCGCTGCCGTGCGTGCCGACGGCGGCCTGGAAGGCGCCGTTCGGGTCGAAGCGCTCGATGCGGTGGTTGTCGTCGTCGCTGACGATCACCTCCGTTTCGTTGGCGGCAACGCCGCGCGGGTAGGAGAACTGGCCGAGGTCGCTGCCGTGCGTGCCCCACGCCATCGGTTCCCCGCCTGAGAGGTTGAAGCGCTCGATGCGGTCGTTGCCGCTGTCGGCGACGTAGACGTAGCTTCCGGCTACGGCGATGCCGCCACCGGGAGGCTTCGTGAAATCCTGCGAGGAGCCGAAGTTGAACTCGCCGATTTCGCCTCCCTGGTGTCCCCAGGCGGTGAGGAAGCCCCCGTTGCTGTCGAACTTCTCGATCCGGTTGTGGCTGGAGTCGACCACGTATACGTTGCTCGCCGCATCCGTGGCGATCCCGCCAATCGGCCCGAACTGGCCGTGCCCGCCCCCGTATGAGCCCCACTCGCCGACGAAGGCGCCGGTGTCGGTGAACTTCTCGACCACATAGCTGAGCTGGTCGGCGACGTACACGTTCCCCTGCGCGTCTACCGCCACCGCCTCGGGGAAGCGAAGCACGCCCTCCGCGCGCTGCCCGATGATCTGAGCCGCGGCGTACGGGCAGGGGTGCGTGCCCGAGCCGGGGCACGCTTCGCCCAGCGCCGCCTGCGCGCTCGTCCCCGCCCACAGCAGCGCGAGCGTCAGCGCACAGAGCCGGCGCGCGCTCGCGGCGCGCGAT
>JACDGG010000227.1 GCA_013815355.1 Solirubrobacterales bacterium
GCTCGTGCGGGCGCCGTGCCCGGTCTGAGACGACGAGCAGCAGGGCCACGAGCACGAAGTTCATCACGACCGAGGAGCCGCCGTAGGCCACAAACGGCAGCGTCACGCCCGTCAGCGGAATCACGCGCGTGACGCCTCCCACGATCACGAACACCTGCATCGCCACGACGAACGACAGGCCGGTGGCCAGCAGCTTGGAGAAGGAGTCGCGCGCGATCATCGCCGTGTTCAGCCCGCGCGCCACGAACAGCAGGTAGACGATCAGCAGCGCCGCTCCGCCGAGAAGGCCGAGCTCGTTGACGATCACCGCATAGATCATGTCGCTTTCGGGCACCGGCAGGATCGAAGCGCCGTGGTGGGCGCCGCGCAGCAGCGAGCGGTCAAAGCCCGTCCCGAGCAGGCCGCCGTCGGCCTGCGCGAACAGCGACTGGGCGAGCTGGTAGCTGCCGCCGACCAGCGTTTTGTAGAGCGCCGGATCGAAGGGGTGTTCCCAGGCGAGCACGCGCGCATGCACGTGACTCACGTGGCCGGCGACGAACCAGGCACCGAGCGCGAACAGCACGAGGCCGACGAGCGGAAAGGAGAAGCGGCCGGTGGCGACGTAGAGCAGCGCCAGGAAGGCGCCGTAGAACATCAGCGAGGTGCCCAGCTCGCGCGTCAGCAAGAGCGTCGCCATCGCCGCCCCCCACACGATCAGCATCGGCCCGAACTGCTTCATCGGCGGGATCGTCAGACCCAGGAATTGCCGTCCGGCCGTGACGAGGATCTGGCGGTTGTCGCGCAGGTAGCTGGCGAGGAAGATCACGATCGCGACCTTCGCAAGCTCGGCCGGCTGGAAGGAGACGCGCCCGACGTGGATCGCCAGGTAGGCGCCGTTGACCTGCTGGCCGATCACGGGCAGGCGCGGCAGCACCGTCATGCCGATTCCGACCGCGGCGATCGTGTAGCGGTAGCGCTCGAGCACGCCGACGCCCCCGCGCCGCAGCGCGAGGATCGTGGCCGCGAACAGCACGAGCCCCACGACCATCCACTGCGCCTGCTGGCGTGCGAGCACCGGATCGATGCGGTAGACCATCACGATCCCCACGCTCGCGAGCACCGCGACGAGCGGGAACAGATAGGGATCGGCATGGGGCAGGGAGAAGCGGATCACCAGGTGCGCCGCCAGGCACAGTGCGAGAAACAGCGCTCCGTAGGCGAAGGAGACGCTCGAGGCGTGGTTCAACGTGAGGTTCGTCGAGGCGCCGGGCGTGTTGTTCTCCGCCTGGATGAAGATCGCCGTGAAGCCGCCCGTGACGAGCAGCGCCGAGGGCAGGAGCCCCAGCAGCTCCCTGTTGCGCGCGCTGAGCACCGATCGAGCCTACCCATGATTGCGGCGCGTGCGCTCCGATTGCGGCGCGTGCGCTCCGGACGGGTCGCTACGCTTGTTCGCGAGCGTGCCGTTCGGGGGGACGGCGCCCGCGTGCCTTTCCCGTTCTATGAGCTGCTCCTCGCCTACACCCCATGGATGACGAGCGCCCGCCCTCGCTGTGGTGGGGCATGTGGAAGCGCTTCCTGCTCGCCGCGGTCCTAATCGCCGCGCTGAGCGGAGCGGCGACGGCCACGGTCGCGCTCAACGAGGTCTCGAGCATCGCTCACGAGGTGTTCCCGGAAATCGCCAAAATCAAGGCGCCCAAGGGCCTGATCCAGCTCAAATACGACGGCGGGCCGCAGACCTTCCTGGTGCTCGGCTCGGACAGACGCTCGGGCTCGAAGAACTCCGAAGAACGCAACGCCACCCCGCACAGCGACACGATCCTGCTCGTACGCTTCGATCCCGAACACGGTCAGACATCGGTGATGTCGATCCCGCGCGACCTGATGGTCAACATCAAAACGCGCAAGGGCGCGCTGTACACGAACGAAAAGATCAACGCCGCCTACACGATCGGCAGCAAAGAAGGCGGCACCAACGCGGGCACGGTGCTCGCGGCGGAAACGATCAAGCGCGAAGTTTTCCCGGGCCTCGAGCTCAACGGCATCGTCGACGTCAACTTCGCGGGCTTCATCAAAGTCGTCGACACGCTCGGCTGCGCCTACGTCAACGTCGACCACCACTACTTCAACGTCAACGTCGGCTCGATCGAAACCGACTACACGAGCATCAACCTCGAACCGGGCTACCAGAAGCTCTGCTACGAAAACGCGCTCGACTACGTGCGCTACCGCCACACCGACTCGGACTTCGTGCGCGTCGCGCGCCAGCAGGACTTTCTGCGCGCGCTGCGCCAGCAGATCAACCCGGCGGACAAGCTCGGCCAGATCGAAAACGTCGCCAAAGCCGTCGGGCACGCGATCCGCTCGAACTTCCCGGCATCCGCCGAAGAGCTGATCCTGCTCGCCAAGCTCGTCGCCTTCTCCCAGGAACGGCCGCTGCGCCAGGTCCGCTTCCAGACGACGAACGTCAACGCGAGCTTCAACGGCGGCTCGTATGTCACCTCGACACCGGAGCTCGAGAAAGCGGCGCTCGAGAACTTTCTGCACGGCGATGAACACGCGAGCCCGATCGCTCCCAAGCCACATCCGAGCGGCCACACGAGCAAGAAGTCCCATCACCACGCCCCCGCGCTCAGTGCAGCCGCGGCCGCACGCGCGCTGAACCTCTTCCCGACATCCTCGCTCGGTCAGAGCGAAGCCGTCAAAGCCGCCATTCAGGTGCCCTTCCGCGTGCTCTACCCGACGCTCCAGACTGGAGCGGCCGAGCAGCAGGTCCTACGCCCCTATGGCCTCAAGGACGAGAGCGGGCGAAGCCACCACGCCTACACCGTCGTGTGGCGCCAGAACCTGATCGGCGGCTACTACGATTTCGAGGGCACCGACTGGCTGAACCCGCCGCTGTTCGCCCACACCCGCAGCGAGAAGATCGGCGGGCGCGAATACAAATTCGTCGACGACGGCGCCCACATCCACGTGATCGGCTGGGTCTCCGGCAGGGTGCTCTACTGGCTCACGAACACGCTTCTGGAGGAACTCTCGAACTCCCAGATGCTCGCGATCGCGCGCTCGGCCCAGGGCCTGCACTGAGACCTGCAGAGCGGCTCAGCGTGCGGCAGCGGCCGCCTGGTCGAGCGCCGCGTTGACGAGCGCGTCGGCGTCGGCGTTCTGCGCGCGCGGAACAGTGCGGATCGACCACCGCTCGAAGCCCCGCAGCGCCTGCATCGACTCCAGGTAGAGCGGGCGCATCGCCGCGTGCTTGACCTTGTAGAGGCCCTGCACCTGCTTGGCGATCAGCTCGGAGTCGCCGATCACCTCGACCTCGCTTGCGCCGAGCGCCCGCGCCTGCTCCAAGCCAAGCAGCAGAGCGCGGTACTCGGCGACGTTGTTGGTGGCCGTCCCCAAGAGCTCGGCGTGCTCGCCCACGAGCTCGCCCGCGGGCGTCGTGATCACGCAGGCTGCCGCGGCTGGACCGGGGTTGCCGCGGGCGCCGCCGTCGACATGCACGATGACCTTCATCGTGACCAGATTATGAAGAGCGCCAGGGACGCTATGCGTGCGCGCTCAGGATGCGTGTGCTAGCGGCAGCAGATCGCCGGCAACCCGTGCCCGGCGGCGGTCGCGCACGATGCGCCGTTGGCCGGCGTCCTCGCTCGCGGCGCTTGAGTGTCCGTAGCGCGCCCGCCGGTCGAACTCGCGGCGGTCGACGATGACCTCCACGTTCGCATCGTCCTTGTAGTGCTTGACGAGCTTCGGATAGAGCTCATCGGCGAGCGGCTTTGGTATGACGCAATAGATCATCTCGCTGCGGATCTTACTCTCCGCGCGCCAATAAGCAAGGGGCCCGCGCGAGCTGAGAGCCGGCTCTCAGTCCGACAGCAGCGCAAGCGTGCCCGTGGCGGAGGCGAGCGCGTTTCCAACACGCTCATCGCGCGCGAGCTCGCTCAGCTCGGTGCCCTGGGCGAGCGCCTGCGCCTCGGCGCCCGGCTCGCTGAGGTCGACCTGGTAGCGATACCAGCAGAGCTCCCAGGCGACGACGATCGTGACGACGCTCGCGAGATGCTCGGCCGGGCGCACGTTCACGACGGGCTCGCCCAGCGAGCGTGCCACGCCCGCCACGCGGCGCGGGTACTCGCTCGCGTTGAACACCTCGATCGCGCGCTCGCTGTAGCTGGGGGCGTGCTGCGCGGCGGCTGGCGCGGGCGAGGCGCCGGCC
>JACDGG010000037.1 GCA_013815355.1 Solirubrobacterales bacterium
CTGCGGGCCCGTGGGCAGGACCGGCGGGGTGCTCACCGGCGGAGTCGCGGGCGGCGCGTGGCCGCTGCGGTCGGGCTCGCGGTGCACGGTGCCGTCGGCGCTCTTAACGCTGAAGTAGGCCCAGGTACTCGTGAGGCCGAAGGCGCCCGCGAGCTGCGGCCCGCTGACCGCGGTGACGCCGCGCGAGCCGATCAGCTCGGCTGAGACGATCCGCGGCGAGACGCCGCGGGTCAGCACCTCGATTCCGCGGAAGGAGCCCTTGAGCGCTCCGCGCAGGCGAGCGGCGACGACGTGGAAGCTGAAGCTGGCCTTCCAGGCAGAAGCCATGTGGCTTTCATAGGGGTCGCTGACACCGCGCAGCCACGGCTCGGGCTGGGAGCCGAGGAAAGAGTCCTCGATGTTCTCGGTCATGCCGCCGGAGCTCGCGAAGAAGTACGTCGGCACCGCCTTGCCGGCGTAGAGGACGATCTGCCCGGCGGTCGCCTTCACGGCGCTGTTCGTGGCGGCCGTCTCGGCGGCGCCGCCGCGGTAGACCTGCGAGCGCGTGTCGGAGTAGACGTCGAACCGCGAGCCGCCCGCGTGGGAGGTGAGCGCGTAGGTGCGGCTCGCGATCGCCTGCGCCTCCAAGGCCGCGGCTGGCCAGCCGGCGGGCATCTCGGCGGCGATCACGCCACGGACGTAGCGCTCGAGCGGGACCCTCGCGACGTGGTTGCCGACGAGCACGCGCACGACCCTCTTCGGCGGCGCCAGGCTGATCGTGGTGCCTGCGTAGTAGTGCGCGAGGATCGCCGTGTCGCTCGCGCCGTGCTGGGCGTAGCCGAGCGCGCCATCCTGGCTCATGCCGACGCCGTGACCGTCGCCCGCGCCTTCGATGATCAGCGTGGAAGCGTGCGCCGGGGCGCATGCGAGCAGCGCCGCGAGAAGCGTCCCGAGGAGCATCGCCCAGGCGTGGCGTCTCGCCCCTGGGCGCACCTGGGGGCGGTGATAGGTTGAGACGGTGAGCGGCATCGCTGCCAACATCAACACGCCCAGCCTGCCACGGTCACGCTCGAGGGAGCTGCCCATAGGTTCTCGGTCGGGCGGCCACGGGCGCGGCGTGAGGGCTGCACGATGACTGGCGGCGCGAGCGAGCAGGCCGTGCTCGAGCAGGTTCCCACCCAGCTCTACATCGCCGGGGAGTGGCGCGACGGGAGCGGTGGCGGCACGCTGGCGGTCGAGGACCCATCCACGGGCGAGTCGCTGATCGACGTCGCCGACGGGCAGGCCGATGACGCGATGGCGGCGCTGGGCGCGGCCTCTGAGAAGCAGGGTGAGTGGGCTGCGTGCGCTCCGCGCGACCGCGGCGAGATCCTGCGCCGCGCTTACGAGGCGATCGTCGAGCAGACGGACGAGCTGGCGATGCTGATGACGCTTGAGATGGGCAAGGCGCTGGCCGAGTCAAAGGCCGAGATCGCCTACGCGGCCGAGTTCTTTCGCTGGTTCTCCGAGGAGGCCGTGCGTATACACGGCCGCTACATGGTCAATACGACGGGCAAGGGCCGCATCCTCACGATGCGCCAGCCGGTCGGGCCGTGCGTGTTCGTGACGCCATGGAACTTCCCGACAGCGATGGGGACGAGGAAGATCGCCCCAGCGATCGCGGCGGGCTGCACGATGGTCGTAAAGCCCGCGCAGCAGACGCCGCTGTCGATGCTCGCGCTCGCGAAGATCCTCGAGCAGGCCGGGCTGCCGGGCGGGGTGCTGAACGTGATCACGGCCAAGCAGTCGGGCGCGGTGATCGAACCGCTGATCAAGGACCCGCGCACGCGCAAGCTGTCCTTCACCGGATCGACGGAGGTGGGGCGCAAGCTGATCGAACAGTCCGCCGAGCAGATCCTGCGCGTCTCGATGGAGCTGGGCGGCAACGCACCGTTCCTCGTGTTCGAGGACGCCGATCTCGACAAGGCCGTCGAGGGCGCGATGCTCGCGAAGATGCGCAACGTGGGCGAGGCGTGCACCGCGGCCAACCGCTTCCACGTGCATGAGTCCCTTAGCGAGGAGTTCGCCGCTCGTCTGGCCGAGCGGATGGGCGCGCTGAAGGTCGGGCGCGGGACCGAGCCCGACGTGGACGTGGGCCCGCTGATCGACGACGCCCAGCTCGGCAAGGTCGCCGAGCTCGTCGAGGACGCGGTGCAGCGCGGCGCCAAGGCGCTGATCGGCGGCAGCCGCGTGGATGGGCGGGGCTACTTCTACGAGCCGACAGTGCTCTCAGGCGTGCCCGAGGACGCGCGGCTGCTGAGCGAGGAGATCTTCGGGCCCGTCGCTCCGATCGCGACCTTCACGACCGACGAGCAGGCTGTTGAGGCGGCTAACCGGACGGAGTACGGGCTGGTCGCCTACGTCTACACGCGCGACCTCGACCGCGCGTTCCGGGTGTGTGAGGGAATCGAGACCGGGATGGTCGGTCTCAACCAGGGTGTTGTGTCAAATCCGGCTGCGCCTTTTGGAGGTGTGAAGCAGTCCGGGTTTGGCCGCGAGGGCGGCTTCGAGGGGATCGGGGAGTACCTCGAGACGAAGTATGTGGCGCTGGGGGTCTAACGGGATAGGCGGTAAGGAGCCGTCAAACCGAACATCCCGACGGCAACTCCATCACACGCGATGCGCACACATTGGTGGAGACACATAGTTCGATAGTCTGAACATCTCGACAATCCGGGGGGAGACAGAGATGATTCGACTTTGGCTACGGGGTGCGGTCACGAGTCGCTGCGGCTCTCGTGCCTTGTTCTACGCGGTCGCGGTCGCGGCCGCGGGTTTGGTTCTTGGCTGCGACAGTACGAGCACTCTGACGACACGGGCGGCTTCGACGGCCAGCGCGGCGTCCACGAGCACTGCTGCCACTACGGCTGCGGCACAGCCCGTCCCCGTTGCTCTCCATCTCGACGAGGGCAGCTACTCGCTTGCGGCACCGGCCGCGACGATCGCAGGCACGGTAACTCGTGGCGCCTCGGTGACCGTGAACGGACACGCGGTCGCAGTTCACTCCGGACGCTGGCGAGACACGCTCCATATCCACATCGGGAGCAACCCGATCGAAGTCGAAGCGACCATGAGTGGTCGTGCGCCGACTACCGCCGCTATCCGCGCAACCCGCCACCACAGTGCCGCCGAACTCGAAGCCCGCGCGCGCGCCCGCGAACTCAGGGTCGAAGAACACAAACGCCACGAAGCCGAATCCAGGGAACGCAAACAACGAGAAGAACAAGAAAAGCAAGCGGAACAACAGAGCCAACAGCTAGCGGAATGCACCAATGGCACCTACGTCAACGCCGCAGGCAACACCGTCTGCAAACCGGTTGAAAGTTCCACCCAGCCTGCAGGTGCGACCGCAGAATGCGAAGACGGGACTTACAGCTTCAGCGAATCGCGAAGCGGGACCTGTTCACACCACGGCGGCGTCAAGCGATGGCTCACTGAATAGGTGGAGCTCTAGCGGTGGCACGCAGATCTGGGTCGCTCCCACTCGCGCACAACCGCGCTCAGGCCGCGGCTCCCGAGTCGGCCTCCGCCGATCCCGGTGCCACCGTGGATTCGCCGGAGTAGCTGCTCGCCGCGCGCCTGCGCATATCGTCCTCTGCATGCAACCGGCGGCACCCGGCGAGAGCCTGTTCGACGCGGAGGCTGCGCTGGCCGAGGCCAGGCATCGACCCACGCCTCCCGCAATGCCACCCGCGTCCCTGTCCGTGCGTCTGAAGACCTCACGTCTGCGCGAGCTGATCCCCACGCGTTTCGTCGTGCGCCGCGCCGAACGGCGAGGACGCGCGCTCTGGCGCGAGAGCGCCGCCGCCCGCGAGGATGCCCTTGCCGTGATCGGGACGATCGTCGGCGAGGGGCGATCCCCAGCCGAGCTCGCTGAGCTCGCGGAGCAGCACCTCGTCGAGGTCGAGGTCGAACGGGCGCTCTTCTGGCAGCGCTGGGCGCGCCCGCGTGAAAGCGCCGAGTCTCACGCCAACCTCGAGCAGGCACGCGCCAGCGCTCGCGGCGTGATCGTGAGCTGCGCTCATCAGGGACCGACGGGCCCGGGGCACGCGGCGATGACCTCCCAGCGGTACACGACTTACTCGACTTCTGCGCCCTGGTTCTTCGAGCGGCCCAGTCACGATCACTGGGGGCGCCGCCTGGCTCGCTGGCACCGGCGCCTCTACGCGCGCAACCAGCGCCCGCTCCCGTCGCTTGGCGCGTTCCCCGTGCTGCGCGCGATGCTCGCCGAGGGTGAGATGGTGCTGATCCAGTTCGACATGCCCGGCAGCCGCCAAACGCGCTTCCTCGGCAAACCCGTGATGCTGACGATGGGAACCAGCCGGCTCGCCTTCCAGTCAGACGCGCTCGTGCTGCCGATGCTCAACTACCGTGTCGCGCATCGCGTGTGGGCCGATTTCATGGCGCCGCTCGATCCGCGCGAGTTCGCAGACGAGCACGCGATGCACGAGGCGCTCGCCGTCATCCACGAGCGCTGGATACTGGCCGCGCCCGCTACGCTTGAGGACCCCCGGCGCGAGGGGGCCTGGGAATCAGGCGCTACCCCAGAGGCCTGGTCGCGTCCCGACGCTGCTCAGCCGTAGGTGAACTGATCGCCCGCTTCGAGCGGGCTGATCGCTTTGTTGACCTGCGCCGTCACGTTCACCGTGCCGGCTGTTCCGATCGGGGAGATCATCGTGCAACTCGTGCTGCTCGCGCAGTTGACCGTGCTCGCCTTGCGCGTCGCGAACTTGAACGTCGTTCCTGTCGTGCCGAGGGCGAAGCCACTCCCGGTCACCGTCACGCTCGTGCCGCCTGCCGTCGAGCCCGTGTTGGGCGCCACTTCGCTGATGATCGGCGTGTACTTGAAGTGGTCTTTGCTCGTCGCCGCGCTCGGCCCGGCCGTGTTTGCCACGGTCACATCGACGGTGCCCGCGCTCGAGGACGGTGCGATCACCGTGATCGACGTCGGCGAGTTGACCGTGTACTGCGTGGCCGCCGTGGAACCGAACCACACGCCCGAGACCGCCACGAATTCCGTGCCCGTGATCGTCACCGCGCTGTCGCCCGCCGCCGGCCCGCTCTTGAGCGAGAGCTTCGACACTGTTGGGGCGTTCTGGTAGGTGAAGCGGTCGGCTGAGACGGGAGGGCTCGTGCCCGCTTCGGTGCTAACGGTCACATCGACCATGCCCGTTCCCGCCGGCGCCACCGCTGTGAGCGAGCTCGCCGATTCCGCGGTGAAGCTCGCGGCTGGGTTGGCTCCGAACTTCACGCCCGTGGCCCCCGACAGGTTCGATCCGGTGATCGTCACCGTCGTGCCGCCTGCGTGCGAGCCGAGTTTCGGGCTCACGCTCGTCACGGCGGGGATCGGTTCACCGTAGGCGAGCACGTGTGCGGTGCCCACCGACACGCCCGCGATCCGGCTGAGGCCGCTGACGGGCACCGGTACGTCGCTCGGGCTGCCACTCACCCCGTCGCCGAGGCTGCCCCATTCGTTGCTTCCCCAGCTCATCGCCGATCCGCTCGCGAGCAGCGCCACGCTGTCGTGTCCGCCGGCCGCGATCGCCCCCACACCCGACAGACCCGTCACGGCCGTCGGCGTTTCTTCACGAGTCTTGATCACGCCGATGCCCAGTTCGCCGAAGCTGTCCTGGCCCCACGCCATCACCGTGCCATTCGCGAGCAGCGCGAGCGCGTGGTCTGAGCCCGTCGCGACCCCCACCACGCCGCTCAGTCCCCCGACCGCCACGGGCACGTTGCTGGTTTCTTCCACGGACGCATTCGAGAGCACCCCATTGCGGTCGCTGCCCCAGCCCATGATCGTGCCTTTCGCCAGCAGCGCCAGGCTGAACGCGCCGCCCGCGGAGATCGAGCTGACGCCGGTCAGTGCTTTGACCGTGACCGGCAACGTGCTCGATTTGAGGTTGCCCGTGCCGAGCTGCCCTTCTTCGCCGTCGCCCCACGCCATCACCGTGCCGCTGTTTGTCAGCGCGAGGCTGAAGTCAGAGCCGGCCGCGATCGCCTTCACGTTGCTGAGGCCTTTGACCGCGACGGGCGGTAGTGGGTCAGTTTGAGCGCACCCGGCGCCCGAGAACGGATTGAGGACTGAGCGCCAGCCCGCTTGGGCGCCATTTTGCATGGGCAGGTAGCCGATAGATAACCGCCAACTGGAGGAATCATGGACGGTCAGCACTATGCGCTTGCGCTTGCGTTCGACACCGACTCCTCGGAGTTCGTTCGGGGCGTCGAGATAGGACGCCTATGGGAGCAACTCAAGTCCGACGAGAGCGTGGCGCAAGGGGTTCGCACCGACAATGCCGAGATGATCCTCCGCATCGCTGAGGCCACCGGGCGGCGGCTTCATTGCGAAGAGCTGAACAACGAATGGCTCTACGCGACCTTCGATCCGCCAGCTTGAAGCGTCGGGCGCCTACGGCCCGACGCTCCCGGCTGGACGAGGAGGTTCTTACGCCCCCATGTGGGTTGTCTCGCGGAAGAGCATGTAGCCATACTCGCGCGTGCCGTGCCGGGTCGGCTCAAACGTGCGTCCGGCCTCGCCCGTGACCTGGCGGCCCATGTAGGTGCCAGATACGTCCGCGACGTTATAGATGCCGCTGCGGGGAACGGTCTGCCCCGGGCGGTAGATGGTGCTTGACATTGTTTAGAACCTCTTGTCTGTCGATCGTGTTCCCCTGCCCGCCCTGTCGCCTGCCACGGTGTCAAGGCCGAGGGGATTAGTTGACAATGCTCCCGCGCGGCCCGGACGGAAGTGCCGCCGCCGGAGCGGATAGCTTGCAAAAGCTTGTCCTGATCGATCGCTTTGGGGCCGCCGCCTCGCCTGCCAGCGTCTATTAGGCGGCGGCCCCCAACCACTTCCGTAGACAGCGCTAGGATTCCCTCATGGCAGATCTCAACAGCATGGCCTTCCGGGTCATGCAGCACGCCACAGAGCCACGGGAAAAGCCCACGCCCGCACAGGTCAGCGGCCGTAACGGGGGCTTGAAGGGCGGCAAAGCGCGCGCCGAGAAGCTAACGCCCGAGAAGCGATCAGAGATCGCCCGCAAGGCGGCGGCGGCGCGCTGGGGTCACTAGCTACGACTCGTCAGGGTCCGGTTCGGGCGCACCGACGCCTTCCGGAGTAGCGAACTCGGCGACGTAACGCCACGCCTCGTTTGCAGCATCCTTGAAGGAAATGGCCCGGGACGGAGACCGCTCATGCGGAACCGTGCCTGAGCAATGTTTGTGGACCGGTGGACTATGACTTGCGTGTCGCTCGTAGCCGCCGATCTCGTTCGCACCGATCACGAGGAAGTATGCGTAGCGGGACCGCGTCACTCCGCTAGCCCGAACAGTGATCTCCTCGTGCATCTGGAAGTAGACATCCTCGGGGCTGTAGCCATGGAATGACAGCGTGCAGAAGATCCGGCCACGCTGATCATTATCCGCCTCGGCGGCGAAGGGGTGAATGCCAGGGAAGATCGACATCGAGCAGTCGGTGATCTCCCGTTCCCGCGTCTGGAAGTACTCCCAGACGTCCACATCAGGCCCCTAAGCGACGCAGGTGAGCGCCCGGCCTACCCGCTCCATGATCTCCGTGCGCTCGACTCCAGCGCCGTCTGTCAGACGGAGCACGTCCTCATAAAACGAGGCCCACAGGTGTTGCTCAAAGCGCGGTACGCCCTCGATTGACTCACCCGCAATGTACCGGGCGTGCAGCTCCTCCGATGCGAGGCCGTACTCGCTCTCAAACTCGCGTACTGCCCGGTCAAGCGACTCGGCGTTGTAATACATCTTGTCCACCGTGCCTCCTTTCAGGGCCACCTTCTTCCTGCATCGGCCCGCTCCTCCCAGTGCTTGAGAGGGTACCAGCCGGCCCCGCCGTCCTTTCCGTCCGATGCCTCAAGCATAATGGTCACTATGAACAGGCTGTCCACAGAGAGGCGGGCGCAGATCGTCGGCTGCCTAGTCGAGGGCATGAGCATCCGCGGCACCTGCCGGATCACCGGGGCAGCCAAGAACACGGTCACAAAACTGCTCGTCGACCTCGGAGAAGCCTGCTCGGACTACCAGGACCGCACCCTGCGGAACCTGCCGTGCAGAACGATCGAGTGCGACGAGATCTGGAACTTCGTCTACGCCAAGCAGAAGAATGTCCCGGAGCAGCACCAGGGCGAGTACGGCTACGGCGACGTGTGGACGTGGACCGCGATCTGCGCGGACACGAAGCTGATCCCGGCGTGGTTTGTGGGCCAGCGCACCGCCGACGATGGGTTTCTGTTCATGATGGACCTAAAGACCCGGCTCAAATACCGTCCGCAGATCACGACGGACGGGCTCGCTGCCTACGCGTCGGCTATCGGCTTCTCGTTCGGGGCGCAGGTCGATTGGGCGGTCATCCAGAAGGAGTACCGCGCTGACATGAGCGGAGAGCGCCGCTACAGCCCCGCTGTCTGCACGGGCATCGACATCAGCGTGCGCTCGGGCAACCCGGACCCGGCAAGGATCAGCACGTCCTACGTCGAGCGGCAGAATCTCACCATGCGGATGGGGATGCGCCGGTTCACGCGGCTGACCAACGCCTTCTCGAAGAAGATCGACAACCTCGCCGCTGCCGTGAGCCTCCACTACATGCACTACAACTTCGCACGGCCGCACACGACGCTCGCCAACCCTTATCCGCGTACCCCGGCGATGGCCGCCGGGGTCGCAGATCACGTGTGGACGCTGCAAGAGATCGCAGCGCTACTCGACTAGACGACGTGCCCGATCAACTGCGTGACGCGGACACCTGCTCGCGTAGCGAACACGTAGCCATCGCTCGTGATGTTGACCAGCCCCGCACGGTGCAGAGCGCAAACGTGCGTGATCGCTTCGTCGGATTCCATCTCGCGTCCGATGTCCTCGACCGACCAGAGCGGCTGACCGTCCTCGGGTTGGGTCAGCAGGTAGAGCACGTTCCGCTCTAGTTCGTCCAGCGGGTGCAGGCGGTCCTCGTTAGGGTCCTCGTCAGGCATTGGAGGTCACTTCTCCTTTGTCTAGGTCCCGGCGTCGAGCTTCAACTCGCGCCGGGGCCACTTTGGCTATGAACCGGCGACCCTAGACCCTACGACCGCCCCTATGGGGCGCGTTCTCAAACTGACCCACTACCCGACGGGCACGGCGCTTTCTTTGGTCGTGCCGTTGCCGAGCTCGCCTCCTTCGTTATCGCCCCACGCCATCACCGTGCCGTTACCGAGCAGCGCGAGGCTGTGATTGGCGCCCGCCGCGATCGCCTTCACGCCCGAGAGCCCCGGCACCGCCGCCGGCGTGTTGGCCGTCGCCGTGCCGCCGTTGCCGAGCTGGCCGTCTTCGTTGTTGCCCCACGCATAGACCGTGCCGCTCGCCACGAGCGCGAGGCTGTGGCGGCCGCCGGCCGCGACGGCGGAGACGAAGTGCAGCCCCGCGGCCGTCACGGGCGCGGCGCTGAGCGAGTTGCTCGAGCCGTCGCCGAGCTGGCGGAACAGGTTCTGCCCCCAGCCGACCGCCGTGTAATGAAACGTCGCGACCGTCAGCGTCGCGGCCGCGCTCGTGGCTTTGCCCGACACGTTCGTGAACGCCGCGCGGTACTCGTCGCCGCTTTCGCTCACTTTCGCGCTCGCGATCGTGAGCTGGTTCGCGGTTGCGCCCCCGATCGCGCTCCAGGTGCCGCCAGAGTTGGTCGAGATTTCCCACTGCAGGGCCGGTTCCGGCGTCCCCGTCGCCGCCGCTTCGAAGGAGACGCTCTGCGCAACTTCCACGGTCGTGCTCTGCGGCTGCACGGTCAGCACCGGCGGCGCGTGCACCGTCAGCGTCGCCGGGGCACTCGTCGCTTCGCCGGCGGCGTTGTGGAAGACGGCGCGGTACTCCAAGCCGCTCTGGGCCATCGTCACCGAGGGGAGCGTGAGCAGCGACGCTTTGGCGCCTTCGATCGCGCCCCAGCTCACACCCGCGTCGGTCGAGCGTTCCCACTGCACCGTCGGTGCCGGCACGCCCGTGGCGGTGGCTTCGAAGGTTGCGCTCTGGCCTTCTTCTGCCGTGAGTGCCAGCGGCTGTTTGCTCACGCTCGGCCCCTTCTGCACGGTCAGCAGCGCGCCTTCGCTGCTCGCCGTGCCCGCGACGTTTTTGAACGTCGCCCGGTACAGGCGTCCGCTGAACGTGGTTTTCACGTTCGCGATCGACAGCTTGTTCGCGGTGCCCCCGCTGACAGGGCTCCAGGAGGCGCCGGAGTTGCTCGAGAATTCCCATTTCACCGTCGGCGCGGGCGTGCCCGTCGCGGCGGCTTCGAAGCTCGCCGTTTCGCCTTCCTTGACCGTCGTGGCCACGGGCTGCTGGGTGACGTTCGGCACGGCGTTTTCGCTCGTCACGATGAGCGCAGGGCGTGCGCCTGCGCCGGTGGCGAGCCCCAGCTGCAGGAGGCACATCAGCGCGAGCAGCGCCGGTCCCCATAGTTTGCTCCCTGGCATCCTGCCTCCCCCTCCGCTTGCCCCCACGCCGTCTCGCGACGCCAGCCAACGCGGTTCTCGCGACCGCTCGGCGGCGAATACTAGCCCGATCGGCGCGCTAGTCAAACCGCGCCGCGAGGCTCGCGCCGGCATGCGGCTAGTCAACAATAGACACGGCCCCCGGCCGGGGCGGTCGGGGGCACGGGCTCTTGGGCGGGCCAAGCTCAGGTGGCGGTGATGAAGCCGCTCATGTAGCCGGCGTGCTGCATCGCCCAGCCATTTGCATCGCTGTCACAGGGGATCACGCAGAACCAGGAGAAGCGGCCCGCTTCCTTGACCACCAGCTGGTAGGTGTGCACACCCGGCTTGACGATGATGTTGACGCCAACCTGCGGCGAGGTGATGCTGTGTTCCACGTCGTCGGTGTTGTCGATCTTCAGCAGCAGCGGCTGGCCGACTTTGACCGCGTATTCGGTCTTGGTGAAGACGTCGTGTTTTTTGCCGTCGGGGCCGAGCTTCGAGCCGCCGATCACCTTCAGGCTCAACGTCTTTGCCGGCGCCGTCGAGGCGGCCGTCGTCGAGCTGCCCGCTGCCGGCGGGGTCACGATCCCGCTCGTGACGGTGACTGTGCTCCGTTCGCTGCTCTGGTTCAGCGCGACGATCGACATCAGCAGCGCTGCCACGATCCCGGCGCCCGCGAGGCCGCCGAGTACGAGCCGCCCGCTCTTGGCGACGCTGTCGTCGAACTCCTCTTGGTCGTGAGCCTCAGTCTCTCTGTCTGGTGCTTGAACGTGCATCTCAGTACCCGCCTTCGAGTTGCTGCGTTGTGTGGTTTAGCCTCGCCTTCCACTCAACACGCTGGGATGGCGCCGATCATCCGCGCGCGCCCGCTCGATCTCTCAGGGTTTCCCCGCAGTGTCGTGAGGCGTCCCGCGCAACCGCGAGCGGCATGGTTGACTGGTGGACGATGAGCACCGGTCGCGCCCTGATCTGCTTCGATGGCTCGAGCGACGCCGCCGAGGCGATCCGCCGGGCGGGGGAGCTGCTCGGGCCGCGAGCGGCGACGGTTCTGACCGTGTGGGAGCCGCTGGCGACATGGGCGCCGTATGACCCGGGCGGGGTGCTCAGCGGCAGCGTCACGGGCCTCGCATCGGGGGAGCTCGGGCTCGATCAGATCTCCGAGGATCTCGGCAGGCAGGCGATGGAGCGAGGTCTCAAGCTCGCCCGCGAGGCCGGGTTCGATGCCACTGGGCAGCTCAGCTGCGGCAAGCCGTGGCGAGCCATCTGCGAGGCGGCCAGTGCGCTCGATGCGAGCCCGATCGTGATCGGCGCGCGCGGGCTCTCGCGTGTGCAGTCGCTGCTGCTCGGCAGCGTCTCCGGGGCG
Source organism: Solirubrobacterales bacterium (assembly GCA_013815355.1). Taxonomy (GTDB): domain Bacteria; phylum Actinomycetota; class Thermoleophilia; order Solirubrobacterales; family Solirubrobacteraceae; genus Palsa-744. Next base: position 11,842 of record JACDGG010000037.1, read on the forward strand.
GTGCTGGCCCACGCGCGGCGCGCCGTGCTCGTGATCCCGGCGCCGCGCGCAGAGACCGACTGACGCTGCAGCTAGAGTTCGCGCTCGATGCGTTCCCGGCTCCCATCGGCAGGTGCGTGCGCGCTGCTCTCGACGGTCCTGGTGGCGATCCTGAGTGGCTGCGGCTCATCTTCCTCCTCGGGCAACGGGCTCGACTCGAAGAGCCCGGCCCAGATCGTCGCCGCCGCCAAAGCCGCCGCCGCCGGCGCGGCCTCGGCGCACGTGGCGGGCTCAATCGTCGATAAAGGCAAGCCGATATCGCTCGACATGGAGCTCGTCGCGGGCAAGGGCGGCAAGGGCAAGCTGACGCTCAACGGACTGAGCATCAACCTCGTGCAGGTCAACGGCGCCGTCTACATGAACGGCAGCACCGCCTTCTACAAACAGGTCGCCGGCGACGCCGCCGCGCAGCTGCTGCAGGGCAAATGGCTGAAGGCGCCGTCGAGCGACAGCAACTTCGCCTCGCTCGCACAGCTCACCGATCTGAACAAGCTGATCGGCACCACGCTCGCCTCGCACGGCAAGCTGACCTCCGCCGGGGCCAAGACGATCGCCGGGCAGAAGACCGTGGGTGTCACCGACGCCACCAAGGGCGGGACGCTCTACGTGGCGAGCACCGGAACGGCTTTCCCGATCGAGATCGCCAAGACCGGCGCCAGCGGCGGGACGATCACCTTCGACCACTGGAACAAGCCGGTCACGCTGAGCGCGCCGACGAACGCGATCAACATCGACCAGCTCAAGAGCGGGCGCTAGTCGACCGGGTCGGCCATACGTCTATGTGCGCCAAACCCGGGTCAAGCCCGCTACGGCGGGCGTCGAACCCGAGGCTGACACGCGACGCGAATCTGGGACCGGACAAGGACGCGAGAGCTCTCAGTGAATGGTGCAATCCAAGCAAGCCTGCTGCAGCACCCTCCCGAGCGCGGAGCGATCGCGCGCGGCGATGGCCAGATCGACGGATTCGGGGGATTCGTGCGTAGACTGGACCCCGTGGGAAACGGGCACGGCAATCGGCCACCCGCTGGCGACCGGACTCCACGGGGCTCGGCAAAGCGCCGCTACCCCGCGCTGGGTCTCGCGGGTTGGGCTCTGCTCTGCTTGGCCGCCGGCATCGCAGCGCTGATCGCGGGAATCTCCGCGATCGTCGCCGGCTGCTTGGTCGCGCTCGGCTGCTCGGCCGTGGCGCTCGGCTGGCGCGTCGGGGAGTACGGCCGCGGCGCGCTCGAGGACGAGATCGACAGCCGCACCGCTGACCTGAAACGGGCGCTCTCCGAGCTCGAGATCGCGCAGGCCGAGACCGTGCAGCGTCTCTCGATGGCGGTCGAGTTCCGCGACGAGGACACCGGCGCGCACATCGAGCGCATCGGGCGCTTCTCGGTGCTGCTCGCCGAGCACATCGGCATGGACCCCGGCTTCTGCGAGCGCCTCAAGCACGCCGCGCCGCTGCACGACGTCGGCAAGGTCGCGATCCCCGACGCAATCCTGCTCAAGCCCGGTCCGCTGACGCCCGAGGAGCGGGCGATCGTCGAGACGCACGCCGAGGAGGGCCACCGCCTCGTGCGCGGCTCCTCCTCCTCGATCCTCGACATGGCTGCCACGATCGCGCTCAGCCACCAGGAGAAGTGGGACGGCAGCGGATATCCGCGCGGACTGAAGGGCGAGACGATTCCGATCGAGGGACGCATCGTCGCCGTCGCCGACGTGTTCGACGCGCTCACGAGCGACCGCGTCTATCGCAAGGCCTTCTCGGTCGATGAGGCGGTGCAGATGATGCGCGAACAGCGCGGGCGCCACTTCGATCCTGTGCTCCTGGACGCGTTCATGGAAGTGCTCGGCCGCTCCGGCCCCGACGCCCGCGAGCAGCTGCGCTCGGACCCGGCAGAGCTCGTGGAGAGCACGCTCGAGACGTTCGCCAACGCGCTCGAACGCGGCGATGCGGAGTCGGCGGAGGGCGCGATCGCGACCGCGATCGAGGACGGCATCTCGCCGACGACGCTGCACGCCGAGGTGATCGGGCCGACGCTCCGCCGTATCGACGTCCTCTCGCAGGCGGGGCAGCTCGACGCCGAGCGCCAGCTCCGTGCCAACACGATCATCCGCCGCGTGCTCGCGACGCTCTATCGCTACATGACCGGCGCCACAGAGCAGACACGCCAGCGCGTGCTGATCGCGGGCTTGGAGGGCGACGAGCACACGCTCGGCCTGCAGATGGTCCACGACCAGCTCGCGGCCGCCGGCTTCCAGACGATCTTCGAGACCGAGCTCTCGGCGCAGCGACTGCTGGCGATCGTCACGAGCCACTCCCCCGAGCTGATCGTGCTCGGCGCTACCGGCCCCGACGCGCTCGAGCCGGTCGAGAGCGCGCTGCGCGACCTCCGCGCCAACCACGCGGGCATCCCGATCATGCTCGGCGGCCCCGCCGTCGGCGGCGGTCTGCCGCGCGAGCGCGAGGGCATGCGCGTGCTGGAGCGCATCGATGAGACCGTCGAGGCCGTCGACGATCTGTTCGCGCCGGCCGCTTCGACGGCATCCGTATAGATTCCGGACCATGACTGCTCGCGCAATCGTCACCGGCGGTGCCGGCTTCATCGGCTCGCACCTCGTCGATGCGCTGCTGGGAGAGGGCTATGAGGTGACGGTGATCGACGACCTCTCCTCCGGCGATGCCGCGCGCGTGCCCGAGGGCGCCGAGCTGCGCCAGCTCGACATCGTTGACCTGCCGGGGCTAAGGCAGATCGTCACGGAGATCGCGCCCCGCGCGATCTTCCACCTCGCCGCGCAGGCGAGCGTCGTGGCCTCCGTCGAGGATCCCGGGCGCGACTGCGAGGTCAACGTCAAAGGCACGCTCAACGTCGTCGAGGTCGCCGGCGAGTGCGGCGCCTCGGTCGTGTTCACCTCCACTGGCGGCGCGCTCTACGGCGACGACGTGCCGATGCCCACGCCCGAGAGCCGCATCCCCGCGCCGCTGTCGCCCTATGGCGCCTCCAAGTGGGCCGCTGAGGCCTATGTCAACACGTGGTCGCTCTCCTCTGGCATCCCGCACGCGGTGTGCCGCCTGGGCAACGTCTACGGCCCGCGCCAGAGCCCGCACGGGGAGGCGGGCGTCGTGGCGATCTTCACTCACCATCTCTACACCGAGCAGTCGCCGAAGCTCTTCGGCCACGGCTCGCCCACGCGCGACTACGTCTACGTCGCAGATGTGGTCGGCGCGCTGCTAGCCGCATCGGGACGCTCCGGCACTTACAACATTGCCACGCAGGTCGAGACCGATGTCGCGAGCGTCTGGAGCGAGCTGAGCAACGCCGCGGGCAAGGAGATCGCCCCCCGGCTCGCCGATCTGCGCCCGGGAGAGCTGAAGCGCAGCTGCCTTGACTCGAGTCGCGCCGAACGCGAGCTCGGCTGGCGCGCCGAGGTGCCGGTGGCCGAGGGGCTCGGTCTCGCCTACGAGGCGCTGGTCGCCGAATTCGAGTCGCGCCGAGGCTAGATGCTAGATCCCGCTGCGAGCGCCGCCGGCGAGGAGCCGGCGGAGTCTCGGACATGCGTGCAAGGCGCTCGGCATCGCTTCGGTGCGGCCGTGGTGTGGCCGAGGAGAGACACATGCGCACCTCCTCGAGGGCTGTCCTTGCGACCCTGACCGCGTCGGCGCTGCTCTGCGACGCGACGCCCGCGCTGGGTCTCAAAGGCGCCCCCGGCGGTGCGCAGGCACCCTCCTCTCAGAAGACCGGCGGCATCGAGTACGGCGTGTCCTCCGGCGTGCAGGCGCGCCCCACGATCACCGCGCTGAGCGTGCCGAGCACGGCGACCGCGGGAAGGCCGCCGAAGGTCACGCTGCGCCTCGACGAGAAGGGCGTCGGCACCGTCTACCTACAGCTGGCGGTCACGAGCCTCACCACGCACCGGCCCGCCGTCCTCGCGAACATGGGCTGGTCGCACACCGGGCGCACGCTGCTCGTAAACTGGCCGCGCGCCGCGCGCCTGGCCCCCGGCAGCTACCAGGTCAGCGTCAGCGCGCACGACCATCATGGCGCGACGCTGCTGCGCCGCGCGCACAGCTCGGGCGAGGCGACGCTCACGATCAAGGCTGCGCCGAAGCCGGTGGCGCCAGTACCGGCCCGGGCCCCGGCTCCCGCGCCGGTTCCGGCCCCTGCAGTGCCCGAACCCGGTGTGCCCACCCCGGCGCAGACCGCCGCAGCGGGAGCCGTCTTCCCGGTCGCGGGGGCGCACAGCTTCGGCAACTCCGTAAACCGCTTCGGCGCTCCCCGCAGTGGTCACATCCACCAGGGCCAGGACGTGCTCACCGCCGAAGGCACGCCCGTGCTAGCGCCGCTCTCGGGCGTGATCGAATCGAGGAGCCTGCAGGCGGGTGCTGCCGGCTACTACGTCGTCGAGCACACCGGCGTCGGCTTCGACCTGTTCTTCGCCCACTGCCAGGCCGGCACCTTCGCCGTCAGCGCCGGGCAGGGCGTGAGCCCCGGACAGGCGCTCTGTCTCGCTGGGCAGAGCGGCGATGCGACAGCGCCGCACCTGCACTTCGAGATGTGGGTCGGCGGCTGGCAGGCCGCCGCGGGGCACCCGATCGATCCGCTGCCCTACCTCGAAGCCTGGGATCGCACGGGCGCAAGCGGCTGACGCTCGCTGGCCCGCGGCCCCGGCGAGCCGGTAGCATCGAGGCGGCCGTCTACGGCTTCACGGCGAGATAGCTCAGCTGGTAGAGCACACGACTGAAAAGATCGGTGTCCTGAGTTCGAGTCGCGGCTCCGCGGTCCGGTGATCTCCCTGCTAATTCGCGGGTTCTGACTGCGGTCTGAGCGGCGCGGTTGGCGCGTCTGCGGGGGCGTTTTGGGGGCGCGGTCCAATTGCCGGTCCAAAACCCCACCCGCGTCGGTTTCCGCGCGGCCATAGAGCTGCTCGCGGGCCTTCCGCATGAGCCGATCGAAGGAAGCGCCGTGCTCGCGCTTGGCACGCTGCTGTAGCTGGGCGTAGACGTCCATAGTCATCTTCGAGTCGGCGTGCCCAACCTGATCCATCACCCACTTGACATCGAATTCGTTGGACAGCAGCGAGATCGAGATGTACGTCCGTCGGAGGCTATGAGGGGTGATGTGCGGCAGCGGCGGCAGTCCCCGCTCGCGCATCTTCTCGCTGGCGAGCGCGCTCGCTTCGAGGACGATCTCGCCGACACGCTGGCGCGCCATGCGCCCACCGCGTTCGTTCTGGAAGAGCCATGCGTCGGGGCTCGTGTCGTTGCCCGCGCGGCGCAGGCGGTCGATGTGCATGATGAGCACCTCGACCATGTACGGGCTGACCTCCACGTCGCGGATGCCCGTTTCGGTCTTGGCGTCGGGGATACGAAAACGCGCGCCCTCGGGGTCGTGCAGACGGAGGTGCCCGATCCGCATGTCGCATAGCTCGCTGTTACGCACCCCTGAGCGTCCAAGGGTGCAGATGATCGCCTCGCGGCCCACGTACCTTCCCACCCGCAGCGCTCCGAGCTTGCGGACGTGGAAGCTCACCGTGGACTTCGTCAGCCCTAGCTCGGCGACGATCTGCGCCTGGCGCTTGCCCTCGGAGAGGCGCACCGCGACAGCGGCGGCACTAGAGCCGATCGGCGCCGCGCGGGCGGCCTGCGCGTATAAGTCAAGGGAAGGGTCTTGCTCGCCTGCGGCGTCCTCGATACAGGCCAGCTCGTCCATCTCAAGAAACGTGCGCTTGGGCTTGGGGACATGGATCTTCAGACGGCGGCTGCGCGCCGGGTTGACCTCGATGAGCTCGTCCTCAACAGCCTCGTCGAGGATCGCGGCGAGAGCACCGAGGAGTCGCTTGATCGAGACGGGGGCGAGCGGCACGAGCTTGCGGTTTCGCTCGTCGCGCAGATCAGCGCCCGCGGCGAGCGCCTCTCTGATCTCCTGGGCTTCTCTGATCTTGTGCGCCTTGAACGCGAGGCAGAGGTCGCGGTCGATTTCATCGAGGCGATACCGCCCAAAGAAGGACAGCAGGTGACGGAGCCGCGAGCGGTAATCGGCATGCGTGTTCTCGTTGACCGGCTTGTCGCCGAGGACGCCTTCGACCTTTGCACGCAGCCAATAGGAGGCGTACTCGTGGAACGTCGGAATCTCGCGGAACACTTGCTCGGTGATGACGGGTTGGCGCTTGGGTCGCTCCCAAATGCCGGCCTGTACGCGGGTGAGGATGTTTTGAAGCTCTACCTGGGCGGTGCGCTCAGTCCAGCCGCCGCCGCAGTCGCAGTCGCAGTCGCGGTGCTCATGCAGCCGGATAGTTTCGCGTTTGCCGTATGCGCCGAAGCGCAAGCGGAACGTGAGCGTCCCGTCCGCCTGCGCTTCGATCTTCATGCTGCCAGTCGCGGGGCGAGCCATCAGACGCGCTCTCGCGTTGAGGGGCTACGGTATTTGTGCATCGGGACCTCGTTTCCCGTTGTCGGGCCGGGGGCGGTGACACGCCGCCCGGCCGCCTATTTGATGCGTGGATGGTAGCTCTTTGTGGGGCAGGAGATCGATGTGGCGTGGGCGTCTTTTGGGATGGCGCCCGCGGCTCCCCGGTGGACCGTGCCCGCGCTGGCTCAAAGCACCATCTGATCACCGACTCGGGCGGGATTCCGCTTGCGATCAGCTTGACTGGCGGGAACCGCAACGACGTCACCCAGCTACTCCCGCTGATCGACAGCATCGGCCCGATTGCTGGGACGCCAGGCCGGCCGCGCAAGCGCTCGGAGCGGATCCTCGCTGACCGTGGCTATGACCATGACAAGTACCGCCGCGAGCTATGGAAGCGCGGCGTGAAACCCGTGATCGCTAGGCGCAACACCGAGCACGGCTCCGGGCTCGGAAAGGAGCGCTGGGTCGTGGAGCGCACCTTCGCGTGGCTTCACAACCTACGACGGCTGAGGATCATCCGCTACGAGCGCTCAGCCGAGCTACACCTGGCGTTCATGCTCCTCGGGTGCGCCGTGGTCTGCCAGCGCAAGTTCGATACCTGATCAGTCCTCGTCTTCTCCATCGTCGTCGACGCCGCGGCGCCCGTACTGGTCTGGGATTGAGCCCCAGCCCCAGATCACCACGGGCTGCAAGGGCATTTCGCCGTACTCCTCAAGCGGGTCGGCCTTCTCAGGTCCCACTGTGCAGCGGTGCTGCCAATTATCGCCGAGATCGAAGACATACTCGAACGCCTCGCCCGGCTTGACCTCCCGAGCGACCTTTAGCTTCGCGTGATCCAACCACTCAAGCTCAGGGCCGAACGAGTCATCCGGATAGCCGATCCGCCGGCCATCACCCAGCTCAAAGCAGTGCAGATGCGACAGATCCCAACGCCCGAACGCGCCATCGATCGCATCCGCCAGCTGCTCAAACGAATGCGACGGGCCAACCAGAAATACCCGGCCAGGCGACGGATCACACCCGACCCCACGCCCACCAAGCAAATCCACTCGTATCTGAAGCCACGTCCGCGCCACCGCCCCAACAGCCTAAACAGGTTATGAGACAGCTTCTAAGATGGTCAAGTAGCGGTGGACGTCGACTAGTCCAGTTCACCGCCGCCCAGCTATCGTCGAGCCGCGGGCATGCTTGCGCGTCGGGCATGGCACGGTGGCGTGGCTTGTCGTGTTGCTCCCGTCGGCGAACTTGAACCCGACGGCGAACGGGAACCCGCCCCTGGGGCACCGGCTGGGGAGGGCGATCCCGGTCGGCCGGTAGGGGACGAACTTCCGATGGACATGGTTGTAGTAGGTGATGCCTAGTGGTTCATCCTCTTAATTCGCTGGTTTATGCCTCGAGGACCTTGCCGGTGTAGGTCCACTTGAAGGGTTTGGCGGTCTGGTTGTAGGTCTCGATGAATGCGAGCATTTGCTCGGCGAGGTC
>JACDGG010000228.1 GCA_013815355.1 Solirubrobacterales bacterium
GACGGCCGCAATCCCTCCACGCCCATGTGAGCGAGCCTCAGCCGCCGCCCACCGCCGCCTGGACCGCTCGTTCAACAGCCCCTCCATCAACCCGTACCGCTCACAGATAGCGTGCTCATCAATCACGCACCCCTACTTCCACGCCACACCACCCAACCCTCTAACAATTTAGTCGCGCGCCCTAAGCTGCCCGGCTGCCGCAAGCTCCCCTCGGCAAGTCAGGCGCCGCAGAGGCGCCCTACGGATTCGTATTCCAGCTTGATCCAGAAGCCCGACGACAGCCTGGCTTGGAACCTGATCGCGTTTCTGGTGGTTGATGGCTATGCCGGTCGCGGGCGGTTTCAGCGAGCCAGCGTTCGTATTCGTCGAGGATCCGCGTCGTTTGCACGCCCGGAGCTTGTCGGAACCTCCGGGCGGGCGATTCGCGTTCTCGGCAAGCTCGTTGTTCGCCGTCCACAGGTCGTGGGGGTTCTGTGCGAAGGCCGCTTGTCAGAACAACTAGTGACCACTCGCGATTGATCTCGCGGCTCAGGCCTAGCCGCGAGGGGGCAACGAAGTGCCAGCCCCCTCGCGGAGTGCTCAGCCGGCCCGGTTATGATTCCTATGGACCCAGGCTGGCAAGGACTGTCCTCTATTCGTAGAAACCTTCAAAATAGGCGGGGAAAGTGGAATGGTTGTGAATATAGGGTTCAGATACCACGCGCGTCGGGTTTTTCACCGCAGCGTATTGGTGCGTCACCGTCATGCACGCGACTCCTTCGATGTAGCGTATGCCCGCACAACCGAGAGCTTCTGTGCTGTAAACCGCGGAATACTGGAGTGTCACTTTGTAGTTGGTGTAGCCGCTTTGTCCACCGTTGAGGTGGTAGCTGTGCCCCGTCCAGTTGATCGACGCGGATGCCGCCGCTGGCAGCAACAGCGCCGCAGCCAATACTGCTAGCGAGATCATTCGTAGCTTCCGCATTTCAGCCTCCGATCGCGATCTGGCTTGAGTACGTGCCGCTAATCAAGGCAGCCCATCCGTTGCCTTGCACCTGTGCTCGCGCGGCACTGCCTTCGGCCATCTTGTATTCGACGCTGTTGGTGCCGTCAGGCACAACGCCGACGAGCAGGTTCTTCCCGCCGAACTTCGCCACACCTCGAACTTCTACAGTTGTACCTCTCTCGGTTTCGCCAGTCGAGGTGCACGCCGTGTCGAGTGGGTAGTACGGGGCGCCGACCGCTGAGACGAGGACGCATACCCCTTCGACGCTCGACTTGGCAATCCACGCCGACACGCCGGCGACGCCCACAGTGATCGGGCGGATTGAGGCGCCGAGCGGGTCCGGTTCGCCGGACAGCGCGGCGCCGGCCGGTTGGCTTGTTACAAACGAAGGCCCGGTGGGCAGGTGCCCGACGGGCAGTGCTTCGGGTAGAAGCGTGATGTCCGGGGCGGCAGAGCTATTCAAGGCCGCGTAACTGGCCGAAGATGCCTTGGCGTACCCGCTTGGCGTGTTTGCGCCTAGCAGCACTATGCTCGCGACTGCGAGAAAGGTGGCCAGCACGGCGAGCGCAAGTATGCGCCTGATATGTGACCGAGAGAGACTTTGCATCATCGTTCCTCCCTATTGATGTGAGCCATGTCCTTTGACGTTCTGGTTGCCGTCGCATGCTTTGATGCACGGGAGCCTGACCGTTGCCCGCCTCGGCTTCGACCTCGCCGAGCGCACCAGAACCTAGCAGCGTCCATCATAACGAACGGCACCGGTGAGTCGAACGCTCGCGGAGTGGTGGCCTGTCGCGCGCCGCATCGTCAGCAGACGAGCGAATCATGAGGCTACGGCAGCCGCGCCCGTCGTTTGGCGAGACTGTTTCTGACCCAGAGCAGCAGCTGTGGGTCTCTGTGTGGTCGCCGATCGCCATGCAAGGATCGGCAGCGTGAACGGGGACGGGCCATCATCGAATATCAGCGCGATCTCACGCCGACCAGCCGTACCGAGCGAGACATAGCTCGTGTATGAAAGGACGCGCCGGCTGGTTTGCAGCTCTCACGCCAGCAAAGACGAGGGGGCGCCGCCCGGGCGCGCGTCTGCGGAGATACTCAGACCACGCACCCGCCGCGCCCGTCCACCCGCTGGGAACAATCCCGGCAGAGCTCGATGGGAACTCGAGCCGCCGCTCGTGAGCGCGACCACGGCAACGGCCACCAGGACGACGACGCACACCACCAGAAACCGGTGCGGCGAGCGCGCCGGCGCTGACGCTGAGCAGCCCGCCGCGCAATCAACTCACCACTGGAGAGGACCATCCCCCCCTCGACGAGCCTCAGAGCACTGCGATCTGTCCTTCATCAACAACACCCTCCCCGCAAGATCAGGTCACGCAGCATCGCCCGTGCCATCACTAGCGGCTCCTGCCGCCAGCTCTGGCGCGCGAGATCGCGGCGCCGTCCTGCGAGCGCCTGGCCGTCGGCGAGGTTCCTGTGCCGGCGGTGACGGCCTCTTGGGCGGGCTGGGCCTCGTGGGTGTCAGCCAGCACGCGCGCTTCGACGGTCTCCTCGTCGGCGAGGCCCTCGAGGGAGGCGGCGAGCTCCCGCCGGCGCTCGGCACTGTCATAGACGCCGGCGGACTGCTCGCCGATCTCGCCGGCGGGCGTGGGGTCCTGGGTGCGATCGGCGTGGTCTGACTCGGCGAGCAGCGCGGCCGCCTGCAGGCCTTCGCTGCTCGCACTGTCGCGCTGCCCAGCTGCCGCCTGGCGGTGGGTCTCGAGCGCGTCGCGCACGGCGGCGGGATCGGCACGGAGCGCGTCGACGTCGACGCCGTAACGCTCGCGCAGGTGATCGCGCATCGCATCGAGCGCGCGTGCGGCGTCGGGGTCGAGGTCCTTCCATGTGTTCGCGGCCTCCCAAGCACGGCCGATCTCCTCAGCGCCGGCGCGCTCCCACCACTCATCACGGCCGACAGGCGCGAATGCGGCGCGTGCCGCGGAGCGCTCGGCGTCCAGGCGCGCTTGCAGCTCGCGGGCGGCCTGTTCGCTCCCGGCTTGGGCGTCGCGTTGTTGCTGCTCGCGCTCGCGTGCGTGGTTCTCTGCCAGTCTGCCGGCGACGGTGAGCGCCACCTGTAGGCCTCCTGCGAAGGCCTCGTTGATGCCATCGGTTTCATCAGCCATCAGAGGAGTCTCCTTTTCATCGTTGGATCTCCGTCTCCCGCGGTTGGGCGACGGCAGGTTTAGGTTCCGGCTCGGCGATCGGCGTCGGAACGGGCGAGCCCGGCGGCCGTGGCGTCATCTGCCCCTGGGAGGCGACACGGGCCGCCTGCAGGGCCTGCTCGTCGACGACCGACGCCTCCCGCAGAGTCGGTCCGGGCATCGATGTTCCGACGGTAGCCAGCTGCTCGCGCACGACACGCTCGATCGCCGCGGCTCGCTGTGCTTCACCGGCCGCGCGGTGGGAGTCGTGCAGGGCCTTGGCGACGTTCGCGAGCTGGCGAAGGAGAACAGCCTGGGAGACGGTGCCCTGCCCACCGTGCGCGATCGAGGCAAGCAGCAATGAAGCGCCGCGCATCGAGGGAAGCGGCGCACGCAGGGGACGAACCGCGTGAGCACGCAGCTGCGCCGAACGAGCGAGGGACTCGGCGGTCGCGGCGAGCGGGCCCGGTGTCGCCTCCACCTGCAGCGACCATGCCGCGAACGCACCGGCGCTCTCGCCGGCGACGTGCGCCCACGTCGCCCGGTCCTCCGGCGGGACGCTACGCAGACGCTCGCGGAGCTCGGCGATCTCGCTGCTGTAGCGCGCCCAAAGCTCCGGGTCGGGCTCGCTCGCCTCCCGTCCGATGACACCGGAGGGCTGGTTGCGCTTCGCTGCCGCCCACTCGTGCACCGCCGCGGCGGCGCCCTGCGGCGAGTCAGGCCAGCCGGCCCGGAGTCGTGGGAGTGTCAGGTCGCGTGCGAGCTGACCTCCGCTGTACCAAATCGGCGCCTCCCCCTTGGGGGGTCGTAGGGCTACCGAGTAGCCCGACACGACATCCCCGCGGCCAGCCGCATAACGCGGCCGCGCCCGCACGCCGGAGCGGCGCAGCCGGCGCACGAACTCCGCCTCATCAGCTGAAGCGCTCGCGCACGCACGCACAGCACGGGCGAGCGTCTCGCGCGGCAGCGCCGAGAGCCCTGTGCGC
>JACDGG010000038.1:0-4001 GCA_013815355.1 Solirubrobacterales bacterium
CGGTTCGGCGGGTCGCGGCAACGCGGGCGGCTGCGCGACCAGCGCAGGCGCCGAAAGAGCCGTCGGCGCGCGTGCGCTCTCCAGGCGCTCGATCCGGGCGAGCAGCGCGCGCACCGAGCCGTCAACCTCGGGGCGAGCGGCCTTCACGAGCGCGAGCTCCAAGCGCGTGCGCGCGTCGGCTCCGGCGCGCGTGGCCTCCATCGCCTCGCCCAGCAGCTCCAGCAGGCGCACGACCATGGCGTGATCGACGCGCTCAGCCTGGGCGCTCAGCGCGCCGTCGGCCTCAGGCGTCAGCGCCAGCTCCGCGGGCACCTCGCCGAGCGTCTGCACGATCAACAGCTCGCGCGCGCGGACCTCGAGATCAGAGGCGAAGGATGCGGCGTCGCGCCCCTGCTCGAGGCACTCTTCGAGCGTCTTCAGCGCGCGCGCGCCGTCGCCGGCGGCGACCGCGTCGACGGTCTCCTCCAGCAGGCGCGCGTCGGCGACGCCGAGCACCGCGAGCACGTCCTCGAGCGCGATCTCGCTGCCGCTGTAGGTGACGATCTGCTCGAGCGTGCCGAGTGCGTCGCGAAAGCTGCCGGTCGCGGCGCGCGCCAGCGCGGCGACGGCCGGCGGCGGGATCTCGATGCCCTCCGCCGCGGCGGCGCGGCGTACGACGCTTGCGATCTGCTCGACGGTGGGACGGTGAAAGTCGAAGCGGTGGCAGCGGTCCACGACGGTCGCCGGCACCTTGCTCGCCTCTGTCGTGGCAAGCACGAACACCGTATTCGGCGGGGGCTCCTCGAGCGTCTTCAAGAACGCATTCCAGGCGGCCGTGGAGAGCATGTGCGCCTCGTCGAGGATGTAGACCTTGCGCCCACCGCTGACCGGGGCATAGGCCACGCTCTCGCGCAGTTCGCGGATGTCATCGACGGAGTTGTTCGATGCCGCGTCCATCTCGATCACGTCGAGTGAGTTGGCGCGCGCGATCGAGAGGCAGGACTCGCATTCACCGCACGGCTCGATCGTGGGCTGGCCCCCACCGCGCTCGCAGTTCAGGCAGGCGGCGAGGATCTTCGCCATCGAGGTCTTGCCGGTGCCGCGTGAGCCTACGAACAGGTAGGCGTGATGGACGTTGCCGCGCTCGACGGCGTTACGCAGCGTCCTGACCACGGGCTCCTGGCCGACCACCTCGGCGAACGTGCGGGGGCGGTGCCGGCGGTACAAAGACCGCTGCTGCTGCTGTGGAGACTCCTCTACCGACACCGTTCGCCTGAGTCTACCCAGCCGCGTGCATGCGCTCAGAGCAAGCTCGGACACCCGGCGGAATGGGTAGCGTCCGCGCTCATGACCGCCGCTCTAACGCGCTCCGCGCAGCGTGCCGGCGCTCCGCTCTCGATCCTCGCGGGGGCGGCGCTGCTGAGGCTCGTGAGCGGCGTGGGCTTCGTCAACTACGACACGCTCTACGCGCTCGCCTGGGGCGGGCAGCTCTCGCGCGGGCAGCCGCCGGCCTACTCCGTCGTGCTCGCACCGACGCCCCATCCGCTGCTCGAGCTGCTCGGCGTGGTGCTCGTGCCGCTGGGAGCGCACGCGGCCGCAGACGTGACGCTGGCGCTTGGCTTCATCGCACTTTCAGCGTGCGGCTGGGTGATCTATCGCCTCGGCGCCACATGGTTCTCCCGCCCGGCGGGCCTGCTCGCGGCCGCGATCTTCCTCACGCGCGTGCCCGTCCTCTCCTACGGCGTGCGTGCCTATGTAGATCTCCCTTACCTGCTGCTCGTGCTCGGCGCGCTGCTGATCGAGTCGCGCCGCCGCCGCGCAGGCGCGCCGGTGCTCGCGCTGCTGGCGGCGGCCGGGCTGCTGCGCCCCGAGGCGTGGGCCTTCTCCGGGCTCTACTGGCTTTACTCGATCGGATGGCGCCCGCCTTTCCTGGCGGGCGGAGGCGGGGATGCGCGCGTTCAGCGGCCAAGCCGCTCGCGCCGGGAGGTCGCGCTGCTCGCGCTGCTGGCGGCGGCCGCACCGATCGTGTGGGTGGCGAGCGATCTGCTGATCACGGGGCACCCACTGTGGTCGCTGACCAATACGCGCCACACCGCGACAACGCTCGGGCGCGAGAAAGGGATCGCCAAGGTGCCCGAGTACATTCCGCGGCGGATCGGAGAGATCCTGCGTCCTGCGGTCCTCGTTGCAGCGGCGCTGGGCGGAGTGCTCACACTGCTCTGGCTGCGCTCCCGAGCGCTGTTGGGAGCCGCCGCGGGTGTGCTGGCGGTTGTCGTGTTCGCGCTGTTCGCGGCGCTCGGCCTACCGATCAACACCCGCTACGCATTTCTCGTCGCGGCGATCCTGTGCGTGTTCGCCGGAGCGGGAGTGTTCGGCTGGATCAACCTCGCGCGCGGTGAGCAACGGCGGCACTGGTGGATCGCGGGCGCGGCGCTCGTGCTGGTCGCGCTGATCGCGTATGCCCCGGCGCAGTACCGCAGCGCGCACCGCGAATTCGACAAACTGGCGCGCCAGCAGCGCGTCGAAGGTGACCTGCTGGCGCTCGTCGACGATCACGCGATCAACCTCGCCTGCGGTCCCGTCGGCGTCCCCAATCACGCCTCGATCCCGCTGCTCGCGCTATATCTCAAGACGAGCCCGCGCAACGTGGTGAGCCTGCAGGTCGGAAGCATCGCCTCAGGCGTCTACGTCGATCCGGCCAGCCAGACGGTCGAAAGGGATTACGCGCTCGACCGGCGCGACCCCGTCAAAGCGGTCAGCGTGCCCCCCGGGTTCACCGAGGCGCGCGCCAACCGCTCGTGGCTGATCTTCCACAGATGCAGTTGATGGACCGTGCACCCCGCGTCGAGATCCCGAGCACCGGCGCCTACCTTCGCCCACGACTCCGGTCCGGGAGCTCCCGCTGCGCCTGCCGGTGATCGCTTAAGGCTGCTTCCTTCCGGACCTGACCTGGTTCGCAAGCCGACACCGCGCGGGACCCGAACCATCGACGCCCCGAGCGACGGAGCGACCAGAGCCAGAACCCCTCGGAAGGGAGTTCAGCCCCGCTAGAGCGGATTGCGGATTCAGGGCACCGCTACCTCCCCGCCTAGCACGGTCCGTCCGCGATCGTAACGCACATGCACACCGCCGCACCGAGTTCCGATAGGCTGCGCGACCGTGACCTACTTCAACGCCTTCAACAACACCATCCGCCCACGCGCAGCCCTCGCGCTGACGGGCCTCGCCGCGACACTGCTGATCGCCGGCTGCGGCAGCTCGGGCAGCTCGAGCACGATCACCGTCGGCCTCGAGAACAAGGCCGACAGCGCTCTCGTCAAGCAGAGCGAAGCGCCCGCCAAAAAAACGAGCACCTCGGCATCGGCCAAGACGCCGACGAGCGGCCCGCTCTCCAAAGAACCGAAGCTCACCCCGCCCTCGGGCCCGGCCCCTACGAAACTTGAAATCAAAGACCTGATCGCAGGCACCGGCCCCGAAGTGAAGGCCGGCGCGAGCGTGACGGTCAACTATGTCGGCGTGCTTTACAAAGGCGGCAAGACTTTTGACGCATCGTGGAAACGCGGCGAACCGTCGACGTTCTCGCTCTCGGGCGTCATCCCCGGCTGGACGAAAGGCATCCCCGGGATGAAGGTCGGCGGGCGACGTGAGCTCGTGATTCCCGCGGCGCTCGCCTACGGCGCCAAAGGCTCGCCTCCGTCGATCCCAGCGAATGCGCCGCTCGTGTTCGTGATCGACATGCTCGGGACCTAGGCGCACCGACGCAGGCATCACGCAAGAGGCCCCTTCCGGGCCTGAGCCTGGGAGCGGCGCTGCTGATCGCAGGCAGCGCCGCCCTGATTCTCGGCGGCTGCGGATCGGCCGGCGAGAGCACTCCGGCCGCATCGCATCTCGAACGAGAAGACTTCGCAGCCGTCAGTCATGCGCTGAGCGCGATGGCGGTGAAGGTCGAAGGCGAGGTCAAAGCCACCAAGGCCGCGTGGCCGCTCGTGGCGAACGGCCTGTCGGCCGGCTCTGCGGATGCT
>JACDGG010000038.1:4011-19441 GCA_013815355.1 Solirubrobacterales bacterium
CCGGGCCGCCTCTGAGAGCGCCGCCGGCCTCGCGCTGCCGGCGCTGCTCGGAGAAGCGCGCGCCGCCTCGCTCACCGGTCCGGCCGCGCATCTGGCCGGGCTGTTTCGCAGCTTCCGAGGGCTGGCCGCACGCGGGTGGCAGCTGATCGACGCGGCGCTCGAACAGAGCGAACGCGGCCCGGGCGTCGTGGCCCGCTTCGCGCGGGCGAACGTCGCGCTCTACATCGAGAGCGTCTACGACGGCCATTTCAGCCTCGCGCAGATCGGCAAACAGCTGAGCGCGGGCTACACCCAGCTCGGCGGGTCCGCCGCGTTCGGCGCCACGCTCACGCAGGCGGAAGTCAAACGGCTCGCGCAGAGCTACTCCGAAGCGAGCGACCGCCTGCACCCGCACGTCGGCGTGCGCCTGGGCTCGTGAACGCGTTCGCGAGTGCCGGGGGCGGCGAGCTCGCGCGGGCGATCTGCGCCGAGCATGTCTGATGCGCCTGCTCGATCGCGCGTGCTGCAGCTCGGCTTCGGCTGAGCGCGGCAGCGCAGCGCGCGGCCACGTCGTGGGACCGCTGCAGAGCGTGCTACCCCCTGCATCCGCTCGGACCGCGACCTCACGCCTCTTGCAGGCTCACGAACAGAGGCGCGTGATCTGAAGGCTTGCTGCCCTTGCGATAGTCGCGCCTGATCGCGCACTCCTGCAGCCGCGGAGCGAGCGTGGCGTCGAGCAGCACGTAGTCGATTCGCAGGCCCAGCCCGCGGTGGAAGTGGCCCTGGCGATAGTCCCACCAGGTGAACTGCTGCTCGTCGGGATGGACCTCACGATAGGCGTCCACGAGCCGGCTCGCTCATGATCGCCTCGAGGCGGCTGCGCTCCTCGAGCGTCACATGAGTTGCTCCGGCGAACGCCGCGGGGTCATAGACGTCGTGGTCATCGCGCGTCACGTTGAAGTCACCGGCGAGCACGAGCGGCAGATCGCGCTCGGCCCCGGCGCGCGCCACGAGCGCGTCGAGGAACGCGAGCTTCTCCGCGAACCACTCGCTGCTGACCTCACGCCCGTTCGTGACGTAGGCGCTCGCGACGCGCATTCCCGCAACGCTCGCCTCGATCCAGCGCGCCTCCTCGGCGCGCGCCTCGCCGTCGAGCCCAGCGCGCGCGTCGGTCAGACCCAGGCCTCGCCGCGCGAGGATCGCCACACCCGCCCAGCGTCCTGCGCCGTGATGAACGGCGTCGTAGCCGGCTTGCGCCAGCTCGTCGCTCGGGAACGCGGCGTCGTCGCACTTCGTCTCCTGCAGCATCAGTACATCGGGCGCGTGCTCGTTCAGGAATTCAAGGACGCGCGGCAGGCGGGCCCCGAGCGAGTTGACGTTCCAGGTGACGAGCTCCATCGGGCGCGAACGCTACCGGCGGGGGCGGCCCGCGGCGTATAGGCAATACAATCGCCGCTCCAGGGCGCGTAGCTCAGTGGGAGAGCGCTCGCTTCACACGCGAGAGGTCGCAGGTTCGAAACCCGCCGCGCCCATTACTAAAAGTCCTGCAAAACAGCGGAAGTTGGTTCATCCGGTTGTTGTGCGCTGGAGGCAACGGAAGCATCAAAAGAGGCCCTTGGCCCATTCAGTGGCCTAAACTCGCGGTCGGCCCCCCGCGTAACCTGGCGCGTGAACGGGCACTCGACCGGCTCATCGGCGAAGCGCATCAGCTCCCAGATCGCTTGCCGCTCCCCATCTGAGAGGCGCCGGTGGCGCGTCTGCTGGTAGACCTGCAGCGTGAACGCGGCAGAGGTGTGGCCGATCTGATCGGAGATCCAGTGCGGGTCGCGGCCCGCCTGCGCAGCGAGCATCGCCCAGGTGCGCCGCAGCGAGTGAGGCGTGATCGTCGGGAGAGCCGGGAGCCCCCGCTCGGCTCTCTTCACGTTTGCCAGCCCGGTGCTGCGCGCCAGCACGCGGTCGCGGAAGCGATCGGGGTCGCGGCGACTCCCGCTCGTGGTCCCGAAGAAGTGGTTGGTCGGCCCCATTGGGAACCCGTCGCGGATGCGCTGCTCACGGTGGCGGATGAGCTCGCTTCGGGCCCAGAGTGTCATCTCGACCTCGCGCACCCCCTTCGTGGTCTTCGCGTCGGAGAGCTTGAAGCGCGCGCGGGCGAGATCAATGTCGGCGCAGCGCAGATCGCAGAGCTCGGAGATCCGGAAGCCCGCGAGAGCGAGAGTCGCGAGTGACGCGCGACGACCGACGCGCCTGTCGCGGCGGGCCGATGCATCGAGCTCACCGGCTGCGTCGAGCAGCGCGAGCAGCTCGTCAACCTCAAGAAACGTCCTGGCGGGCTTCGCTGCCGGAAGAAACCGCTCCTTGCGTTCGCCGACCTTGAGCGGGTTGCGCTCGATGTAGCGATAGTCCTCGGCCCGCTGGAGGATCTGGCTTAGCAGCGCGAGGATGGAGTTGATCGAAGTGTTCGAGAGCGCACGCTTGCGGCGCGCATACTCTTTCCCACCGGCCGGTTTGACCGGTCTCCAGGAGCGGCTTACCGCGAGCGGCTACATCGCGGATGACGCGCGAGCGGCCAGCCAGATCGTCGCGGAACGCGTCGACCGCCGCCACATCGATCTCGACGAGCTCAAAGCTCGCGAAGTGCCCGAGCAGGTAGCCAAGTCGCCATTCAAGGTCCGTGATCGTGTCCTCGTCAAGGCCGTGACTCTTCTTCGCGTCGACGACCTTGCGTGCGAAGGCATCGAATCGTTGATGGCCGTCGGGCTGCGCCTCGCCGCGCGGCACGACCGATGTTCTGCGCTCAGGCGGCAGCCACGTGCCGCGCGCGACCTGCTGGAGGACCGCCTCCAGTTCGATCTGTGCGCGCGTCTGATTCCAACCCTGAGTGTTGGTTCCAAAGACCAGCCGGTGACGACGACCGTAGGCGTAGAGGCGGGCACCAAACGTGACGGTCTTGCCGTCCCTCCATCGTGATTCGGTGATCTGCCCGCTGGACGGTCTGGCCATCAGTGGTTGCCCTTGGATCGCGACAAGACTGTGTGTTGCATACGCGGTGGCTCCCCATGTATCGGCGCGCGTCCTCTTTGAGGCGCTGCGCCGACTGCCCGGCGCCATCACCGCTACGAGACGGTCATCCTCACGAACGACACCGCTGATCACGACATGGCTGTGGAGCTGGGGATCAGGAGCCCGGCCACCGGCCACACCGCGGGCGGTGGTGTGCTGGTACTCGGCGGCGATCAGATCCTTCGCGGGCTCCTCAACCACCTGGCCGCTGTAGCGGCGGCGGACCACGGGGACGTGCTCGCGCATGTACGCGACGGTCTGCTCGACCGCGTGCGCATGCGGCTTCGATCTCCTGCCGCTGCCACGGTTCCGAGAGCGCCCACACCGTCGAGACAGACTTCGGGGCACTAAACGTCACATCGATCCCGCCGCCCCTACCTCCGCCCGCGCCCTCCGGGCGCAGGAACCACCCGGTCCCGGGGTCCCGGCCCTCCATCAGCGCAACGAAGTCCCCGCCGGCCACCAGCCCGTCTGGGTCGATGCCGAGCCGACCAAGTGTGTCCCGATCAGCAAGCCACCGGCCCTGCGCCTGCGTTAGCTCACCGTCGGGGGTCAGGTAGTAGTCGCCGCGCTCAGGGGAGACCGTCTTGGCCTCCAGATACCTCGCGTAACCCCCGCCCCTGGCGGCACCGATGCTCGACGCGCTCACCACACCGGTTAATGAGCGCGAACGCCCGGTCGCGGCCAACGAATCTCAGATCTGCATCTCTCCACGACGGTTCATGACCGCAAACACCCAAAACCGGCCACGAACTTCACCGCCGCCCGCCCCACACGACCCCGACCACGGCCACCCGACCACCGCCAAGACCACCGACCATCAGCCTCATCACGCCAGCCGACCCCTAACGCCACGAAGCGACAACGAACAGCCCAGGCAGACCAGATACACGGCACACCCATCGGTGCCTTTTCGGTACCTCCCGGCGGCCCTGGGAAACGCGGGGGGTGTGTACTCGCGACGGGTGGTGCGTCGGCCGGGGATGTCGCTCTCGCCTCGGGGGAGCTGCCTGAGCCGCGGAGGCCGGGCCCGCGGGGCTAGCGATTCTCCCCTGGCTGCGACCTCGCCTCGGGCGCCGCCTACCGCTCGCCGGGACAAGGGAGCGCCCCAGATCTCGCGGCGCATCCCTGCGAGCGGGGGATTCGCCCACTCCTCGTCGCTGGCAAATCACACGCCGAAGCTGCCTGCTGCCCTGCAGGTCAGATGGTCGAGCAAGATCGGCAAAATATCCCGGGGGGTCTTTGCGACAGACCCAGGTTTCTCGATACGCATGCCGGGCGCGAGGGGGCCCAGAACGTGGTTCCCCAATCCTGCGAGCACTGGTTCTTGTTGGGAACCGTCCTCGGACGGAGCGCGGGCTCGTCCGGCATGATGGCTGGGGTGCCCGACATGCATCCTGTGGCTGTGCCGGCCGGTCGCCTGCGCGACCTGGCCCAGCCCTCCCTGACGGTGGACGAGCTACTCCTTCGGCCCTGGCTCACGACGGACGTCGCGGGGATCGTTGACGCGTACAGCGACCCGGCGATCCAGAGGTGGCACACGCGTACGATGACCGAGGATGAGGCGCTCAAGTGGGTGACATCCTGGTCGGAGCAGTGGCAAGCGGAGACTGGAGCGAGCTGGGCGATCGTTCAGGACGGCATCCTGCTCGGCCGTATGGGCTTCAACCGCATCGATTTGGCTGGCGGTCTAGGCGAGGCGGCGTATTGGGTGCTACCGGCTGGGCGAGGTCGTGACGTCGCGCCCCGTGCGCTGCGCGCCGCAACGGCGTGGCTGGTCGGGGAGGTGGGGCTGCACAGGATCGAGCTCTTGCATTCGACGCGCAACTTGGCCTCCTGCCGTGTGGCGCTCAAGGCCGGCTATCTGCTCGAGGGGACCAAGCGTCAGCACTGGCTGTTCGCTGACGGATGGCACGACGTGCACCTGCACGCCCGAGTGAACGACGACCGCGACGGCGCCGGCGGGCGCCGCTAGGATCGCCGCGGTGCTCCCCGGGCTCGATGTTGCCGCACTGCGTCACTACTGCGAGCAGCACGTGCCGCCTCACGCACTACACCAGGTCCGCACACAGCTCGACATCTCCCGGGGCGCGGCGACGATCGTAGAAGTACGTGCGCCCTGGCGGGCTGGCATCGGCCCGGACTGGACACGCAGAGGCGTAGCGCGGCTGCGGTACGTCGCGAGAACGGGCTTGTGGTCGCTGTACTGGAGTGATCGCAACGGGCGCTGGCACCGCTACGACCCGCTCGCTCCATGCCCCGATGTGCTCGTGCTGCTCGACGAGGTCGACCGTGACCCCACCTGCATCTTCTGGGGCTGACCGCCGATAGGGTCACAGCGGTGACCACCTCGACATATCTGAAGCACAATCGTGGGAACGTCAGCCACGACCTGGTGCTTCTGCCCTCAGTCGCGCTACTCAGCGATCCCGCGGTAGCGGTCCTCGACAGCGGGTCGCGCTGAGGAGGCCTGGAGATCACGATGTCTACCGACCGTGACGCTGTCCTCGCGCGGATCACATCCTCCCTCGCGGTGGCGGACCTGAGGGTGGTCGGTGAGGATCTCTCGCGTCCGTGGGGTGGGTTCCTCGTTATCTCACAGGGCGACGTGCGCAGCTTCGTCAACACGTACTTCGCCGACGCCGGCGTTGAGTTCGGTGAGGAGACCGGGGGTCTGAGCCCGAAGATCCTTCTCGTCGCACCCGGGCGTCGCCTCTCCTGGCAACATCACCTCCGGCGCAGCGAGATCTGGCGGATCGTCCACGGCCCAGTCGGCATCAGTCGCGGACCGGGCGACGAAGAGCCACCGCCGCGCAAATGTCCTGAGGGTGACCTCGTGCGGATCGCGCTCGGCGAGCGCCATCGACTGACTGGCCTCGACGACTGGGGCGTTGTTGCGGAGATCTGGCAGCACACGGACGCCGCATCACCGTCGGACGAGGACGACATCGTACGCTTAGCAGACGACCACAACAGGACCTGACGGGCCGAAGCGTCGGGGTTAAACCGAAACCGAAACGGCGCTGGAGCGGAGGGCTTGACGCGGAGCACCGCTCATGCATGACCACGGCACACGTCCGGTACAGACACTCCCGGCGATACACGAGCCGCCAGCGGCCCGGCAGTTGATTGCGTGATGTGTAGCGTCTATCGTTTGGAACGTAAACCCTGGACGGCATGCTGCCGACAAGATCCACGATGGCTTCGATACTCGACACCCACACCAAAGGCCAACAGCGGGATCTGCGTGAGGAGATCGTGGCTGTGGTGGATGCCGAGGAGTTGGACGAGGCCCGCCGCGATCCGCGTGTTCGAGCCTTTGTCGCAGAGGCTGACGCCTATCTCGCCGACGTCGAGCGACGCGGGCGAAAAAGCTAATCGCCCGGCTGCAGCGGCAACCATAGGCGCTTGGGTGTACGAGCCTCGGATGATGGTCTGAAACCGAAGCGCTCGCGCCACATTCTCGCGGTCTGCTCGTCGAATGCGTCGACGACCAGCACCGACGTCGCCTGAAGCTCAGCGGCGCGGCGAGCCATAGCGGCCGCGTGTAGGACAAGCTCCTTACCGTCGATCTCCGCCCGCTTGTCCTTGGCGATCCACGTGACGAGTGCGGCTGGAACGCGAACGGGGTCAACGCCGAGGCGGCCACGGTCGCGCTGGCTCAGCTCCACCTGCGCCGACGCGAGCGAATAGAACCCCGCCAGGCGCTGATCGGCGATCAGCAGCCGCGTGCGAGACGTGGCGTGCGAGCCGAAGGCCTCGGCACGCAACCAATCACCGGCCGCGACGGCCGCGGGTCGATCGCCAGCGTCGAAGTCATCGAGGAGGTCGCGCAGCTCATCGGGCGCCCGCGCCGGGCCCGATGGCAGCGTGAGCCATGTCGGCGCTCGATCGGCCAGCGCCTCAGCGATTGCTGCTCCGAAGTCCATCTCCCCCAGGTCGTTCACGCGCTTGCGGCCTTCGTGCTCGCCGCGCTCTCGATCGGAGCGCGAACAAACGGCCCCTGCAGCGCGTAGTGATTCTCGACCGTGTACCCCAGCCGTGTTCGCGGCGCCTTCTTCGCGCGGGTCCAGACCTTCAACAGCTCGAGCTCGCGCAGCTCGTCCAGACCCCGCTGCAGCGTGTCGGCCGAGACCCCGTACCAGCCAGACGCGTGCTCGGTCGGCAGCGTAAACGTCGGCGACTGCGCGAGACAGATCAGCAGGGTCGCTTTCCCCGGGAGCTTGAGCTCCTTGTGCCAGCGCTGCGTGAAGTAGGCATACGGGAGTTTGAAGAACCCGCGCTGCGTGCCGGTCGGACGGCTGAATGGGCGCCGCGACCCGTCCTCCATGAGCAGGAAGACCTTGCGCACACGGTGGTCACGCTCACTGCGAACGAGGCCCTGCTGCTCGAGCCAGGTCCAGTTGCGGGAGATCGTCGTCTCTGAGCTCAACGTCTGCGGGAGGTCGAGCATCCGCGCCCAGCTCATCGCCGGCTGACGAACGTCCCACGGATCTGATGACGCACCGGCATGCAGCAGGAGCCAGAGGTCGAGCGCCACTGGCCTGCGACCCTCGACGAACCCCGCGAGCGGACCAGGCTGCTTCGGCGGCCCGGGGATCTGCAGAAACGATCTGCGAATTGGAACGTTGCGTCGCCGTGATCGGTCCAGCAGGTCCAATAGGGTGTCTTCGGGAGTGGCGACTACGTCGATGTCCATGGCTCCAAGAATGACACAGTCACGCCGTATTCATGGTCGGCGGGCAGCCTTCCATTCGACTCGCGAGCGGTAGCTCTAGTAGTTCATAAGAGATCCGGACTAGCCCATGATGAAGACCGGGACGAATGCCTAGAGGCGACTCGGCCGGAAAACACGGGCCGGCGTGATCCCTGTTGCCCGGGCGAGCCCCGCTTCGCGCGACTCGTCAATGATCCGATGGCCGGCCGCCAGGATGGGGCGCGGACGCGCCCTTGAGTATGCAGGGGATGAGCCAGCGCTCGACCGCGGCGCCTGAAGGCTGGTTGGTAATCCCGCCGGTGGTGGCTGGAGAATCGGATGATGCTCAGAGAGGCAGAGTTCGACGACGCAATCGCCGCCGAGGAGACAAGGCTCGCCGAGCTCGACCGGCTGAGCGGCGAAGCACGCAGGCGGATATCCGAGCTGCGCCTCGCGCGCGAACGGGCCGCGGTGGGCGACACGGAAATCGAGCTAGCCGACGAGGGAGAGGCTCCTTGGTCACCGGACCGCAAGGTGGCACTCTTCGCGGGCCTGTTCCGAGGTCGTGAGGAAGTGTTCCCGCGGCGATGGGAGAAACCGGGGAAGGGCCGCAGCGGGTGGGCGCCCCGCTGCTCGAACGAGTGGGTTCACGGAGTGTGCGCCAAGCCGCGCGTGAAGTGCGGGGAGTGCTTGCATCAGGCGTTCGTACCACCCACAGAGTCGGAGCTGCTTGCGCACCTGCAGGGCAGGCATGTAATGGGTGTCTACCCGCTGCTAGCGGATGACACGTGCCGGCTGCTCGCGATCGACCTCGACGGCGGCTCCTGGCAGGCCGATGTCGCGGCGCTGCGGGAGGTGTGCCGCGAGCTGGGTGTGCCCCCGGCGGTCGAGCGCTCGCGTTCGGGGGACGGCGCGCACCTGTGGTTCTTCTTCACGGCTCCGGTGTCGGCTGGGCTGGCTCGGCGGTTCGGGCTGATATTGCTGACCGAGGCGATGGGGCGCTGCTCAACGCTGGGCATGGCCTCCTACGACCGTCTCTTCCCCAGCCAGGACACGCTCCCGCGCGGCGGCTTCGGGAACCTCATCGCGCTACCCCTGCAACGCGAGGCACGAAAGCGCGGCAACTCGATGTTCCTCGACGATCAGCTCGAGCCTCATGGGGACCAGTGGTCCTACCTGGAGTCAATTGCGCGGATCGAGCCCGGACGGCTGCAAAGCCTGGTTGACGAGGCGGATGGCGCCGGCCAGGTGCTCGGCGCCGCCGGAGAGCAGGTCGACCCACGCGCGCCCTGGCGTGCAGCCCGGTCGCTCTCCAGCCGACTCGCCGCGGCCGAGATACCGGACGCCCTGACCGCAACTCTCGCACAGCGCTTATATGTGCGCACCGAAGGGCTGCCCGCCGCGCTGCTGGATGCGATGCGCAGGCTCGCGACGTTCTCCAATCCCCTATTCCTTGAACGTCAGCGGCTTCGGATCTCCACGGCGCGCACGCCGCGCGTGATCGCGTGCTTCGAGCAGCATGGCGACTTTCTTGTGCTCCCTCGCGGCACGCTTGCGCCGCTGCGGGAGATGCTCACCGGCCTTGAAATCAGGCTGCATCTGGCGGATGAGCGCAGCGACGGGGTCACACTCGACACATCGTTCACCGGCGAGCTGCGCGACATCCAGGCGGCGGCCGCGCGCGAGATGCTCGCGCACGAGCTGGGGGTGCTGTGCGCACCTCCAGGGATGGGCAAGACTGTAATCGCGGCGAACCTGATCGCGGCCCGCGGACGCTCGACGCTCGTCGTGGTACACAGCAAGCCACTGCTTGAGCAATGGGTCCTGCGGCTGACCCAGTTCTTGGATTTCGACGTCAAGGACATCGGCATCATCGGAGCGGGCAAGAACAAACCGAAGGGTCGCCTGGATGTCGCGACCGTGCAGAGCCTCGCCCGACGGGAGAGCCTGCAAGAGCTGCTGGCAAGCTACGGGCACATAGTGGTCGACGAGTGCCACCACGTCCCGGCGGTCACCGCCGAGCAGGTACTGCAGAGCGCTCCCGCGCGCTTCGTCACCGGGCTCACCGCCACCCCCTATCGGCGAGACGGGCACCATCCGATCATCGCGATGCAGTGCGGCCCGATCCGCCACGAGATAGACCGGCACGCAACCGAGCCCGGAGCACAGCTAAGCCTGCGAATCGTCCGCCGCGAGACGAGCTTTGACCCGGCCGTGCTCCCAACCGACGCCGGCATCCAGGAGATCTACGGCGCACTCGCCACAGACGAGCGGCGCGCCGAGATGATCGCCCGAGACACGATCAAGCTGACCGGCGAAGGACGCTCGCCGATAGTCCTGACCGAGCGGCGCGAGCATCTGCATCGGCTGGCTAGCCGCCTACGAGGCCACATCCCGGCGTTGATCGAGCTGCACGGCGACATGCGCCCCCGCGCACGACGGGCCGCAATCGAGCAGCTCGCGACCACGAGCGCGGACACCGCGCGCGTGGTACTCGCCACCGGCCGCTACATCGGCGAGGGATTCGACGACGCCCGCCTGGACACTCTCCTGCTCGCGATGCCAATCGCCTGGAAGGGCACCGTCGTTCAATACGCGGGCCGCCTGCACCGCCCGCACCCGGGCAAGCACGACGCGCTCGTCTACGACTATGTCGACGCCGAGGTGCCCGTGCTGCGCCGCATGTTCGCCAAGCGACTGAAGACCTACACCACCCTCGGTTACGCGCTCGAGTAAACCGCAGACGTTTAGGCCACTGGAGCCACTCGTTGGCCTAAACCCCCCTGAAATGAGCCCAATTCAGCCGGTTTCCGGGTTCTCGCCCAGCGACCAGATAGTGCCGATTTCCAGGCACAACCATGCCAGGAGGCCTGAGTGCGGTCCTTGTTCACGCGCGAGAGGTCGCAGGTTCGAAACCCGCCGCGCCCATAAAAAGGCCTGCAAATCGATAGTTTTTTTTGCGAGGCGCACGTCGAGAGAGCGCTCGCTTACGGGACTATCTGCTTTTCATTTGCTTTTCCTCCGCAGCTGGTGCTCAGGACACCGGTCCGCCACGGAGCCGCAGGGATAGATCACCGGTGCCGCGTGGATTGGGCCTGGGTACTTGAGAGGTCTTCTGGCATCTCCGTAGAGTTTGGCCGCGTCTAGGGACAACTCGGAGGTTTGCCTGCCCCCCCCCGGAGTATGTGATGGTCGACGTGGCCTGGGCAGGTTCACGCTCGCGGTGCGACAGCGATCTCGCTTGCCCACACCGCTAAGCCCAATCAGATCGCCAAACCGTCACCACACGGCTCGATCCAGCGCTGGTTCGAGCCGGATTGTGGCATCTAGCAGCGGTAGCATTATCCTATGACGGCGAAGGAGAAGCTACGTGCGCGTGTCGAGGACCTGAGCGAACAGGAGGCCGCGGCCACCCTCGATTTCATCGCCTCGCGTGGGCAGAGCTTCGGTGACTGGCTTGACGCCCGCCCCGAGGACGACGAGCCACTGGGCGCCGAGGATCAAGCCGCGCTCGCTGAGAGCGACGCCGACGTTGCCGCTGGGCGGACCGTCTCCTACGCGCAGGTCAAGCAAGACCTCGGATCTCAAGCCGGGTGAGCGGCGAGCGAGCGCTGCGCTTCACGCGCAGCGCCGAGAAGGATCTGCGTCGCCTTGATCCGCCAATCCGCAAGCGCGTTTTGGGCGCCCTGGATCGTCTCCTCGCCGAGGATCGCTCGCTCGACGTGAGACGGCTCACGGGCAGCGAGCTGTTTCGCCTGCGGGTCGGTGACTGGCGCGTGATCTTTGCCTATGACCGCGAGACGGGCAGCTTGCTCGTCCGGCGCGTCCTTCCGCGCGGTCGCGCATACGAGCGGTAGGCAGATCTCCGCCTGCGCCTGGTGGGCCTGCCCGCGTAATCGCGCCCGATACCGACCGGCAAGAATCTGCGGCATGACCACCGCTACGGGAGCCCGACGTCTGCGGGAGGCGTCGGCGGCGAAGTACAGGCCTGAGGTCGTCGAGCTGCTGCTGATCGCGGAGGCGCCGCCGTCCTCGCTTGACCGTTACTTCTATTTCGAGGAGGTGCCCGAGCAGGACAGTCTTTTCCGACACGTCGTTCGAGCTGTCCTCGCAATCGAGCCGTCGCGTGCCGAGAAGGAGAGCGAGCTGCGGTCCTTGGCCGATCGCGGCGTGTTCTTGATCGATCTCAAGCCCGAGCCGAAGGAACCGGGGGACAATCTCGAGTTCTACGTGCCTGATCTCGTCGCGCGCGCCGCGGCGCTGACCCCGCGTCAGATCATCACGATCAAGGCCAACGTCTGCGATCTCACGCAGCCAGCGCTACGAGCCGCCGGCTTGGACGTCGTCGATCAACGTGTGCCGTTCCCGGGAAGTGGTCAGCAGCTGCGGTTTCTCGAGGCGATGGGCACTGCGCTTGATTCGATCGGCTGGCGCCGGTGAGCAGCTGAACTTTGATCGGTCGTCCCGCGATGGGAAGTCATGTGCGTGGTCATCACTGTGCTGGTCGAGGAAACCGTGCCCGCTCCGATCTGTCGAGGGCGGGGCGCGATGAGAGCGTTTAGGCGTCCGTGCTCGTCGTCGCGACGGTTCATCTCACGCGCGTAGAGCGCGAGTGTGGCCTCTCGGGCGTCAGGACGGGGCGGCCGGGAGGACCAGACACCTAGCCGTGGGGTTTCGAGGTTGAACCCGCGAAACCCGCGGTATAGACCCCCAAATACAACTCGAATCCATCACGCACAAGGGTCGCGACCGCTTGCGTGCAGGTTGGCCGCGTGGGAGGGCGGTTTGGCTGATACCGCTGGAGAATCGTGCCTTGCGCGCGCGGCCCCATCGACTGACGAAGAGCCCTGCCATACCGGCCAGCGAGCTCGCCAGTCAGCGATACCGCGTGGGTAGGTACGGAGCAGTTCTCACTCAGGGACCTCTCGCTACCGACCACGAACCGCGCGAAGCCAAAACCCGTCCGTATGCAACCGCACCGGCGGGACCGTCAAGCGGGTCCACTGCGGATGAGCCGCCCGCTGCGGCGTGGCAGCGGCCCACCTGGCCCGGGCACGGGCTCACCGGCCCGCCGACCGTGCTGGAGGGCCGCTTCGGGTTCCTGCAGGCCTTCCCCGCCGTCCTGCGCGTGACCACCCGCACGGGCGAGGAACTCGAGGCCCGCGTCGAGGTCAACCGCGGCGGCCCCGGCAACCCCCTGTCCGATGAGGAGCTGGCGAGGAAGTTCCACGACAACGCCGTGAGGTCCCTCCCCGGAGGAGCGCGCGGCCGAGCTCGCGGCCCGAACGCTCGCCCTTCCTGACGCTCAGAGCGTCGAGGATCTCACCGCGCTGCTGACCTCGGCGGGGGAGCGCTGGGGTCGAGACAGTTACCGCTCCCGGACTGCGTAGGTCAGGTGGGTCACCCGCTGCGTCGGCTCCGCGCGGACCGGCTCCAGGGCCACGCGGCCCGCGTCCACGCCCTCGAACAGGCGAATTCCGGAGCCGAACAGCACGGGTGAGAGCGCGATCGTGAACTCGTCGATCAGGCCGGCGTTCACGTACTCCAGGATCGTTTGGCCGCCGCCCGCGATACGGACGTCCCGGTCGCCGGCGGCCTCGCGGGCCTGGTCGAGCGCGGGCTCGATGCCGTCGTTGACGAAGTGGAAGGTGGTCCCGCCCAGCCGCTCCCAGGGGTCACGCTTCTCATGCGTCACGACGAAGACCGGCGTGTGGAACGGCGGCTCCTCCGGCCACGCCTGCTCGCCGAGGTCGAACATGCGCTTGCCCATCACGTTCGCGCCGGTGCGCTCGAACGTCTCCCGCACGATGTCGTTCTCGCGCCCTTCCTCGCCGCCCTCGCCGAGCTTTAGGTTCTCCCGGAAGAACCGCTGCGGGAATATCCACTGCTGCAGTTCCATCCACTGCGCCATCCTGGCCAGACTGTGCCCGTCGGCTATACCTGCCGGTGCAGACGCGATGAACCCGTCCAGCGACATCGACACGCTGAAGAACACCTTCCCGGCCATCAGTCCTCAACTCCCTTCCGAACGATCTCGGTGACGTAGGCAGCCAGGTTGCTCAGGGTCTGCTGGCCGCCCTCGATCGCGTGGTATTTCTCGACCGCCTCGTCGCGCAGCTCCTTGGTGGGGAACACCGTGCGCATCTCGATCCGGGTCGCCGCGCCGTCGGGCGCGAACGTCAAGACCGACTCGAAGGCGTTCGGGTCGCCGCGGGACTCGCCGTGCAGCAGCGCGATCCGCTGCGGCGGGACGATCTCGGTCCAGGAGATCCACTCCTGGTAGTCCGTCCCGTCCGGTCCGTGCATCACGAAGTCCCACTCCCCGCCGACGCGGAACTCGAACGCCCGCGTGGTGGTGGTGAACCCCTCCGGTCCCCACCATCGCGACAGGTGCCGGACTTCGGTGAACGCCTCGAACACCAGCTCCCGTGGGGCACTGATGACCCGGGAGATCACGATCTCGCGGTCGGCCGTCGCTGACTGCGCCGGCGCGTCCCGTCCTGTCGCTGCCATCGGTCACTCCTCCTGCCTTGCCTGCTTGAGGTCCTGCACGTACGCGTCCAGCCGGTCGAAGCTCTCGTTCCAGAACCGCTCGAACCCGCCGGTCCACTCGTGGACCGGTCGCAGCCCGCGGGCGTCAAGGCCGTAAAGGCGCTGCTTGCCTGCCTTGCGGTCCCGCACCAGCCCGACCTCCCGGAGCACCCGCAGGTGTTTGGACGCCCCCGGCTGGGTCATCCCCAGCTCCGTGGCCAACTCGGTCACCGGCCGCTCACCCGCCCGCAGCAGTACCAGGATCTCCCGGCGCTGCGGCTCGGCGATCGCATTGAAGACGTCCGACGTCGTCGCTGCTCGTGCCATGGGCGCCATCATATTCCGATATCAGCATGCGTCAAGTCGCCGACGGAATCAGGCGGGTCGAAGCTGCGCACCAGCAGGCACGCCAGGGCGACGTGCGGGCAACGTTCCGTGTCAGTCGGTCGCGGTCTTCGGTGGGCGGGGCAGGAAGAGCGACACGCGCTGCTGGTAGTCGCGGTAGCCCGGGCGGTCCTGCATGCGCGCCTCGGTGCGTTTCGCGCCGGTGGCGAAGATCAACAGGTAGCTCATGGCGACGGGTGCAGGGAGCGTCCACACGCCGGGCGCCGAGGCGGCCGCGGCGAGCCAGGCGCCGTCCCAGACCATCGAGTCACCGACGTAGTTCGGGTGCCGCGACCACCCCCACAGGCCGGTGTCGAGCACGTCGGGCTTCCCGTCGTCGTCACGCTGCTGGTACCGGGACTTCTGCCGGTCAGCAAGCGCCTCGACCACCGCACCGGTGAGCATGACGGCGATCCCGGCCGGGAACAGCCACCGGCGGGCGGTACGCGGGAGCTGACTGGCCGCGGCGAGCTGCACGGGCGCCGACACCACCAGCTGCGACAAGCCCTGGGTGAGGAACACCTTCCCCAGCACCGCCGCCGTCGAATCGCCCTCCAGGAACTCGGTGTAGCGGGGGTCCTCCTCGTCGTGATGGCGCAGGCGGCCGAGCATCTGCCGTTCCAGCCGCGTCGCCCACGCCGTTACTGCCGCGGCCAGCGTCCAACGTCGCCACCGGTCCCCGCTGCCGACTGCTGCACTGCTGACCGCGATCGCGGCGAGACCCGGCCCCCAGACCCCGTCGGCGTAGTCACGGCGACCTCGACGTAGTGCGACCACGGC
>JACDGG010000229.1 GCA_013815355.1 Solirubrobacterales bacterium
CTCCGGTCCCGCTCGCCCGGCGCGGCTGCGCCAGCCCGCGGCCGGCGCCCTCGCCGCCGAACGTGGTCTCGCGCTCGGGCTCCTCGAGCGGCTGGCGAATCTCTCCGATCACCGTCTGATCGACCGCCTGATCCGTGGCCGGGCCTGGATCGCGCTCGTCGTCTTCGCGCTGCTCGGCATCGTCACGCTGCAGCTCACGCTGCTGAAGCTGAACGCCGGGATCGGGCGCTCGCTCGAGCGCGCGGCGCTGCTTCAGCGCGAGGACGCCGCATTGAGCATCGAGAACTCCGAACTGACCTCCGGGGGCAGGGTCGAGACTGCCGCCGAACGCCTCGGCATGAGCCTCGTGCCGGCCGGGAGCCTGAAGTTCCTGACGGCGCACCGCGGCAGCGACCCGGCTCACGCCGCGGCGGCGCTCAGCGCGCCGGTCAAGGCCGGCGCCGTTTCAGAAGCGCCCAGCAGCGGAGAATCCGAAGGCGCCGCGGCGGCGTCCTCGGAAACGAGCTCGCCGGCGGAATCGGGCGGCGGCGGGGGCGAAGGAACCTCTTCCGCGACTGCCGGCGCAAGCGAAGGCGAAGCCAGCTCGAGCGCGACGCGCAGCGAAGCGAGCAGCGAAAGCGCCCCGGCGAGCTCCGAATCCACGCCGCCCTCCAGCTCCAGCTCCCCCTCCAGCGAAGCGACGAGCCCGAGCGCTGGCGAATCGGGGCCTGGAGGCGGCACCCAGGCAGGCCCCACGGGATAGCGGTGGTCGTCGTCCAGCGCCGCATAGGGGCGATCTTCGCGCTGTTCTTCGGACTGCTTGTCCTCGCCGCCGGACGAACCGCCTATCTGGGCGTGGTGCGCGGCAGCACCCTGCGCCAGGCAGCCAGCAACCAGCAGCTGACCGACGAGAAGGTGACCGCCCAGCGCGGCGCGATCACCGACCGCAACGGCATCGACCTCGCGGTCTCAGAGCCGGCGCGCGACATCTCCGCCGACCCGTATCTGATCACCGACACGCTCGCCGCCGCGCGCAAGCTCGCGCCGCTCTTGAAACAGAGCCAGGACAGCGTGCTGCGCAAGCTCTCAGAGCACACCGGCTTCGTGTATCTCATCCGCGGCATGCCCGCGACCCAGGCACAGGCCGTGCTCGCACTGAAGCTGCCCGGCATCGCCGGCACGCCGGTGATGCGCCGCGTTTACCCGCGCGGTCCGCTCGCCGCACAGGTGCTCGGCCTAGTCGGCACCGAAGGCAAGGGGCTCGCGGGCCTTGAGTACTCGCGCAACGCCCAGCTGGCCGGGCACTCCGGCCAGCGCCGCGTGGTCAGCGACGCGATCGGCCAGCCCGTCTCGATCACCGAACCCCACCCCGTCGTGGCCGGGGAATCGCTCAAGCTGACACTCGACGCGAACATCCAGCAGCGCACCGAAGACGTGCTCGGCGCGGTCGCGCGCGTGTTCAGCCCCAAAGATGCCACCGCGATCGTGATGGACCCGCGTAGCGGCGCGATCCTGGCGGTCGCCAACTGGCCCCAGGTGAACCTCAACGACCCCGCGAGTGCGCCACCCGGCGCGCTGCAGGACAGGGCTGTGGGCTTCGACTACGAACCGGGCTCGACATTCAAGGCCGTGACCGTCTCCGGTGCGCTGCAGCAGCGGCTGATCACGCCCGAGACGCCCTTCAACATCCCCGATCAGATCCACGTCGCCGACCGCACGATCCACGACGACACCGAACACGGCGAAGAAACGCTTACCACCTCGCAGATCCTCGCCCGCTCGAGCAACGTGGGCGCGATCAAGATCGGCAAACTGGAGGGGGCGAGTGCCTTCAACGGCTGGGTCCACCGCTTCGGCTTCGGTGCGCGCACGGGCGTGGACCTCTCCAGCGAGGAACCCGGCCTCGCGCTGGCGCTGAGCCACTACTCCGGCTCCTCGATGGGGAACCTCCCGATCGGGCAGGGCGAGCTCGTGACGCCGATGCAGATGGCGAGCGCCTACGCGGCGATCGCCAACGGCGGCATCCTGCGCGCGCCGCACGTGATTCGCGCCGTGGACGGCAAGCCCCAGCCGCTGCCGAGCGGGCATCGCATCATCTCCGCCGCGACCGCCGCTGCCCTGCGCCATATGCTCGAAGGGGTGCTCGCGCCCGGGGGCACCGCCAGCGAGGTCTCGATCCCCGGCTATCAGCTAGCGGGCAAGACCGGAACGGCCTCGAAGATCGACCCGCTGACCCACGAATACTCGAAGAGCGCCTACGTCGCATCCTTCATCGGCTTCGCTCCGGCGGCCAACCCCAAGCTGCTGACCGCGGTCGTGGTGGACGAACCGCAGTCGGGATCGATCTTCGGCGGCACCGTCGCGGCCCCGGCCTTCGGGCAGATCATGAGCTTCGCGCTGAGCTATCTCGCCGTTGCGCCCGAATAGCCCGGGGGGCTCCAGCGGGGGCGGAAACTAGACTCACCCGCATGCCCGCACAGAGCAGCGATCGATGAGGCTCGCCGAGCTGGCGGGCGCCCTGGCCGCAGAGGACGCGCGGGCGCTGAGCGAGGCCGACGGCGCGGTCGAGATCGCCGGGCTGGCCCACGACAGCCGCGCCGTCGTAGCCGGCGAGCTCTTCCTCTGCGTCAGCGGCTTCACGAGCGACGGTCACGAGTTCGCGCCGCAGGCGCTCGCGGGCGGTGCCGCCGCGCTCGTCGTGGAGCGCCCGCTCGGGCTCGGTGTGCCCGAGCTCGTAGTGGAGTCGGTGAGAGCCGCGATGGCCCCGCTCGCTGCGCGCTTCTACGGCGAGCCCTCGCGAGCGCTGAGCGTCGTCGGCGTGACGGGCACGAACGGCAAGACGACGAGCGCGTATCTGGCGCGCGCGCTGATCGAGGCCGCTGGGATGCAGTGCGGCCTGCTCGGCACGATCACCTCGATCGTCGGCGGCCGCGAGCGCCCGGTGCAGCGCACGACCCCCGAGGCGATCGAGCTGCAGCGCGAGCTGCGCGCGATGCTCGACGGCGGCGATCGGGCATGCGCGATCGAGGTCTCATCGCACGCGCTGGAGCTGGGGCGCACCGATGAGATCTCCTTCGCCGCGGCGATCTTCACGAACCTCACCCAGGATCACCTCGATTTCCACGACACGATGGAGGATTACTTCCTCGCCAAGCGCCGCCTGTTCCTCCCGGCGCAGGGCGAGCGCCCGGCGGTGAGCATCGTCAACGTCGACGACGCCTACGGCCGCCGCCTGGCCGCCGAGATCGAGGGCGTGCGCACCTACGCGGTGGAAGCGCCGGCGGACTACAGCGCCTCAGAGCTCGAGTGCGGCTTCGACGGCTGCAGCTTCACCCTGCGGACGCCGTCGGGCGAGCGCCGCGTGGCTCTGGCCCTGCCGGGGCGCTTCAATGTCGCAAACGCGCTCGGCGCGATCGCTGCGGCCGAGTCGCTCGGCGGGGATCTCGAGGAGATGGTGGGCGCGCTGGAGCGCGGCGTGCGCGTGCCGGGCCGCTTCGAGCCGGTGGAAGCGGGCCAGGACTTCGCGGTGCTCGTCGACTACGCCCACACCCCCGACTCGCTCGAGAACGTGCTGCGCGCGGCCGGCGAGCTGGCGCGCGCGGGCGCCGATCGCTCCGGACGCGTGATCTGCGTGTTCGGCGCCGGCGGCGACCGCGACCGCGGCAAGCGACCGATGATGGGGGAGATCGCCGCGCGGCTGGCCGATCTCGTGTTCGTCACCTCTGATAATCCCCGCTCGGAGCAGCCCGAGCGGATCATCGCGGAGATCATGGCGGGCGCGACCGAGGCGGCGGGTGGCGAGGGCGCTCGCGTGCGTGCGCTCGAGGACCGCCGGGAAGCGATCGCGGAGGCGGTGGCGTGCGCCGGGCGCGGCGATGTCGTGGTGATCGCCGGCAAGGGCCACGAGCAGGGCCAGGAGCTGGCGGGCGGGCGCAAGGTCCCCTTCGACGATGTCAGCGTTGCGCGCGAAGCGCTCGGCGCAGATCGCCTCGGCGCCGCGGGAGCACGTAGCTGATGCGCGACTGGGACGCCGAGCGCGTCGCGGCCGCGGCCGGGGCGAGCCTGCGAGACACCTCGCGCGCACACTCGCCCGGCGGCCCGTCGGCGGGTGCGATCGACTCGCGCC
>JACDGG010000230.1 GCA_013815355.1 Solirubrobacterales bacterium
TCGCCGGCGCGCCGCTCAGCCCCCGTGAGCCCCCGGCGAGCAGCACGTGGCCCGAGCTGAACTTGGTGCCCGAAGGCCCGCGCCGCGGCAGCAGCTCCGCCACCGAGCGCTCGATCAGTCCCACGCTCGCCGCCATCGGCGCGCCGCGGGGAATACCGATGTCGATCACCTCGACCTCGCCGGCGTGCTCCTTGCCCGGGCGAATCCAGAGACCGGGCTTGCCGGCGTGGAAGGTGACGGTACGCGCGGCGTGCACCGCGAGACCGCGCACGGCGCCGCTCGAGGCGTCGACTCCGCTCGGCACATCGACGCTCACCACCGCCGCCCCCGAGCGCTTGATCGCCGCGATCGCCTCGGCCGCCGCGCCGTTCGGCTCGCCGCTGAAGCCGGTGCCGAGCACCGCATCGACGATCAGCCCCGCTTCCAGCGGCGCCTCGTCTCCAGGCCCCGGCGGCTGCTGCCAGGAGCTGCCATCGAGGCGCAGCGGGCCTGCGCCCTCCAGCCGCTCGAGGTTCGCCGCGGCGTCGCCTCTCAGCTCATCCGGCGGGCTCACGCAGACGACGCTCACGCGGTGGCCGGCGTCGCGCAGCAGGCGCGCCACGACGAGCCCGTCGCCACCGTTGTTGCCCTTGCCGCACACCACACACACCCGCACCTCGC
Source organism: Solirubrobacterales bacterium (assembly GCA_013815355.1). Classification (GTDB taxonomy): domain Bacteria; phylum Actinomycetota; class Thermoleophilia; order Solirubrobacterales; family Solirubrobacteraceae; genus Palsa-744. Next base: position 661 of record JACDGG010000230.1, read on the forward strand.
GTGTCATCCGCTCCGCCATGCGCTCGACCGCGCGCGCGCCGCCGGCGCCGGCGCGCTCCATCAGCTCAAGGCCAGATGCTCCCTGCTCCTCGATCGCCCAGCGATCCACGCCGCGCATCGTCTCGGCGTCGGGCAGCGGCGTCAGCCAGTCGGGCAGGCGGTCCACGAGCAGCGATGCTAGATGGTCGCCGCGGCGCTGTGGTGAAAGCGACGTGCCCGCTGCGCGCGGGCACACGGGCGCTACTCGACCGTCACCGTCTTTGCGAGATTGCGCGGCTGATCGACGTTCAGGCCGCGCCGCCGCGCGATCTCATAGGCGAGCAGCTGCAGCGGGATCACGGCCAGCATCGGCTGCAGCATCCAATCGATCGCCGGCAGCGTGATCACCGCGTCCGCCTGCTGGGCGATGCGCTCGTTGCCCTGAGTTGCGATCGCGATCACACGCGCGCCGCGGGCGCGCACCTCCTGCATGTTCGAAGCCACCTTCTCGAGCACCGGCGACTCCGTCGCGACGCACACGACCGGCGTTGAGTCGTCGAGCAGCGCGATCGGACCGTGCTTCATCTCGCCGGCCGCGTAGGCGTCGGTGGCGATGTAGGAGATCTCCTTGAGCTTGAGCGCACCCTCGAGCGCCACCGGCAGGCCCACGTGACGGCCGATGTAGAGGAAGAACTCGCTCTGCCAGTAGGCCTCGGCGACCGGCTCGACCTGCGCCTGCATTCCTCTGAGCACCTCGTCGATGCAGTGCGGCAGGCGCTTGACCTCGCCCACCAGCTCGGCCAGGCGCTGCGGCTCGAGCTCACCGCGCAGCTCCGCCAGACGCAGCCCCAGCAGGTAGATGACGGCCACCTGGCAGAGGAATGTCTTCGTCGCCGCGACGCCGATCTCAAGGCCCGCGCGCGTGAACAGCACACCGTCTGAGTCGCGCGTGGCCTGCGAGCCCATCACGTTCGTGATCGCCAGCACGCGCGCGCCGCGCTCGCGGGCGAGGCGCATCGCTGCGAGCGTGTCGGCGGTCTCGCCCGACTGGGTGATGCCCAGCACGAGATCGCCCGGGCCGACCACCGGGTTGCGGTAGCGGTACTCGGATGCGATGTCCATTTCGACGGGAACCCGCGCCCACTCTTCGATCGCGTAGCGGCCGATCAGACCGGCGTGATAGGAGGTTCCGCAGGCGACGATCACGATGCGCCCGACGCCGTCCAGGATCGCCTCATCCAGAGCGCCCTCCTCCTGCAGATCGACGCCATCGCCGCGCGCCGTACGGTCGGAGATCGCATCGGCGATCGCGTCGGCCTGTTCGTTGATCTCCTTGAGCATGAACGTGTCAAAGCCGCCCTTCTCAGCGGTTTGCTCATCCCAGTCGACCGTCTGCTCGCCGCGCTCCACGACGACGCCCTCGGCGGTCGTGATCGTGACCCCCTGCGGGCGCAACACAACGAGCTCGCCGTTCTCGACGTACTGCACGCGCCGGGTCTGCGCCAGGAACGCGGGCACGGCCGAGGCGACGAACTGCTCGCCCTCGCCGCAGCCCACGACCAGCGGGCACTCCTTGCGCGCGCCGACGAGCACCTCGGGCTCATCCGCGCTCATCGCCACGAACGCGAAGTGACCCTCGAGCTCGGCATAGGCGGCGCGCACGGCCGTCGCGAGCTCACCTGAGTAGTGCTCGGCGATCAGGTGCGCGATCACCTCGGCGTCGGTCTCGGAGGTGAACACGCTGCCCTGCGCGATCAGCCGCTCCTTCAGCTCCATGTAGTTCTCCACGATGCCGTTGACCACGACGTGCACGCGGTCGCCGCTGTCGTAGTGCGGATGCGCGTTCTCCTCGCTGACGCGCCCATGCGTGGCCCAGCGCGTGTGGCCGATGCCCGTCGTGGCTGGGCGCTCGGCGAGCGCCACCGAGCCGCCCGCGGCCGCGCGCGTCTCGGGATCGAGCTTGGCTTCCAGCGCGCTGAGGTTGCCGACGGCGCGCACCGCGTCGATGTGACCGTCGGCGATCACCGAGATCCCCGCCGAGTCATAGCCCCGGTACTCGAGCTTGGAGAGACCGGCGAGCAGCAGATCCTGAACGGGGCGCGAACCCACGTAGCCAACGATGCCACACATGCGCTCGAAGATACCAGCGCCCTCGCGGGCGCCCAGTGCGACGGACGCTTAGGCCAGCTCGCGCTCGACCAGCGCGACGAGCCTCCCGCAGAGCTCCTGTGCCTCCTGCTCGGTGGGCGCCTCGACCATTACCCGCACGAGCGGCTCTGTGCCGCTGGGGCGCACGAGGACGCGTCCGCGCCCGGCGAGCTCCTGCTCGGCTGCGCCGATGGCCGCAGCGAGCTCCTGTGAGCGCTCGAGCCCTCCGCGGTCGCGCACGCGCACGTTCACGAGCCGCTGCGGGAGCTTGTGCATCGCGTGACGCTCGCTGAGGTCCGCTCCCGACAGCGCCTCCATCGTCAGCAGCGCGCTCGCGATGCCGTCGCCAGTGCGATTGAAGCCCATGTCGATAATGTGCCCGGACTGCTCGCCGCCCAGCGACCAGCCGCGCGCGCGCAACTCCTCGAGCACGTAGCGGTCGCCGACCTGCGTGATCGCGACCTGCACCCCCTCGCGCTCCATCGCCGCGTGAAAGCCGTAGTTCGTCATGACCGTGACCGCGACGCCGTTGCCGCTTAGACGTCCGCTGTCGCGCAGGTGAAGCGTCGCCAGCGCCATCAGCTCATCGCCGTCGACGCTCACGCCGTTGCGGTCGACCGCGAGCATGCGGTCGCCGTCGCCGTCGAAGGCGAAGCCGATCGCGTGTCCCTCCGCCACGACCCGCTCGGCGAGCGCCTCGATGTGGGTGGAGCCACAGCCGGCGTTGATGTTCCTTCCGTCCGGGGCGTCGGCGAGCACCGCCACCTCGGCGCCGAGGCGCCGGAAGATCTCCGGCGCCACCTGATAGGTCGCGCCGTTGGCGCAGTCCAGCAGCACACGTATGCCTGAGAGGTCGAGCTCGGCGAAGCGCACGTGTAGCTCGCGCAGGTAATCCTCGGGCGCTCCCCGCAGCTCGCGGACGTGCCCGATCGCCTTGGCCTCACCGGCCGCCGCGGCGCGCTGGACGCGCGGCGCGGCCTGCTGGCGCTCGCCATCGACGGGCGCGAGGACGCCGACACGCTCGAGCTCGGCCTCGATCGCCAGCTCGGTCGCGTCTGAGAGCTTGTAGCCGTCGCCGGCGAAGAACTTGATGCCGTTGTCCTGGTAGGGGTTGTGCGAGGCCGACAGCACGGCCGCCAGATCGAAGCCGTAGCGGCCGATCAGAAGCGGCGCAGCGGGCGTCGGCAGCACGCCGCCGAGCAGCGCGTCGCCGCCCGCGGCGCTGACACCCGCGGCGAGCGCCGCCTGCAGCATCTCCCCCGACTCGCGCGTGTCGCGCACGATCAGGACC
>JACDGG010000231.1 GCA_013815355.1 Solirubrobacterales bacterium
TGGCCGCGGCGCGGTCATGCTGGGGCGCCACCGCCGGGCGGCCGGTCACGCGGTAGCGCGGCCCCGCCCGCCCGGCGATCGGAAACGCCAGGCACACGCGCCGGGCGAAGCGGGCGAGCATGCGGTTGGTGAGGCCGAGGTGGCTGTCGGCCTCACTCAGCACGAGCGGTATGCGCAGGCTCACAGCGGCCAGCCCGACCGGCCCCGCGACATAGCCGCCGCCGCCCAGGACCGCGTCCGGAGCGAGGTCTCTCAGGAGCCCACGCGCGCGGCCCACGGCCTTCGCCGCCAGCGCCAGCGCGCGCAGCGCGCGCAGCGGGTTGGTGCGCGAGAGGCCCTGCACCGAGATCTGATGCAGCGGGTAGCCGGCCGCGGGCACGAGCTGCGCCTCGGCGCGCTCGCCGCCGATGAACTGGACCTCGGCGCCCTCAGCCCGCAGCGCGTCCGCGACCGCCAGGGCCGGCACCACGTGCCCAGCGGTCCCGCCGGCGGCGATCACGATCCTCCTCGGCGCTGCGCTCACCGGCCAATCGTGCCGGTTCGCGGGCGCGGGCGTCGCGCGAGCTCCTGCGCGCAGGAGTCACCGCGCGCACGTGCCCGGTCGCGCCGGATGCGACGTTCAAGAGCAGGCCCATCGCGGCGAGCATCACGATCAGGCTGCTCGAGCCGTAGGAGACGAACGGCAGCGGCACGCCCGTCAGCGGCGCGAGGCCGAGCACGGCGAAGGTGTTGAGGGTCGCCTGCGAAAGAATCAGTCCCGTGACGCCGACCGCGATCAGCGCGCTGTAGAGGCTGCGCGCGCCCTTCGCGGCGCGCAGGCCCGCGTAGGCGATCAGGCCGTAGAGGAACAGCAGCGCGAACACCCCGGCGGCGCCGAGCTCCTCGGCGACGACGGCCAGGATGAAGTCCGTCCGCGCCTCGGGCAGATAGAAGATCTTCTGCACCGACTGTCCCGGGCCGACCCCGAAGAGGCCGCCCGAGCCGATCGCGATCTGGCCCTGCACCGCCTGGAAGCCCGAGGAGGAGGCGTGCGCCCAGGGATCGAGAAACGACGTCAGGCGCGCTCGCGCGTAGGGGCGGATCAGCGCGTAGACGAGCACGAGGCCGAGCACGCACCCTGCCATCAGCGCAAATTTGCGCATCGGGATGCCGGCGCCGACGAGCATCGCTGAGACCGTGAAGGCGATCACCATCGCGGTGCCCATGTCGGGCTGGCTGAAGATCAGTAGGCACGCGCCGGCGACCACGATCAGCAGCGGTTTGGCCAGCTCGCGCATGTCGTTTACCCGCTGCGGTCGCTTCGCCAGGAGCGTGGCGCAATAGAGCACGAGCGCGAGCTTCATCAGCTCGGAGGGCTGGAACTGCAGCTGCGGCGGCCCGATCCAGCGGCGCGCGCCGTTGATCGAGACGCCCACATGAGGGATGTGCACCGCGATCACGAGCACGAATGAAGTGAACAGCAGCGGCGCGGTGATGCTGTGCACTTTGGCCACGCCGTCGCGCGCCAGCAGGCGCATCACGACCAGGCCGACCGCGCCGTAGACGAAGAACTTGATCAGGTAGCTGCCCCCGTAGCCGTGGCCCTGCAGCAGCGTCGTCGCCGAGGACGCGCTGTAGACCATCACCGCACCGAAGGCCAGCAGGCACATCGTGGCCGTCAGCAGGATGCGCTGCTCGAGTGACTGGCTCGCCGCCGCGGTAGCCGCCCTGCCCACGCGCTTGGCCTTGCCGCGCGTCTGGGAACTCGCCTTGCCCCGGGGCCGGCGTGCTGGCGCTGCTGGCATCCAGGCTCACTTCGACGCGAACCGGCGAAAGCCTTCCCGGCGCGCGAATCTAGATTCCCCGGCTCTGGCGGTAGAGGGTGAAGCCGATCGCGCTGCAGATCGACGCCACGATCCAGAAGCGCAGGATGATCTTCGTCTCAGACCACGCCTTCAGCTCGAAGTGGTGGTGGATCGGCGCCATCAGGAATACGCGTTTGCGCGTCGTCTGGAAGGAGATCACCTGGATCGCGACCGACAGCGCCTCGATCACGAAGATGCCGCCGAGCAGGATCAGCAGCACCTCGGTCTTCGTCATCACGGCCAGGCCCGCGATCGCCCCGCCGAGGCCGAGCGAGCCCGTATCGCCCATGAAGACCGTCGCCGGAAAAGCGTTGAACCAGAGGAAGCCGACGCACGCCCCGACCAGGCACCCGGCGAGCATCGCCAGATCGAAGTCCAGCGTGATGAAGGCGATGCCGATATAGGCGAGCAGCACGATCGCCGCGCAGCCCGCGGCGAGCCCGTCAAGGCCATCGGTGAGGTTGACCGCGCTCGTCGTGCCCGCCACGACGAAGTAGATCAGCACCGGGTAAAACGGCCCGAGATCGATGTGATAGTCGACGAAGCGCAGCTGCAGCGTCGAGGGCAGGTGCGCCTCGTGCCGTGCGATCCACCACAGCCCCAGCGAGATCGCGATCGTGACGCCGAGCTTGGTGCGCGCGCGCAGCCCCAGCGAGCGGCGGCGCACGAGCTTGATGTAGTCATCGGCGAAGCCGAGCAGCGCGCAGGCCATCGCCGCCGCGAACACGCCCACCGAGCGCCATTCGTAGTTCGTCAAAATCAGGAACGGGACGCCGACCGCGATGAAGATGATGACGCCGCCCATCGTCGGCGTGCCGGCCTTCTGATGGTGCCCCTCCGGCCCGTCCTCGCGGATGTGCTGGCCGAACTCGCGCTTACGCAGGAACTCGATGAACTTGGGGCTGAGGAAGATGCAGATCAGCAGCGCGGCGGTGCCCCCAAAGAGAATGCGCCCCATTCAGCGCTGCTCCGGGCCGGCGCTCGGGGCCAGAACGCGATCGGCGCCGTGCCCCGGCGCAGCGCCGATGAGGGCGTCTCGCACGCGCTCGAGGCCCACGCCGCGCGACGCCTTCAGCAAAACCGTGTCGTCTTCGCGGAGCAGGCCGCGCAGCAGCTCGGCGGCTGCGGGGGCGTCCTTCACCGCGTGGGTCTCTCCCGCAAAGCCGCGCCCGATCTCGGCGGCCAGCTGCCCGACCGTGACCAGCAGCGAGACGCCGGCGGCGGCGGCGTGCTCGCCGATCTCGCGGTGCAGGCGCGGCGCCTGCTCGCCCAGCTCGAGCATGTCGCCAAGCACCGCCAAGCGGCGCGCGGGGGCGCTCGCGGCGAGGTCGTCGATCGCTGCGCGCATGGACATCGGGTTGGCGTTGTAGCAGTCGTCGATCAGCACAGTCCCGCCGGGCAGCCACAGGCGCTGCCCGCGCATCGCCGAGAAGTCGACCTCCAGGCGCCCGCTCGGCGTGTGCCCGAGTGCCCGCGCCGCAGCCACCGCGGCGAGCAGGTTGAGCAGGTTGTGAGCCTCCTCGAAGGAGGGCGCGAGCACGATCTCCGCACCGTCGTGCTCGATCGAGACGCTGCCGTCGTCGCGGCATTCGAGCAGCCTCACATCGCCGCCCGCGCCGAACGTGATCACGTTCAGATCGCTGCGCAGGTGCGGCTCGAGCAGCCGCTCCCCGGCCGGCACCACGATGCTCGCCCCCGCGCCCAGCCCGGCGATCAGCTCGGCCTTGGCGGCGGCGATCGCCTCGATCGAGCCGAGCAGCTCGAGGTGCGCCGGCCCGACGTTGACGATCACGCCGACATCCGGCTCGGCGATCGCGGTCAGCTCGGCGATCTGCCCGGGGCCGCGCATCGCCATCTCGAGCACGAGCACCTCGACATCCGCGGGGGCCGCCAGCAGCGCGAGCGCCAGCCCGATCTCGGTGTTGTGGTTGGCCGGGCTCGCCGCTGTGCGCACGATCGCGCCGAACAGCGCCGCGAGGATGTCCTTCGTCGAGGTCTTGCCGGCCGAGCCGGTGACCGCGACCACCTTCGCACCGCAGGCACCCAGCTCGCGCCGCCAGGCGCCGGCGAGCGCCTGCATCCCCGCCAGCGGGTCCTCGTGCACGAGCACCGCGCCGCCGGTGCTCTGCGCCTCGGCGAGCGCCGCCTCGGCGTGAGCCGGCGTGACGAGCACCCCCCAGGCCCCCGCGCGCAGCGCCTGCGCGGCGTGGGCACCGC
>JACDGG010000039.1 GCA_013815355.1 Solirubrobacterales bacterium
GCCGGAGCTCGCGCGCAGCCTCGGCTGGGACGCAGCAGCCGTCGTCGCCCGCGGGCGCGAACTGCGCCGCGTCGAGGGGCGAGCATGAACGCCGATATCTGCGTGATCGGCAGCGGCGCCGGGGGTGCCGTGGCAGCTGCCGAGCTGGCGGAGGGCGGCGCGGAGGTCGTGCTGCTCGAGCAGGGCGCCGCGCACGACCCCGACGACTTCAGCGCGCGCCCCCCGGAGATGCTCGCCCGCCTCTACCGCGACGGTGGCCAGACGCTGACGCTCGGAAAGCCGCCGATGCTCCTGCCACTCGGCCGTGGCATCGGGGGGACCACGCTCGTCAACTCCGGCACATGCTTTCGCACGCCCGCGCACGTCCTCGAGCGCTGGTCTGCGGAGTTCGGACTCGAGCTCGACGAGGCCTCGCTGCGGCCCTGCTTCGAGCGTGTCGAGCAGGCCCTGTCGGTCGCCGAGGTGACCCCCGAGCTGGCCGGTGCGAACGCGGCCGTCGCGCGCCGCGGCGCCGAGCGCCTGGGCTGGTCGCATGGCTATCTGTCGCGCAACGCACGCGGCTGCGTCGGCTCGGGGGTGTGCGTGTTCGGCTGCCCGACCTCCGCCAAGCAGCACACCGGGATCACCTACATCCCGCGCGCGCGTGCGGCCGGGGCGCGGATCGTTACCGGGGCCGACGTGCGCGAGATCGTGCTCGAGCGCGGGCGCGCCCGCGGCGTCAGGGCGCGGCTGTCCGGTGGGCGGGCGCTGGAGGTGCGCGCGCCGCTCGTAGTCGTTGCCTGCGGGGCGATACACACGCCGCTGCTGCTCGCACGCAACGGGATCGGAGGTGGATCCGGGCAGCTTGGGCGCAACCTCTCGCTACACCCGGCGACTGCCGCGTTCGCGCTGATGGAGGAGCGGATCGACATGGCGCGCGGAGTGCCACAGAGCTTCTATGTCGACGAGTTCGCCGCCGAGGGCATCATGTTCGAGGGCGTCGCCGGCCCGCCCGGCTACGCGGCGATGTCGCTGCCGCTGTCCGGCGCACGCCACGCGCGGGCGATGGCCCGCTACCGCGACCTCGCGCAGTTCGGCCTGATGGTCAGCGACAGCTCGCGCGGGCAAGTGCGCTCGCTCGGCGGGCGCCCGCTGATCCGCTACGACCTCGCGCACGAGGACCTCCTCAAGTTCCGCGCAGGGCTCGCGCGCCTGGAGGAGTTGTTCCTCGCGGCGGGAGCGCGCGAGGTCTATTTGCCGTTGCCGCAAGGTGTGCGGCCTGAGCAGGCGCGGGCGCGCGATCTCAAGCTGATGGCGTTCCATCCGCTCGGCACCGCCCGCGCGGATGCTCGCCCCAGCCACGGCGTGACCGACGGCGAGCTCGCGGTCCACGACGTCGAAGGCGTGTACGTGGCCGACGGCTCGGTCGTGCCGAGCGCGCTCGGCGTGAACCCGCAGATGACGATCATGGCGCTCGCCACGCGCCTGGCGATGAACCTGCTCGAGAAGGCGCCGGCGCCCGCCACAGCGGCGAGGGGCGCACCACACGAATCCGAAAGCGAGGCTGCATGTCCTTCCTGATCGATCCGCCCTGGCTTTATGCCACGGGGCGTCTATACGCCAAGGCGATGCCCGAGCCCACGCCGGTCTCGCGCGCGCTTCACAGTGCAACGGCGGGTGTGTTCCTCGCGACGAGCATCTCGCTGTATCTGAACCGTCCCTGGACGAAGCCGATCTGGGAGGCCTGCCGGGCCGAGGACGGCCGCGACTGGATGCTCAACTCAGGTGTCTTCGGGTTCGATCACCACCACGCGAGCCGCCGAACGCACGCGGTCTCGGCGCTGCTGTTCGCCACCTACCCCTGGTGGCTTCTGCTGGGCGAAAAGGTGGGGCGGAGGCGACGCTAGAGAGGGATGTTGCCGTGCTTGCGCTTTGGGCCCGGTTCGCGCTTGCTCTGCAGCGTGTGCAGCGCCGTGATCAGCTTTGGGCGCGTCTCATGCGGCACGATCACGTCGTCGATGTAGCCGCGCTCGGCTGCCGTATAGGGATTGGCGAAGCGCGCCTTGTAGTCCTCCATCAGCTTCTTGCGCCGCTCCTCGGGCGTCGGGCTGTGAGCGAGGTCGCGCCGGTAGATGATGTTGACCGCGCCCTCCGGTCCCATCACCGCGACCTCCGAGGTCGGCCATGCGAAGTTGAAGTCCGCCAGCAGGTGCTTTGAGGCCATCACGTCGTAGGCGCCACCGTAGGCCTTGCGCGTGATCACCGTCAGCTTCGGGACGGTTGCCTCGGTGAAGGCGTAGAGAAGCTTCGCGCCGTGGCGGATGATGCCGCCCCACTCCTGCGCGGTTCCTGGCAGGAAGCCGGGGACATCGGTGAACGTGATCAGCGGGATGTTGAAGGCGTCGCAGGTGCGCACGAAGCGCGCCGCCTTGGCCGAGGCGTCGATGTCGAGCACGCCGGCGAGCTGGGCCGGCTGGTTGCCGACGATCCCGACGGCGAAGCCATCGAGGCGGGAGAAGCCGCAGATGATGTTCTTCGCGTGGTGCTCGTGCACCTCGAAGAACTCGCCGTCGTCGACGATCAGCTTGACGACGTTGCGCATGTCATACGGCTTGTTCGGGTTGTCCGGCACGACCGTGTCGAGCTCGAGGTCCATCCGCTGCGGGTCGTCGGTCGGTGTCACGCGCGGCGCCGTCTGCAGGTTGTTCTGCGGCAGGAAGCTGATCAGGTAGCGGCAGTCCTCCAGGCACGCCTCCTCGTCGTCGGAGGCGAAGTGCGCCACGCCCGACTTGGAGTTGTGCGACATCGCCCCGCCGAGCTCCTCGAAGCCGACCTCCTCGCCCGTGACGGTCTTGATCACGTCGGGGCCGGTGATGAACATGTGCGAGGTCTCCTTGACCATGAAGATGAAGTCCGTGATCGCCGGCGAGTAGACCGCGCCGCCCGCGCAGGGGCCCATGATCAGGCTGATCTGAGGGATCACGCCCGAGCACCTGACGTTGCGCACGAACACGTCGCCGTAGGCACCGAGTGAGACGACGCCCTCCTGGATACGCGCGCCGCCGGAGTCGTTGATGCCGATCACCGGGCAGCCGATCTTGGCGGCGAGATCCATGATCTTGCACATCTTTTCGCCCATCACCTCGCCGAGCGAGCCGCCGAAGACCGTGAAGTCCTGGCTGAACACGCACACCGTGCGGCCTTCGATCGTGCCATGCCCGGTCACGACAGCATCGCCCCACGGCCGGTTTTTCTGCATGTCGAAGTCATAGGTGCGGTGGCGCACGAACGTGTCGAGCTCCTGGAAGGAACCGGGATCGAGCAGCTTCTCAACGCGCTCGCGGGCCGTCAGCTTGCCGCGTGCGTGCTGCTTCTCCTCCGCCTCGGGCGCTGAGTGCAGTGCCGCTTCGCGCAGCTCGTGGAGCTGGGCGAGCTTCTCCTCGTAGGTCTCAGGCGCCTTCTTGCGAGGCTCCTTGCGGTGCCCGCTGCGCGAGGCGGCGAGCAGCGCGGCGTCTGACTGTCGATCGTGGGTGCTGGACATGAGGCGCGGGATGTTATCCGCGTCCTCGAGATTCCGGCGTCGCGCGCGTACTCGAAGGCGGGAGAGCGCCAGGCGCTCTCCCCGCCTCAGCTATGCCGCATGTCGAAGTCCTGCCGCGTCACGGGCTTCAACGCGAACACGTGGGGGGAGCTGCACCGGCTCGCCGGTCGAGTGCTCTCGAAGCTTCATCCACTGCACCGCCATCAGGAGCAGTAGCCCTGCCACCCCCGTTACGCGCTCGGGTGTGAATAGGACCTCATGACCGTCTGGGTAGATGACGGCCGCGGGGTCCCCGGCGAACAGAGCCCGACTCGTCAGGACGGCCTGATCGGGGTTCTCAGCATCGATGAAATGAGTACGGTTTGGATAGCGCGCGCCAAGGTCCGGGCTGAGCATTCCACCGATGACCTTCTCGACCGCGGCCGAGTGGGGCGTAGATGTATCACTCATCTTGTCCTCCAGGTCTCGAGAAGCGCCGGCCAGTCCTGTGCGGCACGCCTCATCGCGTGCGCCATGGCTTCGTTGATGGACATGAACCTATGCACAACGGGATCTTGCTTGCCGCTAATGCGAGTGTACCCGTGCTCATGATGTTCCTCGGGATAGTGCGCGTTGTCCCAGAGGCGAACAGCGGTCCACTCGCCGTCGACACGAATTTCCAGAACGATCGCGTAGCGGATGGGGATCTGCTCCGATCGGCCGTAGCGAACGCGCACATCCGGATTGATGTCGACGAAGACTTCGCGAGGCCATTCGGTCACGGGCGATCTTCGCCGTCTTTAGAGCTCTCGCTAGGCCCGCGAGAAGGGCCGGTGGTGTGCGGCCCCTAGGCGATCGAGCACCGCTGTGAGCACTGCCGTGACCTCCTCGGCTGCGCCCTCCTCGGCTGCTTTCAGCTCGGCGGCGAGATCCACGGGCTCCTTGATCGGCTCTGGCTCTGGCGCGGCGGGCGCGAAGCGCGCCTGCAGCAGTTCGATCGCGGTGTCCGCCGGAACGGCTTGGGGCTCGCCGTCCAGCATGTGGGAGGCGGGCTCGGCTGGATCCGGTTGGGACAAGGTCATCTCAGCGACCGGCTCGGGGGCCGGGCTCTGGAGCATCGAGTCGCCCTTCGGCCGGCGACGACCAAAGAGGCGTGCGAAGAAGCCGCGACGCGGCTCCGTTGCGTGTGCTCCAGCCTCCTGCTCGAGCTCGGCGACGCTCTCGGGCGAAGCCTCGGTAGGGGAGGATGCCTCAGCCTCGGGTGCGACCTCAGCCTCGGGTGCGATCTCGACCTCGGCCTGGCCCGTGGCGAGGGGGACCGGCTCGGAGGCCTCCCCGGCAGGCTCCGCGTCCGTCGGCTCCTGATTGGAGGCCGAGCTCTCGGCCTCGGGCTGCTCATGGGGCTCCAACTCGCGTGTCGCGCTGAGGGTGACCTTCGTGCCCCAGCCGGATGGCTTGATCTGCACGACTCCGCTTGTTCCCTCGGTCTCCCACTCGACGAGCTTTTCGGGCTCTGTGCGCGTGATGCGAATCTCGCCGAGGGCACCAAGATGACGCGTGAGGGCAGCGGGATCGCTCAGCTCGGCCCACAGCTCCGGGGGAGACTTGACCAAGGTGCGCTTCACCTCCGAGGAGATCACGCCTGACCCTTTCGAGCGATCTGCGCCTACTCCTTCCGTCGCTGCGAGCCTTCACGGGCGCGGCAAGCAGAGCGGGTCAGGCAGCGGCCGCGGCGCCCGAGCCGTGCACGAGGCCCCGCTCGTGCACCAGCTCGGCGAGCTGCACGGCGTTTGTGGCGGCGCCCTTGCGGAGGTTGTCGGCGACGATCCAGAGGTCCAGAGCGCGCTCGTGTCCGGGGTCGCGGCGGATGCGCCCGACGAACACGTCGTCCTCGCCGGTGGCGTCGATCGCGAGCGGATACAGCGAGGCGCTCGGGTCGTCGAGGACCCGGATGCCCGGCGCGGCCGCGAGCAGCTCACGCGCGCGCTGCGGTGTGAGCTCGCGCCGTGTCTGCACGTTGACGGCCTCGGAGTGGCCGTTGACGACCGGTACGCGCACGCACGTGGCCGAGATCGCGATGTCTGGGTCGCCGAGGATCTTGCGCGTCTCGTTGATCAGCTTGCGCTCCTCGTCGGTGTGGTCATCGCCCGGCGCAAAGGAGCCGGCGTGGGGAAGCGCGTTGAAGGCGATCTGGTGTGCGTAGGCGTCGGGTGGCTCGATCTCGCGCTCGTGCAGCAGCGCGTGGGCCTGGTCGAGCAGCTCGTCGACTGCGGCCTTTCCGGTGCCCGACACGGCCTGGTAGGTGCTGATGACGAGCCGCTCGATGCCGGCCTCGTCGTGGAGGGGCTTCAGCGCGACGACCATCTGCATCGTCGAGCAGTTGGGGTTGGCGATGATCCCCTGGTGGGAGTCGAGCGCCTCGGGGTTGACCTCGCTGACGACGAGCGGGACCTCCTCGCTCATGCGCCAGCGCGAGGAGTTGTCGATCACGACGGCGCCGGCCGCCGCAAAGCGCGGGGCCCACTCGCCTGAGGTCGAGCCCCCCGCGGAGAACAGAGCGATGTCAAAGCCCTGAATCGACTCCTCGCTGAGCCCCTGAACTCTCAGGCCGCCCTCGAGCTCGCGCCCGACCGAGCGCTCGGAGGCAAACGGCACGATCTCGCGCGCGGGGAAGGCGCGCTCGCGGAGCAGCTTCAGCATCAGCGTGCCAACTTGTCCGGTCGCGCCGACGACGGCGATCCGATAGCCCTGGCTCGTCATCGCGTCAGGGTATCGCGGGCCACGCGGCGAGCGTTAGGGCTTTATGGCCATGAACAGGATCGTGACGAGCACGAGCACGCTGAGTCCCGAGCCGAACGTCGCCAGACGCCGCGCGAGGGCCTGGTATTCGGCGCTCATCTCGGGCTCCTGGGGATTGGCCGATCCGGCGATGTCGCGTGCCGCGACGAGCTCGGCGCGTTTGGCCGTGGGCAGCATCACCGAGCCGATCAGGCCGCCGATCACGATCACCGCGCCCATGCCCCATTGCACGAAGAACTCGCTCCAGTGGTGTCCCTCACTCGCGAGATAGATGCCCGCGAGCAATACGAGCAACAGGCCCGGGTTGATCAGATAGCGCTCGATCGTGTACTCGATGCGGTGCAGCAGCGGCATGCTGTGGGCACCGTGGCGCGCGCCCACGGCGAACATGATCGGGTAGGCGAACGTCACGCCGAAGGCGATCACCACCGCCATGATGTGCACGCCGAGGATATAGTCGTAGAGGGCGGCGAAGGGGAGCATCGGCTCATCGTATGCATCCGGGCGGCGCATGCGTCGCCCGGCACAGCCCACATGTGCGGCTGTGAGGAGGTCGCATGCGAGCACCCCGGCCGCTCCGCATGCGGAGCGGCCCACCTCACATGTTCAGAAAGTCGGGGCGTAGGATCCGAAGACGTCCTGCATCGCCGCGCAGACCTCGCCCATCGAGCAGCGGTCCTTCAGCGCCTGACGGATCGACGGCAGCAGGTTCTCGCTGCCCTGCGCGGCCTCGCGCAGCTCCTGCAGGCGTCCGGCGACGAGCTCCTGGTCGCGGTTCCCCTTGAAGCGCGCGAGACGCTCGAGCTGTTCGCGCTCGGACTCGGGGTCGACGCGCAGCAAGTCGGGTACCTCGATGCTGTCTTCCTCATAGGCGTTGACGCCGACCACGACGTCTTGGCCGAGGCGGTAGCGCTCCTGGTAGCCCCACGCGGACTCGTCGATCTCGCCGGTGATGAACTCGATCGCGTTGACCGAGCCCCCGAGCTCATCGACCTTCGCGATCAGGCGGTTGGCGCGCTCTTCGATCTCGTCGGTCAGCGACTCCACGAAGTAGGAACCGGCGAAGGGGTCGACGGTGTCCGCGGCGCCGGACTCCTCGGCGAGGATCTGCTGCGTGCGCAGCGCTATTTTCGCCGCGCGCTCGGTTGGCAGCGCGAGCGCCTCGTCGAAGCCGTTGGTGTGCAGCGACTGCGTGCCGCCGCAGACGGCCGCGAAGCCCTGCAGCGCGACACGCACGATGTTGTTCTCAGGCTGCTGGGCGGTCAGCGTGACTCCGCCGGTCTGCGTGTGGAAGCGCAGCATCGTCGCCTTCGGGTTCGTCGCTCCGAAGCGCTCGCGCATGATGTGCGCCCACATGCGCCGCGCCGCGCGGAACTTCGCGACCTCTTGGAAGACGTTGTTGTGACCGTTGAAGAAGAACGCCAGCCGCGGCGCGAAGTCATCGACGCTCAGGCCAGTCTCGATCGCGGCCTGCACGTAGGCGATGCCGGAGGACAGCGTGAAGGCAACCTCCTGCACCGCCGAGCAGCCCTTCTCGCGGAAGTGGTAGCCCGAGATCGAGATCGTGTTCCATTTCGGCACGCGCTCGTGGCAGTACTGGAACAGGTCTGTTGTCAGGCGCATCGTCGGCTCCGGCGGGTAGATGTAGTTGCCGCGCGCGATGTACTCCTTGAGCACGTCGTTCTGCGTCGTGCCGCGCAGCTGCTCTGAGGGCACACCCTGCTCCTCGCCGACGAGCTCGTAGAGCAGCAGCAGGCAGGCCGCCGGGGCGTTGATCGTCATCGAGGTCGAGACCTGATCCAGCGGGATGCCCTCGAAGGCCGTGCGCATGTCATCGATCGTGTCGATCGCCACGCCTGTGCGCCCGACCTCGCCGAGGCAGCGCGAGTTATCCGAATCCAGGCCCAGCTGCGTGGGCAAATCGAAGGCCATCGACAGGCCCGTGGAGCCCTTGGAGATCAGGTAGCGGTAGCGCTCGTTTGACTCCTTCGCGGAGGCGTAGCCCGCGTACTGGCGCATCGTCCAGGTCTGCTTGCGGTACATCGCGCGGTGCACGCCGCGCGCGTAGGGGAACTGGCCGGGCTCGCCGAGGTCGAGGTCGGCGGGCAGGTCGCGTTCGTCGTAGAGCTCTGCGATCTCGATCCCGGAGTCCGTGAAGCGGCGGGGGTCATCGGCGCCGAGGACCGGGGCGATCGTGAGGTCCTGCTGTTCCTCGCCATCGGAGCCGGCTGGGTTCGGGGTGGCCATGAGCCGGATGATATGTACCTCGCGAGCCTCGTTGCAGGACAGCCTCCGCCCGGGAGCCTCGGGTATCCTCCGCGGCGTGGCGACCTGTCTGGTAACCGGAGGAGCTGGATTCCTCGGCTCGCACCTGTGCGACGAGCTGCTCGCGCGCGGGAACCGCGTGATCTGCGTGGATAACTTCGAGACCGGCTCGCTCGCGAACATCGAGCACATTCGCGACCCAGAGCGCTTTCTGCACGTGGGCGTCGACATCATCGAGCCCTACCACGTCGATGAGCCGATCGACTTCATCTACCACCTCGCCTCGCCGGCCTCTCCGATCGACTACCTGCGCCTGCCGCTGCACACGCTGAAGGTCGGCTCCTACGGCACCCACCACACGCTCGGCCTGGCCAAGGCCAAGCGTGCCCGCTTCCTGATCGCCTCGACCAGCGAGGTCTACGGCGACCCGCTCGAGCACCCCCAGTCCGAGAGCTACTGGGGGCACGTCAACCCGATCGGGCCTCGCGGCGTCTACGACGAGGCCAAGCGCTACGCCGAGGCGCTGACGATGGCCTACCACCGCCAGCAGGGCGTGGACACCGCGATCGTGCGCATCTTCAACACCTACGGCTCGCGTATGCGACCGCACGACGGGCGTGCGATCCCCACGTTCCTGCGCCAGGCGCTCGCCGACCGGCCGATCACGGTCTTCGGCGATGGCAGCCAGACGCGCTCCTTCTGCTACGTCTCAGACCTGATCCGGGGGCTGATCGCGCTGGCGGAGTCTGGTTACCACAACCCCGTCAATATCGGCAATCCCGACGAGTTCACGCTGTTGGAACTTGCGGAAACGGTCAAAGAGCTGACGGGATCGGATGCCGACATCGTCTTCGAGGCGCTGCCGATCGACGACCCCAAGCAGCGCAAGCCTGACATCGGGCTCGCACGCGAGCTCTTGAGCTGGTCGCCCGAGGTGAGCCTGCGCGACGGGCTTGCCCGCACGATCGAGGACTCCGGCATCGACCTTCTCATCGGGGGCGGCTCACGCTGAGGCGTACATCGGAAGCGGTCGCGCGCGGGGTTTGGGTGACCGCTCCGTCTGGGAATCTGAGGTGTTGTGAGTAGCGAGATGGGATCACACCGGTCGGCCACACCCGCTCCGCCCGCCCGGCGCCCGCACAGCAGTACCTCGCTGCCGCCCCGCCCTGCGCTCTCGCCGCCCGTCGCCGCGGAGGTGCCGAGCTCGCGACTGAAGCTCCCCGAGCACGACATTCGCCGCAAGCGCCCACCCGCGCTTTCGTTCCTTCTGCGGATGTCAACGATGCGCCGCGTCGCGCGCGTGATCTCGCTGCTCGCGCTCGACTTCAGCGGCGTGGCGCTTGCGATCTTCACCGCGCTGCTGCTCAAGGAAGTCGTGCTCGGCCACGCCGACGTTCACACGGCCGCGCACGGCACCAAGCAGTTCCTGCCGTTCGCCTATCTGCTGACCGCGCTGCTGTTCGCGCGCTCCGGGCTCTATGCCGAGCGCGCGCAGCGCCCCGGGCTCTCGCGGATCGTCGGCTCGCTCTTCCAGGTCGCGGGCGTGGCGCTCGTGTTCGCGGTCGTCAGCGGCGAACACTTCTCCAGCTACTACCTCTTCTACGGCTCGCTCGCGTTCGCGCTGCTGTTCGTCTCATCGCTTCGCGCGCTCTATGAACAGATCACCGCCGCGCTGCTGCGCGCCGCCGGCTATCAGCGTCGTGCGGTGCTCGTCGGGCGCGGCAAACACGTGGGCGACGTCGCCCACGCGCTGGCCGACGCTCCACACTCGCCGCTCGAGGTCGTCGGTTACCTCTCGCCGCTGCCGCTGCCGGCCAACGGTGTCGAGCCCCTGGGCCGCCTCGCCGATCTCGAGCGGGTGCTCGCCGAAGGCCGCGTCGATGAGGTGATCATCGCCGACCCGGACTTTCCCAAGGACGATGCCGTCGAGCTGATCGACCAGTGCCACCGCCGCGGCGTGCGCGTGCGCCTTGCGCCCTCGACGATGGAGATCCTGATCCACCGCGCCGAATTCATCCCCGGCCAGTCGGTGCCCCTGTTCGAGCTCGCGCCGCCCGTGTTCGAGGGCGTCGACTTCGCGCTGAAGCGTACCTTCGACATCATCGGCGCCACGATCCTGCTCGTACTGCTCAGCCCGCTGCTGGTGGCGATCACGCTCGCCGTGCGCCTGACCTCGCGTGGCCCGATCCTGTTTCACTCGATTCGTCGCGGAATCGGCCAGCGGCCCTTCGCATGCTTGAAGTTCCGCACCATGCACAGCGACGCCGAGGAGCGCCAGGACGACCTCGAAGAGCTCAACGAGGCCTCCGGTGCGCTCTTCAAGATCCGCGACGACCCGCGCCTGACCTCGGTGGGACGGCTGCTGCGGCGCTTCTCACTCGATGAGCTGCCCCAGCTCGTGAACGTCCTGCGCGGCGACATGTCGCTCGTCGGGCCGCGTCCGCTGCCCGAGCGCGACTACCGCATGCTCGAGGACTGGCACCGCAAGCGCTACCTCGTGCTGCCCGGCATCACCGGCCTGTGGCAGGTCTCGGGGCGCTCCGAGCTCGACTTTGACGACCTCGTGCACCTCGACTTCATCTACCTCGAGCGCTGGTCGCTGGCGCTTGACTTGACGATCCTCCTGAAGACGATCCCTGCCGTGTTCACGCGGCGCGGCGCCTACTGAGCGCCGCGCGCCCGGGCGTAGGCGTTCCACGTCGCCCTGCCCGCGTCTCGCCAGGACCAGCTCGGCGGCGCGGGGGCGGGGCGTGCGATGTCCTGGGCGGCGGCGATCAGGCCGTCGATGTCTCCGGGCTCGACGAACGTGGCGCGGGCGCCCAGCACCTCACGCAGAGCGGGCGCGTCGCAGGCCACCACAGGCGTGCCGCAGGCCAGCGCCTCCACGGCGGTCAGGCCGAAGCCGACGTCCTCGGATGGCAGCACGAGCGCGTGCGCGCCGCTGTAGATCGCGGCCAGCTGATCGTCTGAGACCTGGCCGGTCAGGATCACGTCGGGGAGCTCGTGCGCCCACGGTCGCGTGGGTCCGACGAGCACGAGCGCCAGCTCGCGGCGCGCGGCGGCGAGCTTGGCGATCTGCTTGCCCGGGGCTGGGTGCTGCAGGCCCCCGACCCACACCAGGTAGCGCTCGGGGAGCTCGAACTGCGCTCTCGTCGCCTGCACCTCCTGCTCGCTGCGGGGGAACATCGACTCCTCCGCCGCCTCGGGGATCACGACGATGCGCTCGCGCTGCAGGTGCAGGTGCTCGACCGCGTCATTTGCGACCGCCTCGGTCGGCACGATCACACTCGCCGCACGCTGCACCGCCAGGTGGCGCAGGCGCAGGCGCAGGCCCGTGCGCAGGTGCTCGCTGCGGCGCTTTAGCGCGGCCACGTCGTGCACGGTGACAACCATCGGGCAGGGGCTGTGCAGCATCGCGCCGTCCATCCAGGGCGAGTGAAATACGTCGGCGTTTCCCGCACGGACTGTGGTCGACGGGCGCGGCGATTCGAGCAGCTCATCATCGGTCGCGACCGTCTCGCTGAGCGCTTTGAGCAGGCAGCGCGAGTAGCGCCCCACGCCGTTGGGGTCCGACACCGCGCGCGAGTCAAAGGCCACTTTCATGGACTGTCTTCTGAGTTCAAGCCATTCCCCAGGTCCTTCATCGCGCCAACATATTCCCTTTGTCTCGGATTGAGTAGGGATGAGAGCGTCGCTGCACCGTTAGCCTTGCCCGGATGCCTTCGCGGGACTACCACGAAGCGCTGTGGGAGTCGGTCCCCGCGGGGCTCGAGCCTGTGGCGCACTCGTTGCGCAGCGGCTTCCTGCGTGAACACGTCGCGCCGGGGGAGCGCGTGCTCGATGTCGGCTGCGGCGAGGGCGTCTTCGCCGCAGAGCTCGCCGCGGCGGGAGCGCAGGTAATCGCGATCGACGTCGCCGAGGAGCCGCTGCGTCGCGCGCGCGCTCGCCATCCGGAGCTCGATTTGCGCCTGGTGGATGACGCGGGCCCGTGGCCTCTGCCCGACGCCGCTTTAGACGTGGTGTGGGCCGGCGAGGTGATCGAGCACGTGCCCGACACCGCCGCGTGGCTCTCGGAAGTGCGAAGGGTGCTGCGCTCCGGTGGCAGCCTGCTGCTCAGCACCCCCACCAACGGGCCGCTCGCCCTGCTTGGGGCGGCGGTCTCACGGCGAGCCTTCGCTGCGCGCTTCGATCCGCGCAGCGATCACCTGCGCTTCTACAGCCCCGCCACGCTCAGCGGCCTGATCGAGGACTTCGGCTTCGAGAAAGTGACCGTGCGGAGCGCCGGCGGGCTGCCCGGCGCGCGCCGGCTGCTCCTCGCGCACGCCGTGCGCGCGCGCTTTTGAGGGCGGCTTGCGCTGTGGTCGTGGCACGCAGAGCCTGGATGTAGTCGTTGTAGATTTCGATCCCTTCGCGCTGCGCGCCGGGCCCAGTGATCTCTTCGGGCGCGATCGACTCGGGGTTCAGGTAGATCGCGGCCTTCAGCTCTGAGAGCGCCGGCTTCGCCCGGTTCGCGGCAAGATCGAAGCGCCCGAGTTCGAGCCACGTCTTCGGGTTCGACGGCTGCAGGCGCACCGCTTTCTGCAGCGTCACGCGCGCTGCGCGCATGTCTCCGCTGAAGCTCTGCACATCGGCGAGCGTGAACATGGCTTCCGCGGAGAGCGGGTCGCGCGAGACGGCTCGCCGCGCCGCGGCGTCCGCGGCGGCCGGTTTGTCTGCGAGCAGATCGAGCGCTTCCTGGCGCGCTTCTTCTGAGCGCTGCGGCTGCCACTCCGAGAAGGCCGCCAGCAGCGCCGCGACGATCGCCAGGGCGGCGAGCGCACCGCGGAGCGGCCCAACCGAATGGGCTCGGCGCGCCCATCGTCCGGATTCGGGGTCGGGTACGTGGCTGAGGGGCGCCGGCTCGAGCTCGACCGCGCGCACGCTTCGCAGCGGCCCGCGGCCCGCCAGCCAGCCGGCGCACAAGAGCGCCACGCAGGCGTTGCCCGGCACGTACCACGTCCAGTCGATCAGCGAATGCATGCCGAACACGATCACCACGCAGAGCAGGCTGAGCATGCCGATGCGCTCAGGGGGATAGCGGCGCAACTCGCGCTGCTCGATGCGCCGCCAGCCGGGCGTCTGACCGGAGGAGCGCTGCCACGGAATCCAGACGCTCCAGCGGCGGTTGAACGGATGCGTCGAGCGTCCCGCCGCGAGCATCCAGGCGATCAGCAGCGCGAGCGCGAGCGCGAGCCCCACGAGGCCGAGGTCGGCAAGCGTCTGCACGACGAAGCCGTGGGCGTGCCTGACGCTGAGCGTCTCGGTGCGATAGCGCAGATGGGCAGTGGCGTAGCCTTCCGCGCCGCTGCCGAGGACGGGATGCGCTTCGAAAACCTGCAGAGCCTCCTTCCAGTAGCGCGCACGCACGCTCGCCACGGCCGTCAGACGGTCGGGAGTGTTCGACGGCGGTTTGGCGTTCGGGTTGGTGAGCGCGTCGAAGGCGTGGCTGATGCTGCCGCCGAAGCCACGCTGGCTGTGCGCGAGGGCGCCGGCGAACGCCAGAACGGCGAGCACGATCAGAGCCAGCAGCACGGCGCCCGCACGGCGGCGAAGAGCCAGCGACGGTGCGCGCCTGCTCGTCGCAAAGCCGATCCCGAGGCCCACGAGCGCGAGCGCGACGAGCATCGCGAGCGTCAGCGCGCCGAGCTCGTGCCCCGCGCCGACGCGGTCGGCGAGTGCAACCTTTTCGGAGCTGAGCGCGTGCGTCGAGAAGTCCCAGGCGGCGAGCGCTCCCGCGCCGAGCGCGCCGACGATCAGCACCGCCGCGCCGCGCAGGCGCAGCGGCACGAGGCAGAACCACGCCACGAGACCGACCGCGAAGGCGGCCAGCGCGCCGCGCGAGTAGGCGAGCGTGAGCGTCAGGAGCATCAAACCCATTGCCGGGTAGGCCAGCGCGCTCAGCAGCGCGTGGCCGCTGCGGCGCGAGCCGAGCCACAGACAACAGATCGCCCCCATCGCCGCGGCCAGGCCGATCGCGTTCCAGTAGCCGAACGGTTCCTCAAGGCGCGCGTAGATATTCGACGGCGCGAGGCCGGCGGGGAAGACCTTCGTCAGGAGCGCATAGCCGCAGACGACGAGCGCCGCGAGCACGAGACCGCCGAGCAGCGCCGGCCAGCGCTCGGGTGCCAGACGAGCGAGCGCGAGCGCTGCGCCGAACAGGCCCGTGTAGGCAAGCATGCGCCCGGCGTCGTGCCAGCTGCTGTCCGGCTGAACCGACCACACGACCGAGAGCGTCGTCAGGCCGGCGAACGCGATCAGCAGGCTGAGCGTGCCGAGGCCGTAGAGCGGGCGCCCGCGCGGGCCCGCCAGGAGCGCGCCGGCGCTCACCAGCCCCGCCGCGAGCGTCAGCGCGATCTCGGTGCTCGTCATCGATTCGAGGTTCAGCCCGCCCTTGGCGTAGAACGTGGCGAAGGAGAGCACCGCGGCGATCGCGAGCGTCGCCCACCACAGTGCGCCCGCAAGACCGCGGGCCCCGGGGGCGGCGGGTCTCGGCATGCGCGCCGGCGTGAGCCTCAGGACCGGCTCCGGAGCGCCGCCCCGGGCCGGAGGGGCCTCAGTCTGAGCGCCCGGCACGGACACGCTTGCGCACGCCGGCGCCCGTCGCCGCGAGCAGGCAGACGAGCATCAGTGCGAGGGTCGCCAGTAGGGGCGCTGGGAGCGTGCTGAACGCGCTCGCCACGTTCGCGTGCACGACGCCTGGACGGATCAGCGCCCCGCCCAGGCTGACCGGCTCAGCGCCGCCGGTCGCGCGGTTGACGGCCTGCTGCTCGCTCGGGGTAACGACCGTGGCCACAGGTGCTGCCGAGGAGGAACCCGTTGTACCGCCTCCGCCGCCGGCGCCGCCGTGGCCCGATGCCGCAGCGACCTGTGCCTGGCGGATCAGCGACGCGCAGTCGGTGTACTCTTCCGCATCCGCGCTCAGCTCTTTCAGCGCGCGGCTGTAGGCGCGCGGCGGGAAGCCCGACAGCGATTCGCCGTGGGTGCAGCGCTGGATGATCGTTTCGCCGGTGTCCGCGAGCGCGGCCGGGGCGGAGGGGAGCAGCGCCATCGCCAGCACGACGGCCAGCAGGGCTGGCCGATGAGCGATCGGTCTGCTCTGGAGGCGGGCGATTCTCATACGCTGACTCGGCAACGCTACCAACGTCC
The DNA here is from genome assembly GCA_013815355.1 of Solirubrobacterales bacterium. Lineage (GTDB taxonomy): Bacteria > Actinomycetota > Thermoleophilia > Solirubrobacterales > Solirubrobacteraceae > Palsa-744. The sequence continues at coordinate 15,749 of JACDGG010000039.1, forward strand.
CCGGGCGAGACCGAGCGTGGCGAGCGCGCGCGAGAAGCCCTGCGCCCAGACCTCGTAGTCGTATCCGAGCACGTCGTGCGCGCCCGCCGCGCCCATCGCCGTACGCAGCGGCTCCTCGGCCGCAAGCCTCTGCAGCGCCTGCGCTAGCGCCCGCGGCTGCGCGGCGGGGACGATCACGCCGTTGGCACCGTCGTGCACGAGACCGCCGGCGGCTGCGCCGACGGTGTCCGATGCGATCACGGCAAGCCCACGGTTCATAGCCTCGTTGACAACCAACCCCCACGGCTCGCGAAAGGTGCGGGTCGCCACCGACGGCACGACGAGCACGTCGCAGGCGTCGTAGAGGCTGCGCAGCTGCTCCGGTGAGAGCGTGTCGAACGCCACGATCCCATCGCTCGCGCCGAGCGCGGTGGCGGTTGCCGCACCCGACCCGGCGAGCACTAGCGCGGCCGCGGGCGGACGCAGGCCGCTCTCGCGCCACGCCTCGCGCAGGACGTCGAGCCCCTTCTCGGGTGCGTCGCGCCCGACGAACAAGAAACGCGTCGTGGCCTGCGGCAGATCGCCGAAGCGCACGGCGCCGGGCTCCTCCGAACGCCAGAAGTCGTTCTCGACCGCCTGGGGAGCCACGTGGACGTTGCGTGCGCCGCGCGCGCTCACGTAGGCACTGACGTGCGGGCCGTAGGTGACTACGGCGTCGGCGGCGCGGTAGAGGCGGCGCAGGGGCAGGTAGCTGAGCGCGTGCGGGAGGCTGCGCGGGTGCGCCCACAGCGATGCCCACAGGATCAGCGGCGTCGCGCCGGCGCGCGCTCCCGCCCAGCCGGCGAGCAGCGCGAGGCGCCCACCGGTGGGCAGCACCACGGCGCGGTGCTCAGCCGAGGCGGCGAGCGCGAAGCACTCGCGCGGCGTCACGTGGCGGTGGGGAAAGGGAAGCTCGCCTGCGAGCTCGGGGCCGCCGTGCTTGGAGAAACCGCCGACCAGAGCGACCTCGATGCCCTCGAGCTCGTGCAGGCGCGCCAGCGCACCGACCCGGTAGGCCGGGACATGGCCCGTCACGAACAGCACCGGTTTCACGCGAGCACCTGCCTGTAGGCGTCGAGCGTCTCTTCACCGCAGCGGCTCCACGTGAAGTTCTCAGCGACCGTTGCGCGTGCTCGCTGACCCGCCTCGCGCAGACGCTGTGGGTCGGAGAGCAGCTCGTCGATGCGCTGCGTGAGGCGCTCGATGTCGCCTGGCGGCACGAGCATGAAGCCGTCGCCCGCCGCGGCGATCTCCTCGGGCCCCGGCTCGCCGCGGCAGCCGATCGCGGGCACGCCCGCGGCCATCGCCTCGATGTAGGCGACGCCGAAGGCCTCCTCTGTCGAGGGCATCACGAACAGCGTGCAGCGCCGCGTCTGCTCGATCGCCTCCTCGGGTGCCAGCTGGCCGTGGAAGTCGACGCGCTCGGCCACGCCGAGGCGAGCGGCGAGCCCTTCCAGCGCGATGCGCTCGGGGCCATCGCCGACGACCGCGTAGCGCAGCGTGGGGTGGCGCGCACCGAGCACCGCCAGCGCCCGCAGCACATCGGCGTGCCGCTTGCGCGCGACGAGGTGTGCGACCGTCACGAGCGTTGCCGGGCCTCCCGGGCGTGGCGCGAGCGGTGGGGCCGGCAGATCGGCGCCGAGATGCACCACGCGCGTGCGGGACGCTCCTTGCGCCCGCGCCATCGCCGCGATCCCCTCACTGTTGGCCAGCACGAGCGCCGCCGCGCCGAGACCCTGTGCGACGGCCTCGGCTCCGCGGCTGCGCGTGGAGGTATAGAGCACATCGCCGCCGTGCACCGAGACGACCAGCGGGGTGCGCGGATGCGTGCGTCGCACGGCGTCCCCGGCTGGCACCGCGTTGTGTGCGTGGATCAGATCGAACGGGAAGGAGCGCCTGAGGCGGGCGAGCGCCAGCGCCAGCCCGGGAGCCGCCCACGCACCCCAGCCCGGGTAGTGGCGCTCGCGCGGCGGTGAGACGAACGGGATGAAGGTGACCGGGATGCCGTCGCGCGTCTGGCGGTGCGGCTCGCGGATGCGCGCGCTCAACGCCTCACCGGCGCCGCCTGCTCCGCCGGTGAAGGAGGCCCGTGGCGGGACGAGCCGGTGCAGCACGAGCACGTGCACCTCGGCGCCGGCCGCGCGCGCGGCGAGCGCCTGTCTGTGTGCCCACACACCGAGCACCGGGTCGCGCACGCTCGGGTAGAACTCGGCCACAACCACGACCTTCGGTGCTCGTGAGGCGATTGCGCTCACCAGTGCCGGTGCGTGGTCAGCGTGCGATCAGCCTCGGCAGCGCTCAGATAGGGCCGCTCGGCGAGAAACGCGCGGGCCTCGGCGATGGCCTCCTCGCGCGGGTAGCTCGCGGCGGCGGGCGCGGCGCGGTGATGGATCGAGACGGCGTCCACGACACCGCAGCGCCAGCCGTGCTCGCGCGCCACCGCCGCCCAGTGCACGTCGAGTCCCCAGCCCATGCGCAGATCCGGGAAGGGCAGGAGCGCCGCGAACGTCACGCTGGCAAAGGCCGTGACCGGCCCGATCTCGACGAAGCTCGTCTCGCGCACGACGCTGCGCGGCTGCCTGCGGGTCACAGGCCAGGCGGCGTGGGAATGCAGGCGGTGAGCGGGCTGGGCAAGCGCGAGCGAGAAGCTCTCACACAGGAACAGGAAGCGGTCGAGGAAGCCTCGCTGCAGCTCCACGTCGTCGTCGATCACGAGCAGCCAGTCATAGCCCGCGGGCGGATGCTCTGCGAGCAGCCGGTTGAGGTTCTCGAAGCGCCCTCGTCCTTCTGCCGGGCATGTGTGCAGATCGAGGTGATGGCGCGAGCGCCTGAGCTCCGCGGCGATCGCGGTGGCCAGCTCGGCGCGCTCCGGGCGGCTCACGCCCAGCGCGAGCACTCGCCGGCGCGGGGGCTCAAGACGCGCCGCCCGACGCAGCGAGAGGCGCCTGCCGCTCACGATCTCCCAGGCGTTCACGGCCTCGTCGGTGATCTCGCGGCGCACAGCGTCGAGTCCCCCGACGGTGCCGCTCGTGCCTGACAGGAAGTCCTCGTGATCCGCGCGAGCGACCGGCAGGCGCCGCTCGCGCAGAGCTTCGCGCAGGCGCCCGGCGCTGTGGGCGGCCATCGTCAGGCCGGCCGGGCAGCGCCGCCGGACCACGTGCGCGAGACAGCCCGCGAGGCTCGCCAGCTCTGATCGCATCGACGGCGCCGCTCCGCGCCGCGCATCGAAAC
>JACDGG010000040.1 GCA_013815355.1 Solirubrobacterales bacterium
CGCTCTGCCCGGGGCCCTCGCCGCGCTCGCGCAGCCAGCGGCGGTCGGCGGCGAGCTGGCTGCGCACGTGGCGCGCCGTGGCGAGCAGCCCGAAGGGCTCGACGTGGCCCGTGCTCTGGTGCAGGCCGCGGTACTCGTCGAAGTAGCGGCGCATGAACTCCGTGGGACCGTAGTCGTGGGCGTGCGCCACCGCGGCGCCGGGGTGGTAGGCCTTGATCCAGCCGGCCGCGAGCATGTCGCTCCCGAAGGCCTGGTCCTCGGAGTAGCCGACGTCGCGAAAGCGGATCGTCTCCCAACAGGCGCGTGCGTAGCAGGCGTTGACATTCGACAGGAAGCTCCCATCGCCCTGGTGCTGGAGCACGGGACGGCCGTCGGGTGCGAAGCCGGCGAAGAACTCGCTGAGCTCGCGGGCGATCATCGGGCTGGTGTCGGCGCGCGGGCGGTGCGGGCCGAATGCGGCGCCCACTCGCTCGTCCAGCTCGAAGGCCTCCAGGTAGGCCGCCAGCCACCCGGGGCAGGGCGTCGCGTCCTGGGTGAGGAAGCAGATCAGCTCCCCCGAGGTCCGTTCTGCGCCGAGATTGCGCGTGCGCCCGTGGCCGAACTCAGAAGGCGGGATCTCGAGCAGCTCCACGCCCGCCGCTCGCACGATCTCGCGCGAGTCATCACACGAGCCGGAGTCGATCACGAGCGTCTCCCCTACGCCCTCGCGCTGCAGGGCGTCGAGCAGCTCCTGCAGGTAGCGCTCCCCGTCCTTGACGGGGATCACCACCGAGACGGTTCTCACGACTGCGTCAGGCGGCGCTTGACCCGCCTCGCGGTCCACACCACCGAGCGCAGCGCGCGGACCGCGCTGCGAAACTCCGAGGCGCCGGGCCGGCGCATCAGGGCATTCAGGTCCAGGTGCCAGCGGTCGAGCCAGTAGGCGCGCTCCTGCCACTGCGCGACGGCCGTGTTGGCGCGCGTCTGGACCTCGATGAGCTCGCTCTCCAGCGAGGCGACTCGCGCGCGCAGGCTTGCCAGCTCCTGCTGGAGCTCCTGCTCGGTGGGGTGGGTTTCGGCGGTTTGGCTCATGTCAGAGATTCTCCGAGATTCGGGGTGCCTCGCGGTTGAAGTACCACAGGCCGAGCGCGAACAGCCCGAAGACGATCGCGAACGGGATCAGCAGGCGCCCCGTCCCGCCGATTGCCCTCACGGCCGAGGGCGCGGCCGGATCGAGCAGCGCCTTGCGCGCCTGCGTGAGGATCGCACCGATCGGGTTGATCACGAGGATGCGCGCGAAGGAGATGCCGAACAGATGGTGCTTGGAGGCGGTCTGCACGGTGTAGAGGATGGGCGAGCCGTACCAGAGGACCTGCGAGATCACTTCCCAGATCGGCTGGATGTCGCGGAAGCGCACGTAAAGGGCCGAGAGGAGCATGCCGAGGCCCGTGGCGAGGATCGCGAGCAGCGCGACGAGCACCGGCAGCTCGAGCCAGGTCACGGTCGGGCTGACGCCGCTGGCGAGGATGAAGATGAACACGACGACGAGGTTCATGCCGAGGTTGAACAGCGAGAACAGCGCGACCGACAGCGGCACGACCAGGCGCGGGAAGCGCACCTTGCGCAGCAGGTTCTCTCGGCCGACGAGGCTCGGCACGCAGCCCGATGTCGTTTCCTGGAAGAACGTGAACAGGATGATCGACTCGAGCAGGTACTCGGGGTAGTGGGGGATCGGGCTGCCGCGGTTGACGTCAAGGATCTTGGTGAACACGAACAGCAGCACGCCGAAGAACAGCAGCGGGCGCACGAGCGTCCACAGGTATCCGAAGGCCGAGCCGAAGAAGCGCAGCTTGAATTCGGTGCGCGCGAGCATGAAGGTGAGCGCCCAGAAGCGCTGCAGTCCGCCGCCGAGCGCCGAGGGCCCATACACGCGGTGGCTCTGCGGCGGGCGCTTGGCGGCCAGCTCGCTCGGCGCGCCGACGCTCATAGCCGCTCCAGGCCGATGTCGATCGGCAGCTCGAGGATGCCGCCGCTGCCGGTGCCGTGCACGACGATCGAGGCCATGTCCTCGACCAGCGCCAGCGCGCTCTCACCGGTGCCCTGGCGCGCCAGCGAGGGCGTCAGCAGGTAGCGGCTGGGAGTCAGCCAGTTGGGGATGCGAAACCTCGCCACCACGGACTCGCCCGCCTTGAAGTCGCCGCTCGCCTGCCCGTGCTGATCGGAGCGGGCCACGATGATCGTGTGCCCGAGCTCGGTGCGAAGCGTCGCGGCGAACACGGGTTCCTCGACGTCCTCGCCGAAGCGCGCCTCAAAACACATGCTCATCGAGTCCTCCTGCGCGGCGCTCGTCACGCGCTCGCCCTCGCCGGTCTCGAACCACGCCTCGGTGATGGCGGTGCCGCTTGCGGAATGGCTCTCGGCGGGTGCGTCGTGTGCGAGTTTCCCGAAGTTCAGCTCGTGGTAGGCGCGCCCGATCTCGCGCGGGTCACCGATGCGGGTCATGACGCCGCGCTCCATCAACATCGCGCGGTCGCAGAAACGCTCGACCGCGTGCATGTCGTGCGAGACAAACACGATCGTCTTGCCCTCGCGCTTGAGCCGGAAGAACTCCTCGAAGCACTTCTGCTGGAAGGCGGCGTCGCCCACGGCGAGGACCTCGTCGATCAGCAGGATCTCGGCGTCGACCTGGATCGCGGTGGCGAAGGCCAGCCGCACGAGCATGCCCGAGGAGTAGTTCTTGAGCCTCAGGTCCATGAAGCCCTCGAGCTCGGCGAAGGCGACCACGTGGTCGAAGCGCTTCATCGCCTGGCGGCGGCTCAGGCCGAGCATGATCGCGTTGATGATCACGTTGTCTCGGGCGTTGAGATCGGGGTTGAAGCCGACGCCGAGCTCGATGAAGGGCGACAGGCGTCCGGCGATCGAGATGCGCCCGGCGTCGACGCCGTAGATGCCCGCGATGCACTTCAGTAGCGTGCTCTTGCCGCTGCCGTTGCGCCCGACGATCCCGAAGAATTCGCCCTCGGCGATCTCGAAGGAGATGTCCTGCACTGCTTTCAGCTCGTCGTATGTCGTGCTGCGCAGCGGATGCAGCACGCGCTCCTTGAGCGTCGAGTACTGCTGATGAGGCAGCCGGAAGGTCTTGCTTACGCCTTCGAGCGAAACGGCTGCGGGGCCAGCTTGGCGTCCGCCGAGGGACGTGGCTGGCTCTAGGGGTATGGTCGTCGACAAGGCTTGGCGAACGCTAGCAATGCTGCCACGCGTGACTCACACGCGCTGGAGCACGTAAACGTCCTGGTTGTCCTGATTGCGGCCGGGTGCGAATTCAAGAACGCGCCAGCGGGGGCAAAGTTGCGTGAGCATCCACTCCGGCGAGAGGAAGGCGGTGCCCCAGTCGGGGTTCGTCACGCCCCAGTCGCCGCGCCGGCCGAACTCCGCTCGGTACCACCACCCCCGCCGGTACAGCGCATCTGAGATCTCCCGCGACTGATCGGCGGAGCGCAGCCCCGCTGCGGCGTAGTGGGCGACCGAGGTGAGGCCGTGAGTCGTGCACACGAGATGGCCTCCAGGGCGGATCAGGCGGTGCATCTCCGCGAACCAGCGCAGCCCCAGCTCCGGTGCGAAGTGCGACCAGATCGAGATCGCATAGGCGAGGTCGAGCGAGGCGTCCTCGAGCGCCAGCGGCGGAGCATCGGCGCTCGCGAAGAAGTCGATGCCGGGGAGGTTGGCCGAAGCCCACTCGATCGCCGGTGCGTTGGGATCGCAGCCGCGCCAGCTCGTCTGCGGATAGGCCGCGTGCAGCACGCGCAGAACGCGGCCCGATGAGCAGCCGAAGTCCAGAGCGCTCGAGACCTCCGCGAGATCGACCCCGGCGCTGGCGAGCGCGTCGGCGATCAGGTCGGCCTCATACAGGCCGCCGGCTGCGGCGAGCGGGCCGCGGGCCATCGTGTGGACGTCCTCGGGCGGCTGCGCGGTGCGCAGCCCCGTCCGCTCCAGCAGGGCGGCATCCTTGACCCAGGCGCCGAAGGTGAGGATCAGCTGCTCGCGCGCGAGCGGTTCCTGCTCGGCTGTGTACTGCAGCGTCAGGTGCGCGTCGTTGCCGATCGCCCGCTCTACGCTCGCGATGTGCTTGTTGCTCAGCCGGGCGAACAGCCGGCGAGTCACCGCGTGCTCCTCCGAGAGCAGGCGCCCGGTGGGCAGCTCCCGGCTCGGGCCCGGGGGCACGATCATGCGGGAGTTTACCGCGCGCAGACCCCGCCGGGCGACGCCTTCGACGAGCCGCCGGCTCAGCGGCCGTTTGACGAGGCTGCTCACGCGCTGAACCTACCAACTGGGTCTTGATCTGCGAGCGCGAAGTCTCCTGCCTCCAGCTGCGGCGCATGCTTCACGCCCAGCCTGCCGTAGTACTGTGCCGACCGTGGTGGAATCTAGCTGTGCGAACGGCGCTCGGGTCTGCATCGTCTCCGCGAGTGGCCAGAACGTCTTCTTTGCAGAGTTGCTGGAAGCTATCGGCAACGTGCTGACGGCGACCGGCATGCTGGTGGAGCATTCGGTCGACCGGTTCCCGGTTTGGCGTGAGGGGGTCGTGTACCTCTTTGTGCCCCACGAGTACACGCCTTTGGTGGAGGCAGTGGCATATCCAACCGAGATGCACCTCGCCCGCACTATCGTCCTCTGCACCGAGCAGCCAGGCACCAGCTGGTTCGAGGAGGCGGCGGAGCTCGCCGCGCGCGCAGCCGCTGTCGTGGACATCAACTTGCTAGGTGTTCAGGCGCTCGACCGCCGAGGGATCGAGGCCTCCCTCATGCAGCTCGGGTACGTGCCGGAATGGGACCGATGGGGCGGAAAGGATACTCAGGCGCGTCCCACCGATGTCGTCTTTATGGGAGCGCACACGCCGCGTCGCGGCCGTGCCTTGGCGAGATGCGCTCCTTGGCTCATCGGCAGAAAGGCGGCGTTGACCGTGACAGAGAGCCTGCTTCCTCACTCTCTCGACTCCACGAGTTTCCTCTCGGGTGAGCGGCGTTGGGAGGTGCTGAAGCGATCGAAGGTGATGGTCAACATCCATCGCAATGAGCTGGGGTATTTGGAGTGGCTGCGGGTTCTAGGCGCGATGGCAAATGGTTGTGTGGTGCTAACGGAGCACTCGCTCGGATTTGAGCCGCTCGTGCCGGGCGAGCACTTCCTCAGCGCCTCATATGAGAACCTGCCGCTCGCGCTCGATGCTGCTTTGTCAGACCCGGATCGCCTGAGGGAAATAAGCCACGCTGTCTACGGCTTTATTCGTGATGAGCTGCCTCTCTCGATGACGATCACTCCGCTCGTGCGGGCAATCGAGAAGGTGGCAGCCGAGAGCTATGAGCCCCCCACGATCGTGACGCCACCGGTCCCCCCCTCGCCGCGTCGGCTCGAGCTGCCGCCCACCGAGTATCAACGCATAATCAGCCATCGGAGTGACTCGGACCGAGTACGTGCCGCGCTCAAGAGCCTTGTGCTCGGACAGCAGGAACTGAGTCGCCGAATATGCGAGACGGCATCCGAGGCTCGGCCTCCCCACGACGCGATCGAGCTTTGCGGCCCCCGGGAGGACGTGCGCGTATCGATCGTCTTGACCGTTTACGACTATGCGTCGGTCGTCGCGCACGCAATCAGCAGTGCCGCGCACAGCGACTTCCAGAGCTACGAGCTCATCGTCATCGACGATTGCTCCCGTGACGACTCGCTCGAGGTGATTCGGCGGGAGATCACGAAGCGTCCGCGCCTTGCCGCGACGATTATCGCGCGCGGACGTAATCAAGGCTTGGCGGCGGCACGCAATTGTGGTGTGGAACATGCTCGCGGGGAGCTGATCTTCGTCTTGGACGCCGACAACATGGTCTACTCGCACTGCCTCTCGCGGCTCGTCGACGTGCTTGATGAGGATCCCGGCGCGAGCTTCGCCTACGGCATGATCGAGACGTTCGGACCAGAGGGCCCGAGAGATCTGATGAGCTGGAACGCTTGGGACCCGATGCGCCTGCGTTACGGCAATTACATCGACGCGATGGCGATGATCCGCCGCTCGGCAATCGAGGAGGTTGGTGGATACACGGGAGACCGACGCCTGCACGGATGGGAGGACTTCGATCTGTGGTGTGCCTTCGCTGACCGTGGCTGGCATGGGGCACAGGTAAATGAGATCTTGACTCGCTACCGTATGGGCGCCAGCTCGATGATCTCAACAACGGACATCGACGCCTTTGTTGCTTGGGAGGCGCTCGTTGAGCGACACCCCGCGCTGATACCGAGTCGATCCGTGGTCAGCGACGACGCAGAAGTTGCTTGATCGCGCGGATGGGCGCAGTGAGACGCCAGCTGAGCGAGCCTGTGATATCCGCGATCGTCCCCTCAGCCCGCCTGAGATGGTTCTCGACGTCATGACTGGCATGTTCGCTTTTAAGCAGCAGATTCCGGTGCTTGCCGATCTCCTCAACAGCCCATTGCTCGACCTCGGCACGGGCGATCGCTGACTGCACGATCTCGCTCTGAGCCTTGGCCAGATCGGTCTCGACCGCGAGCAGAGCCTGCCCGCGGACCTTGCGTTCAGCGTCACGCTCGGTGCGCTCTCGCAGCAGCGTGTCGCGTGTTGCGTCGCCCTCGCTACTGGTCGTCTTCAGCTGCTGCTCCCACCAGCCGACCTCGAATGGCTCACCCATGACGAGTAACGACTCCGGGTTGGGCAGCGCTGCGTCTGAGGCGAGCGCGACGGTGAACATCTCGCTTCCGGGCTCGAGGGCATCCTGTTTGACGACATTGAGCAACAACTTTCCCGTGGAGGCTGTGGAGCTACTCTGGGCGTCGCTGAGGATTGCAGCGACCAGCCACGGTGATTGCCTGCACAGCAGCACATGGCCAAACTCCCGAGTGAGGGTCTCCTCAAGCTCTTGCGGAATGAACTCGTGGGTGTGATGTGGGTTACCCGGTGGATAGACGTCCCGATTGGGCGATGAGATCGCGAGTATTCCTCCGGGCCGTAGGACCCGTCGTAGCTCACTGATCGCTTGGCCCTGCTTATCGATGTGCTCGATCGCCTCGAAGCAGACAATCGTGTCGAACTCGTCGTCGGCGAACGGGAGCGCGCGGAGATCCCCATGGCGAGCGTCAACGTGATCGTCGGCGTTGAGCTCCAAAGCTCGTGCAACTGCGGCCTCGGAGATGTCCACGCCGAGCACCCGTGCCGCCCCTCCTTCCTTCAGGATCTGCATCCCGTAGCCGGTTCCACATCCGGCGTCCAGCACACGCCGGCCGGCGGCGAACTGCGCTGCCCACATGTAGCGTCCAAGATGCTCAGACACGATCAGGCCGCGGTCTCGATCTTGCAGATCGAGACGCTCCGGGTGTTCCTCGGCTTGTATCGGCATGAGGGCAGCGAGTCTAACGTGGGACGCCGAGCGACAGGCTCCCCGTGCTCGGGTCAAGAGCAGCTTCCCGAGAAGAGCGCGATAGGATCCGCGCGATGACTACCGCCCCAGCGGTCGCGCTGCCGCGGTCTCAACGAGCCGCTCGAATAAATGCTGCCTCGCGTGCTGTTCATGAGCACGAGCGTCTTTTCGCCGCTTTGCTCGCGCTATCCACGGCCGTAGTCGCCTTTGGTCCGCGTATCAGAGTCGGCGGATTCAACGCAGACGACTGGGCCGTCTACGCTGCCAAGAAGTTCCCCGAGACACGTGGGTTTCACAGCGCCTTCGCCGCGCTTCAGGCTGACGGCGGCTCCCGCATTGGTCATGTGTTCTATTGGCTTATCAGCTTTTCATTGTTTGGTGGGCACACCAAGCTCTATTCCGCCATGGCCGCGCTGCTCGCGGTCGTGCTGGCCTGCACCGTCTATGTCCTTCTGCGAGAGCTCCACTTCGGAATGATCGAGTCACTGGCGATGATGGTGCTGACGATTGTGGCGCCGAGTATCGGTGCGGTGCGATTCTGGTTCACCCCCGGCGGCATCCAGATCGACCTGGCACTGTTCATTCTGGGTCTGATTGTCGCCTTGCGAGCCTTCGATGCGCCGCCGGAGAGGCGCACGCGGTTGCATGTCGCGTCGTGGAGCCTGTACGTGGCGAGCGCTGCCTACGCTGAGACGGCACTGCCGCTCATGGGGTGTAGCCTGCTCGTCTATCTCACCCGAACTGGGGTTGCGGCGAGTCTGCGACGGTGGGCGTGGGACTTGGCGGTGGTCGTGGTGGGGTATTTGGCGACCCTGTCGTTTGTCAGCTCGCGCTCAGGCTTCGAAAAACTCGCGCCTTCGATGTGGGGCGAACACGCCAACCTGTTGGCCGGTCAAAGTCTGACCGTATTTACAAGAATGCTCGGACCGCTGTCCGCGGCCGATCGGACGCTCGGCCTGAGCGGCGTCGGTGCGCTGGGCGTGGCTTGCTTGGTGCTCTGGCGGCGGGGGAACGTGAGAGCCTCTTCGAGGCAGGAATTGATGCGGTGGGGCGTCACTTTCCTGATCTGCATGACGGGGGGAATTGCAAGCTACGCCGTGTTTGTGCCAGCGATGCTCTACTACGAGCCGCTAGGACCGGGATTGGCCACACACATCAACGCGGTGACGGCAGCACCGCTTGCCGTCGCGGTGTTCGCGGTGGTCATGCTTACGCGGATCGTCTGCTTCGAGTTGTTCGGTGATCGGTCTGCGCGGGTTGGGTACGTGCTGGTCACGGTCGCAGTCGCTTGGTACGCGGCGATCGCTCTCGAATCGATGCATAACGTTCGAAGCGATGGCCGAATCTGGGCTGCGGCCTCGTCGAGGGACTACCATGTGCTGCACATTCTGACCAAGGTACTGCCACATCCGCTGCACAATGCGACTATCTACACGTTTGGCGAAGCCGGCACGGTAGCTCCGGGCATGCCGGTGTTCTTTACATCGTGGGAACAGGAAAACGCAGTCAAGATCGCCTACGAGCGTCCAGACGTGTCGAGTTTCCCGGTGGTCTCGAACGGCATCCAGGCCAGCTGCGGCGTGCGCGGCATCTCAGCAATCGTCGGGACCAAGGCGGTCAACGCACCTAGCGCATATGGCCTGTCTTACTTTCTAGACATACCGAGCGGTCGCTATCAGCAGATCGGCAGCATGGCTGACTGCACTGCGGCGTTGTCACGGTTTCACGCCGGTCCCTACGTAGTCACGCCGGCGCTCGAATGGGCGAGCTAGTTGGGGGCGCGATTCCGCGCCCAGCACGGGATCGCTGTCCGCGGACCGCTGCATAGACGGCCTCGACGACGGCTTCCGTGCGCTCAAGTCCGAGTCCAGCCCACAGTGGCAACCGCAGCAGCCGTGAGCTTGCGTCGCGGCTTACGGGTGCTGGTCTTGGCAGGCGCCCGTAGCGTCGGCCTCCGGGAGATTCGTGGAGTGGCAAATAGTGAAATACGGCGTGCACGCCGCGCTGGTGCAGTGCTCCCAAGACTGCATCTCTCTGCTCCACGGTAGGAAGTAGGACATAGAAGAGGTGCCCGCTGTGTACGCAGCCAGCAGGCACGTATGGTCTGCTCAGTAGCTCATCTTTCTCAAGCGGCTCAAAGGCTTCAAAATAGTGCTGCCAAACATCTCGTCGCTCCGCCGTAATCCGTGGGGCATGCTCGAGCTGGGCCCAGAGGAATGCGCTAGCAACCTCGCTGAGCAGGTAGGAGGACCCGGTGTCGCGCCAGGTGTACTTGTCCACCGCTCCTCGGAAGAACTGAGACCGGTCGGTGCCCTTCTCCTGGATGATCTCTGCGTGCTCCACGAGTTGTGGGTCGTTGATGAGTAGCGCGCCCCCCTCGCCGCACTGCACGTTCTTCGTCTCGTGGAAGCTGAAGGTGGCGAGATCTCCCAGGGATCCAAGTGGACGGCCGTTGTACGTGGCTTCGATCGCGTGTGCTGCATCCTCGATGACCGTGAGTTCATGTCTCCTTGCGATCGCCAGGATGCGATCCATGTTGCAGGCGACGCCTCCGTAGTGAATCACCACTATCGCGCGTGTTCTCTCGCTGATCGCTTGTTCGATCGCAGCTGGATCGATGTTGAGCGTCCGGGGGTCGATGTCGACGAACACCGGCACGGCGCCGCGCAGCACAAATGCGTTGGCCGTCGAGACGAATGCAAAGTCGGGGACTATCACCTCATCGCCGGGAGTCAGTTCCGCGAGGATGCCGCTCATCTCCAGCGCGGCGGTACACGACGGTGTGATCAAGGCCTTGGTGGCGCCGGTATGCCGCTCAAGCCACTGTGCACAGCGATCGGCGAATTGCCCATTGCCCGACAGCTTCCCGCTCGCGAGGGCCTCGTCGATGTAGCGGTGCTCGCCTCCGGCCAGCGACGGCCGATTGAAGGGGATGTTGGTAGCCTCCGTCACCGGGGCTATCCTACCCGGCTCCGCGGTGGCTGCCAGGCATGCGACGATAGGGCGATGGACCGAGAGCGAGCGATGCGCGCGGACACGAACGATGAGGGCTGGGGACTTAGTATCGTGATCCCGCTTTATAGGGACGAACGCGCGCTCCCGGACATCTTCGATCGCTGTGGCCCGATCTTGGATGCGCAGGAGGATGGTGGCGAGCTCGTCCTCGTGGACGATGGCGGTCTCGACCGCACCACACCGGTTGCTCTCGAGCTAGCGAAGGGCTTCCGGCATCCGACGACAATTGTTCGACTCACACGAAACTTCGGCCAGCACCCTGCCGTTTTTGCCGGGCTTGCACATGCTCGCGGGAACCGGGTGGTGACCCTCGACAGCGATCTGCAGTATCCGCCCGAGGAGATTCCCAAGTTGTTGGCTGAGCTCAGTTCAGAGTTCCCGGTCGTCTCGGGCTACCGGGCCGAGAGGCGCGATCCGTTCATGAGGCGTCTGATCACATGGGCCCTGACAAGGTGGCTTAACGGACAGACCCGTACGCAGCTCCGAGACTTCGGGTCGATGTTCAGGGCATACGATCGCCAGACAGTCGATCTCATGCTGACGTTCACCGAGCGTCACCGCTATGTTCCCGCCGTCGTGGCATGGCTCGGCGTCCCGATCAAGGAGGTGCCGATCGCTCACGAGCCGCGAGGGCCCAGAGGGTCAAGCTATCGCCTCGCGGCATTGGTCGAGTTGGTGTTCGACTTGATCACCGGCTATTCGGTTTTTCCGTTGCGCCTGCTCACGAGCCTGGGGTTGATTGCCTCGATTGGTGGGTTTGTGGGCACGGTCATCTTCATCGTCTACCGCATCGCCGTGGGCGCCGGAGTTTCGGGCACAGTCTCGGCCTTTGCCCTCGTATTCGCGCTCCTTGCGGTTCTGCTTCTGCTGGTGGCAATGATCGGCGAGTACGTAGGGCGGATCTACAGCGAGGCGAAGGCCAGGCCGTATTTCGTGGTTGACTCGGCACATCGAATCGAGGCGTCTCCGCCCGGCCCATTGTCACTCCCTGCGGAGCGGCCTACGTGAGCCTAGTCGAGGAGCTCGCCTGGGACAGCTCGTTCTTTGGATTTCCAATAGGCAAGGTCGCAGAGGGAATCGCAGTGGGGGATGTCGAGGCCGCGACTAAGGAAGCCGACCAACATGCACTTCGCTGCGTCTACATGCTCGTCGCTGCGGACGACCACGCTCTGCTTGACAGCTCCCAGCGGCATGGGTTCCTCGTGCGCGACGTGCGCGTCGAGCTAGCACGGCGAGTCGAGGGTCACCCGGCCACATTGAGGGGACTGCGACGGGGGTCGGTCGATGATCTCGAGCGACTCGCACCGATTGCCCGAGAGCGCTTTGCTGGTACACGGTTCCACGCGGATAGCGGCTTTCCCCGTGGGCGCAGCGCGGATCTTTACGTGCAGTGGCTGCGCAGGGGATTGGCAGGGGAAGGGAGTTGGCTCGCGCTCGTGGCAGAGGATTACAGCGGCTTCGTTGTTTGCGACTTGGGACTCACCTCGGGCACTGGCAGCATCGGGCTGCTGGGTGTCGCGGCGGACGCCGCGGGGCGTGGTGTGGGTAGCTCTTTGCTTGCCGGAGCGGGCGCCGTTTTCACTGAGGCGGCGCTGACGACGGCTCAGGTCGTCACCCAAGCCCACAACATTGCCGCACAGCGCCTATATCAGGCTAACGGCTACCGGACTGCGCGGACGCAGGTCTGGCTGCACCGCTGGCGAGACTAGGGGCTGCCAGCCCCGCGCCCGTCCAGCCCAATACTGAAGGTCCAGCGGCGCTGCGCCGCATAGCTCACCGGAGCTCCGAGCATCACGACGGTCGCCTGTGCAAGCACCTTCGGAATACCGCCGACTTCGACGAGCAGCGCAAGCATGGGAAGCCCCGCAAGCAGAATCGTGACCCAGATGCTCACGTAGCGAATCGCCTGAGCCCCCGTCTGTTTGGTTGCGGCGGCGAACGTCCAGCGTCGGTTGAGCGAAAAGCTCACACCGAGCGCCACGACCGCGGCGATGATGGAGGCGAGGAGAAAGGGCACCTGGATCGCGACCGCAGCAGCGAAGACGGCGACATTGAGGGCATTTTGGATGACGCCGACGACGGCGAACCTGAGGAATTGACGGAGGTGGGCGGCACGCGAGGGTGTCAATCGCGCCCAGACGCCGGCGATCCTATCCGCCATGAGGGGACGCCCAAGCGATGCTTACTCCTACTTGCTCGACGAGAGCGCTGTTGAGGTGCCGGAACATAAGAACGAGCAAGGATATGTCTCCCTGGCCGCTCTCGCTGTCGATGCGCGCCAGCACACGAGAGATATGTCTGTCTACGCTTTTCACGGAGGGCTCAAGCCCGTTGTCACGGCGCCGATGGAAAGCTGATGGCGATAAAACACTTTACTGCGGGTCGGCCTTCGGCCGCGTGGCCGGCGCGACGGCTGCCCGTCTGCCTACTCGCGGGATTGGCGACGCTGGCGGCGATGACCGCTGCCCCGAGCGCCGGCGCCGCAGAGCCTGGCGTGGCCATCCCTGGCCCCAACGCCCTGCACATCGCCGACATCAAAGCTGTGGGAACCCATTGGGTGCGCATGTTCGTGACCTGGCCCGACATCGAGCCGGCCCGCGGCGCCTATTCGGCGAGCTGGTTGACCTCCTACGATCAGGCGCTTAGCCAGCTGCCGCCCGGAACGAACGTGATCCTCGACGTGGTCGACTCACCGCAGTGGGAGACCGGTGCCGCCAACGAACACTCTCCTCCGGCAAATCCCCAGGACTACGCGCACATGATCGGGATGCTCGCGCAGCATTTCGGGAGCCGCGTCGCCGCATATGAGATCTGGAACGAGGAGGACGCGTCGGCATGGTGGACCGGAGCGCCTGACCCCGGCGCCTACGTGCGACTGCTCAAGGCCGCCTACCCGGCGGTCAAGGCAGCCGAACCAAGCGCCACCGTCGTTCTGGGAGGCCTGACAGGCAACGACTTCCAATTCGTGGAAGGCGTGTACGCGGCGGGGGGCAAGGGCTTCTTCGACGCTGTGGGCGTGCACACCGACACGGCCTGCAACAAACTCTCCCCCTACGACTTCCTTCGCGGCTCAGACAACCGTCTGATCACGGACTCTTTCCTGGCCTACCGCGAAGTGCACTCCACAATGATCGCCCACGGCGACGACAAGCCGATCTGGATGACCGAGATGAGCTGGCGCACCACGAGCGCTACATGCAACGAAGGCGCCTGGGCAGGGCAGACGGCTGCGGGCGTGAGCGAGGAAACGCAGGCGAGCTACCTGCGTCAGGCCTATCACTGCCTCGCACAGAATCCCTACGTTCAGGTGGCCCTGTGGTTCCCGATCCACGATGAAGGCTCGACGGTCTCCGGTCTCGTCCGCGCCGATGGCTCGCGCAAGCCTTCCTTCACCGCGATGCGCGACTACGTCAAGAACGGCGACCAGCTGAGCGAACCCTGCGGGAACTTCACAGGTCCGAAGATCACCGTCGGCTCGCCCTTCGATCACATCAAGTACCGGGGACCGCTGCCCATTCACGTCCTCGCCAAGAGCTCACAGGGCGTCTTCAGGATCCGCCTCGAGGTCGACGGACACCTGATCCGCAACTACGACGGCTCGAACTACCCCGACACGCTCTCGGGAGTGCTGCACTGGCAGGGGGCGAAGCACATCTCCTTCGGTCGCCACGTGCTCTCGTTCATCGCCTATGACAAGGAGCGCAACGTTTCGCGCCTCAACCTCGCCGTCTACCACGCGAGGCCAAAGCCGAAGCATCGCCGTCGTCGGGCCCACCACTGAGCGCACCTCCTCGGCGCGCTCGTCAGCGCGGTGGGTGCCAGCTCCACTGCCTCACGGTGAGATTCGCGCGCTCCGCCGCGAGCGTAGCCACAGCTCCCGCGCCCGGGTCGAGCGCGTGCAACCACGGCTGCGAGGCGCGTGGTAAATCCGGTGTCGCCTCGGCGGCACCGTGGCACTTGAGCGCCGCCTCACGCAAGGTCCAGCCCCGAAGCAGCTCGCGCTCACGCTCGCCCGGGTCCACCAGCGCTGCTATGCGCGTTGCCTCTTCGGCTCCGAACACGCGATCGGACAGGGCGCTCAAGCCTGGAGCCGGGCGCGCTTGCTCCACGTCGATGCCCACCTGTCCGCTGCGGGTGAACGCGCACAATGCGAGCCGGCCGGAGTGCGACAGGTTGAAGGTGAGCTGCGAGCGTTCGCTCTGAGTCGGGGTTGAGGATCGGCCCGCGAGGGCCAGCGCCGGCTTCCCACCGCTGCCGACGGTTAGCTCCACCATGCGTGCCTCGACGTTCAGGTAGCGGCCGAGCAGCAGCCGCAGGACGTGGCGCGAGCGCCTCCACAATGCGCTGCGGCGTGCACTGAGAATCGAGTGGGCGCGCTCGAGCTCGGCGACGCTCAGCGAGTGACAGCTCCGCTCGTCGACATCTAGGAGATCGATTCGCCAGACGTGAACCTCCTGACCGTCGAGCTTCGGATCCTGCGGCCCCAGGGGCCACTCCTGGTGGTGTGAGCGCGAGCTCTGAGGGGGGCACTCGAGGTCCGGCACTGGCGCGAATATAGGTGAGATGTCACAAGCGCGCATGGCCACACGCTCGAGGACTCGCGTTTGCCCTCGTCGTCAACCCACGCTAGCGTTCCTGCAAGTGAACTCAGGCTCTCACTCCCAGAAGGCACCTCCGCTGTGCGTGCTCAGCGTCGGTCGTAGCGGCACTTCGCTCGTGACGCGTTCGCTGAACCTGATGGGCGTGCACCTCGGGGCCTGCAGCGACCTGCTTCCACCGTCCGAGCAGAATGAAACGGGCTACTGGGAGAACGCGGAGATCTACCGTGTCAACGAGGCGCTCCTCGAGATCTTCGGCGGTAGCTGGTACCGGCCGCCGGACCTCAGGCCGGGGTGGACGTCGGATCCCCGCGTCCAGACGCTGCGCGAGGGGGCGAGCCACCTCATCACCGGACTCGCCGAGGAGCCAGGCCGCAGATGGGGCTTCAAGGACCCCAGGACAGCCGTCGTGCTGCGGTTCTGGCGGGAGCTCATCGGGGAAATGCACTACGTGATCTGCGTGCGAAAGCCCGCGGCGGTGATCAGCTCGGTGGAGGAAACCGGCCTGCCCGGCGCGCACGAGCGCGCCACCGTCTCGCTGTGGCTGAAGGTCAACGCTCTGATTCTCTCCGAGACGGTTCACGAGCGACGCACGTTCGTGTTCTACGAGGACTGGTTTGAGGACGCCGCAGCAGTCGTGGCGAAGCTGGCTGACTTCGCGGGCGGGGACGCTCACGGGGTGGACGGACAGGCGATCGTGCAGGGGGCCTTCCGACCTGAGCTGCGCCGTGCCGATGAGAGGGCCAACGCGCTTCACACGGACGCTCCGGAGCCCGACGCGATGTACGCGCACCTCCGCCTCGTTGCCGGCACGGACGCTCCAGATCCGGAGGTGCGCCTGCGTCAGGCACACGTGGCGCAGGGGCTGGCCGACGCACATGGGGAGCGGGAGCGGCTGCGTGACGGGAATCGCGGATTCCTCGCGCGCAACGCGGACCTGCAGGCCGAGACAGAGGCGCTGCAGGGCCGCGCGACGGCGCTCGAGCGAACGGTTCGCGAGCTCGAGAGCCAGCAGGCGCGCAGCCGGCAGGTGCTGGAAGGGCTCCAGCAATCGGCAAGCTGGCGCGTCACCGCCCCGCTGCGGGCGGCCAAGCGCAGGCTCGCGCCGAACTTGCGACCCTGAGCTGCGGTCGGGGCTCCCGCCTCCTTCAGCACCGCTAACCTCCCGATCGTGCGCGTCATCCCGACCGGAATCGAAGGCCTGGTGGCGCTCCAACCGACAGCCCACGCCGACGAGCGCGGCTTCTTCGTGGAGACCTATCGCCGCGAGCAGCACACCGAGATCGGCATCGATCCGGCCCTGGAGCTGATCCAGGACAACCACTCGCGCTCCACGCGCGGGGTCGTGCGGGGCCTCCACTTCCAACTCGGCGCGGGCGTGGCCAAGCTCGTGCGCTGCGCGCGCGGCGCGATCCTCGATGTGGGCGTGGACCTGCGCCGCGGCTCGCCGACCTACGGCCAGTGGGAGGGCGTCGTGCTCGACGATGTCGCGATGCGCCAGGTGTATGTGCCCGTCGGCTTCGCACACGGCTTCTGCGCCCTCAGCGAGGTGGCCGACGTGATCTACAAGCAGAGCGCCTACTACGACCCGGAGGTAGAACGAGGTATCGCCTGGGATGACCCGGATATCGCGATCGACTGGTCCCTGCCAAAGGCCGAGCTGACGGTCTCCGAGCGCGATGCCCGTGCGCCGCGGCTGCGCGAGATCGCAGACGAACTTCCCTTCGAGTGGCATCCTTAGGGAGATGTCTCGACTCGAGCGCCTGCGCGAGCGCAGCAACGGCTACACGCTTACCCCGCAGCAGTACGTGTGGTTTGCCTACGCGGCGCTGCTCGCCCTCACGCTGATCGTGCTGAGCGGCGCCGCCGTGCGCCTGACGGGCTCCGGGCTGGGCTGCCCGACGTGGCCGAAGTGCTACGGCAACGTGTACCCGCCGCTGAACTCGCACGCCGTGATCGAGTTCTCAAACCGCGTGCTCAGCGTGCCCGTGGTGCTCGCTGCAGGCTTCGCCTGGCTGGGCGCGCTGCGCCGGCGCCCGTACCGCCGCGACCTGATGTGGCTCGGGGCGCTCCTGCCGCTCGGCGTCATCGCCCAGGCGGTGCTCGGTGGCTTCACGGTCAAAGGCGCGCTCGACTACGGCTGGGTGATGGGCCACTTCGCGCTCTCGATGCTGATCCTGCTCGCCGCGGCGCTGCTCGCGTGGCGCGCCAGGAGATCGTTGCTCGAGCCCGCGTTGAGCGAGCGAGTTGCCAGCACCAACGGCGCCCGCCCGGACACGGCCCCGTCGGCTCCGCTGGACCGCAGCCTGGGCCTCTCGCTGCGCGGCCTGGCGGTGTTCGGCGCCGTGACGATCTTCGCCGGCACGGCCGCCACCGCTGCGGGCCCCAACGCGGGCGGCTCGCCGGGGCAGAAGATCAACCGCCTGAGCATCGACGGCAGCGGCACGATGGACTTCGTGATCCACCGCCATGCTGAGATCGCTCTGCTGTTCAGCATCGCCGCCGTCGCGCTGTGGTGGGTTGCGCGCAAGCGCCGCGTCGATCAGAGCGTGCAGCGCCCGCTGACGGTCCTCTGCGTGCTGCTCGCGCTGCAGGGCATCGTGGGGCTCGATCAGTACGAGACGCACCTGCCCACGGAGCTCGTGTGGGTGCACGTGGGGCTCGCCTGCTGCGCCTGGCTGAGCGTGCTGTGGGCGGCCTTCGCTGCCGGTCCGCTGGCCTCCACACGGACCGAAAGTGCCTCCGAGCGCACCGCTGAGGGCTCTCTGAGAGCGGTCGCGCCCGCTAAGTTCCCCGGAAATTAGGGCTTCCCGAGGGCCCTACAGGCCCGAAATAGCGTCTGGCCGTCCTCACCAGCGGTTAGCCTGCTCGCAGCAACGACACTCGAGAAGGGAGTGGCATGACCAAGAACGAGCTAGGCGAGCAGGTCGCAGAGCGCACTGGACTGGCCGCCAGCCAGGCACGACAGGTGGTGGAGGCGGCGATCGAGGTGATCTCCGACGAGCTGGCCGGCGGGGGTGAAGTCGCGCTTGCGGGCTTCGGAAAGTTCAGCGTCAGCCACCGGGCCGCACGGCAGGGGCGCAACCCATCGACCGGCGAGACGATCAACATCGCAGCCTCCAAGGCGGCGAAGTTCTCGGCGGCGAGCGCCCTGAAGAAGCGCCTGAACGGCTGACGCCGTCCCGCGAGCACTGAGTCACCGGCCCACACGGGCCGGTGACACGGTTCTCCCGGGCGAGCTTGGAGCAATCCTTACCGCTTGGTAACCCCTCGTTTAGGCCGAGGCAGGAGGCTTGTCGCTCAACCTCCATCGCGAAAGCCACGGTGTTGCCTGATGAGACGCAAAGTTGTCGGCCGCGGAGCGCCGCGAGCCCAGCGCTATCCAACGCTTGCGAGCTTCTACACCGCTGAGGAGCGCCGCATCCACTCACGCGAGCTCGACGTCGGGCTGTGGTGGCGCGAGCAGCAGGACGGCCCGCTGCATCGTGCTGCGTGGGTGATGGACACGGGCGAGCTCTATCTGGTGCGGCTCGGCCCCGCCGGCGAGGGCGGTGGGCGTGTCGAGGTGCTCGCGCGGGTGCACGAGCGAGAGCAGCTCGAGAGCGTGCTCGAGGGCTGGCGCGAGCACTGCGGGGAGCCGCGCTCGCTGAGCTGGCTGCGCGAGCGCTCGGCACGGCTCGGTGAACGTGCGCGCGCGGGTCAGGCGCCGGTCGGGGC
>JACDGG010000041.1 GCA_013815355.1 Solirubrobacterales bacterium
GTGTCTCACGGCGCATCGTCGTCGACGCCTACTCCCAGCTTCTGGCGGAGGGCTATCTGGTCGCGCGGCCTGGCGCGGGGACCTTCGTGGCTGAGACGGCCGCGCCGGCGCCGGCGAGCAGCGCGGCGCCCGCTCCGCGCCCGCCCGCGTTCGACTTCTTCCCGGGCTATCCGGATCTCGCGAGCTTCCCGCGCCGCGCATGGCTGCGTGTTCTGCGCGAGACGCTGCGCGAGGCGCCCGACCAGGCCTTCGGATACCCCGACCCGCGTGGCGCGCCTGAGCTGCGCCGGGCGCTGGCCGGGCACCTGCGGCGGGTGCGGGGCGTCGTCGCGGACCCTGAGTCGATCATCGTCTGCGCCGGTGTGGCCCAGGGCTTCGCGCTGCTCGCGCGGACGCTGGCCGGCGCGCGGATCGTCGTCGAGGACCCGAGCCTGCCGGTGCACCGGGGGATTCTCACCGCCAACGGCGCGACGCTCACGCCGTTGGCCGTCGACGAGCACGGCGCGCGTATCGAGGACCTGCCGGCTGCCGGCGCGGGCGAGCCGGTAGGGGCTGTGATCGTGACGCCGGCCCATCAGTCACCGACGGGGGTGGCGCTCTCCTCTTCGCGCCGCGCGGCGCTGCTGGCGTGGGCCAACCTCGCGGACAGCCTGATCGTCGAGGACGACTACGACGCCGAGTATCGCTACGACCGCGCCCCGCTGGGCGCGCTGCAGGGTCTCGCGCCGGATCGCGTCCTTTACACAGGGAGCGTCAGCAAGACGCTCGCTCCCGCGCTGCGGCTCGGCTGGATGGTGGCGCCCGCGCACCTCTTCGGAGCGATCGTCGAGCAGAAGGCGCTCGCCGACCACGGCAGCCCGACGATCGACCAGCTCGCGCTCGCCCGGCTACTCGACAGCGGCGCCTACGACAGCCATCTGCGCCAGGCTCGTCGCCGCTACCGCGCGCGCCGTGACGCGCTCGTGCGCGCGGTGCGAGTGCATCTGCCCGGCGCGCGCGTCACCGGCGTTGCTGCCGGCCTGGCGGCGATCGTGCGCCTCGGACGCCCCGTCGAGGGCTCAGAGATCATCACGGCCGCCCGGCGTCAGGGCGTTGGCGTATATCCGCTCGGCTACGGCTACATGGAGCCACGGGCGCGCGACGACGGGCTCGTGCTCGGCTACGCGAACCTGTCCGAACAGGCGATCGAGGAGGGCATCCGCCGTCTCGCCGTCGCGCTCGCCCAGCTCGCGGGCTGAGCTCAGCCCGCGGCGGCGATGAGATGGCGGCCGTGCCGGTTGCTCCTCCGCGGGCCGCCCAGCGCGAAGGAGGGCGGTGCGATCGCCAGATAGTGATTGAAGGCCCAGTGGGAGATGCGCCGGCTCTCGAAGGCGCGCGTCACGGCGGTCGCGGCGCGAGACGGCGTGATCTGCCCGATCGCGCGCTGCACCGCGAGCAGCCAGGCGAATTTGCGCCCATGCGCGTCGGAGAAGGCGCCGTAGCGGCTCAGCGCCTGCTCGCGCGTGAGGCGCCCCTCGATCACCGCGCGCAGCTCACGCCCGCACGCGAGGCCGAAGTAGATCGCCGTGCGGATGCCCTCGGCGGTGAGTGGGAGACAGTGGCCGGCCGAATCGCCCGTGAAGAACACGCTGTCCTCGACCGCGCGGCGCAGCTGGTGGGGAATCCAGTTGCCCTGATAGCCGTCCGGGGGCAGGCCGAGATCGCCCGCGAGCGTGACGGTCGGCTCCTTGACGTGGTGCGAGGGCCAGAAGGAGCCGATGCCGATGCGCAGCTCATCGCCGGCCGGGAAGCTCCAGCCGTAGCCGGCGCGGATGTAGTTGGAGTCGAGCCACAGTTCCATCTCCTCGCCCTGGCCCTTGGGGTGAACCTCCAGGCCGCGCGAGAGCCGTGCATTGGGTGGCTGGATCGGGCTGGCGTTTGAGAGCACGCGCCGCCAGCCCAGCCCGTCGACGATCAGCGGCGCGCGCAGCTCGCCGCGATCGGTCTCAACGACATGACCGCGGCGGGCGGTGACGGTCGCGGTCTCGAACTCGAGCTCGCCGTCGCCGGCCTGCTCCCACATCGCCGCGCACAGCTCGCGGTAGTCGAACGTCGAGAACGTCCATGGCAGCGGCCAGCGCGAGGTGCGGTAGGGCGTATGCACGGTCAGCTCGTCGAAGGTCTGTCGCACAGAGCCCGTCAGATCCATCGACTCGAGCCAGGCCGTTGGGATCCCGCAGGCCGAGGTCTGGCGCTCGCCGATCTCATATCTATCGATCATCAGAACCCGTGCACCCGAGCCGGCCAGCTCCCGCGCAACGGCCAGGCCGGCGAAGCTCGCCCCGCAGATGAGCACGTCGCAGTCGCGCTCCAAGCGGGTGCGCATCTCTCCGCGCTTGGTCGCTCGAACAGGCATATCCCCGGCAATGATACGGCTGCGCTACGCTTCGGCCGGTGCAAACCTTGATGGAGAACCCTGGGGCTCGCGTTGTCGACGGGTCAAACGGCCTGCTGCTGGAAGTCGACGGCCAGATCGTGCCCAATTACGACGCGACGTTCCGCCCGATAGAGGAGGGCGAGGTCGTCACGGGCCACGTCGTCCGGATCGACAAGGACGAGGTCCTCGTCGACATCGGCTACAAGTCCGAGGGCGTCATCCCGGCCAACGAGCTTTCGATCCGCAAGGCCGTCGATCCGAACGAGGAGGTCCACCTCGGCGAGGAGGTCGACGCGATCGTCATGACCAAGGAGGACCAGGACGGTCGCCTGATCATGTCCAAGAAGCGCGCCCGCTTCGAGAAGGCCTGGCGCCGCATCGAAACCGCCGCCGAGTCCGGCGAGCCGGTCGAGGGCACGGTCATCGAGGTCGTCAAGGGCGGGCTGATCATCGATCTCGGTGTGCGCGGCTTCCTGCCCGCCTCACTCGTGGACATCCGCCGCGTGCCGAACCTCGACGAGTACATGGGCACGAAGATCGAGACGAAGGTGATCGAGCTCAATCGCTCGCGCAACAACGTCGTGCTCTCGCGCCGCGCGGTGCTCGAGGAGGAGCGCAAGGAGGTCCGCCAGCAGATCCTCGACCGCCTGCAGCCCGGGACGGTCGTGGAGGGGCAGATCTCGAACATCGTCGACTTCGGCGCGTTCGTCGACCTCGACGGTATCGACGGCCTGATCCACATCTCCGAGCTCTCCTGGTCGCACGTAAACCATCCTTCCGAGATCCTGGCGATCGGCGACACCGTCAAGGTCAAGGTGCTCGACATCGACCGTGACCGCCAGCGCATCTCGCTCGGTCTCAAGCAGACCCAGGAAGACCCCTGGCAGCGCATCGTCGACACCTACAACGTCGGCGACGAGCTGGCCGGCAAGGTCACGAAGGTCGTTACCTTCGGGGCGTTTGTGGAGATACTCGACGGCGTCGAGGGGCTCGTGCACATCTCCGAGCTCGCTCCCCATCACGTCGAGAGCCCGCGCGAGATCGTGCATCCCGGCGATGAGATCCGCGTCAAGATCCTCGAGATCGACTCCGAGCGCCGGCGCCTGTCGCTGTCGGCCAAGCGCGTCGAGGACCAGTTGCTGCCGGTGTCTCGCCCGGGCGAGCCCGAGGCACAGACTGCCGAGGCGCCGCAGGGCGCCGATGAGGCCGCCGAGGCCCCGGAGCCGGCTGGCGCACAGGAGCCGGAGAGCGCCCCTGAGCTCGCGCAGGCACCGGAGGCGGTCCCCGACGTCGCCGCCGAGGCAGAGGTGCCCGTCGCAGAGGCGCACGACACCGTCGCGGAGACACCGACCACAGAGTCCGAGGTGCCCGCCGCGGAGGCCGAGACGCCTGTCGCAGAGGCCGAGGCGGAGGTGCCTTCGCCCGTCACCGAGGCGCCTGTCGAGACGAGCGAAGAGACCCCCGACGCCGCCAGCAACGGCGCGGCGCAGGGCACGGCGGCTGAGCCTGAGCTCAGCGCCGAGACCTCTCAGCAGGACTGACGCGGCCTGCGGGCGGGCGGGATGGCGCCGCCATTCCTCGGGCTGACGGGCGGGCTCGGTGCGGGCAAGTCGACCGCGCTCGCGGCGCTCGAGCGCCTGGGCGCTGAGGTGCTCTCGACCGACGCGGTCGTCCACGAGCTGTATGAGGGAGCGCAGTTGCGCGACGCCGTGGTCGCGCGCTTCGGCGAGGATGTCGCGCCCGGGGGGGTGGTCGATCGTGCGGCGCTCGCGCGGCGAGCCTTCGCCGAGGAGCGCGACCGCGCCTGGCTGGAGGGCCTGATCTGGCCGCTTGTCGGCGCGCGTGTGGCGAGCTGGCTCGAAGACGCGCGCGCCCGCGAGCCCCAGCCCCGGGCGGCGGTCGTCGAGACGCCGCTCCTGTTCGAGGCCGGCATGGAGGGGATCTACGACGCCACGATCGCGATCGTGGCTGATGAGGACGTGCGTCGTTCACGCGCCGCCTCGCGGGGCCATGCGGTGGTCGAGGAGCGCGCCTCGCGCCAGCTCTCCCAGGAGGAGAAGGCACGGCGCGCGACGTTCGTCGTGCACAACGACGGCAGCGAGCAGCAGCTTGAGCTGGAGCTGTCGGCGATCCTTGAGAAGCTGAGGGGATGACTCAGCGCGCGTTCGGCACAGGTGTGGTGATCGCGATCCTGCTCGTGTTCGGGGCGGTGGTCCTGTCCGGTTTGGAGAAGGCCAATGTCAACAGCGCGCTGCCGCTGAGCGAAACCGCGATCATCCGCGAACAGGCCGCCGCGAAGCACCTCGACCCGGCGCTGATCGCCGCGGTCATCTACGCGGAGTCGAAATTCGAACCGCGGCCCTCCTCGGCCGGGGCCCAGGGCCTGATGCAGATTCTGCCGGCGACAGCGCTGTATCTGGCCCATCTGTCCGGTGGCAGTCGCTTCACGACCAGCGACCTGGCGAGTCCGCGCATCAACGTTGCCTACGGCAGCTACTACCTGCGCTACCTGCTCGACCACTACCACGGCGATGAGATGCTGGCGGTCGCGGCCTACAACGGCGGCCTTGCGAACGTCGACCACTGGGTCGCTCACGCGATCGACGCTGGCGGTCACCTGAAAGCGGCCGAGATTCCCTTTCCGGAGACCCGCGAATACGTCCAGCGCGTGCTCACCGCTCAGCGGGCCTACCGCGCGACCTACCCGCGTGAGCTGGGACTATAGGGTGCTCGCCCACTCGTCCCGGGGCTCGCCCGTGCGCTCCCGGCGGGAGCGCGGCGGCTCGCTACGGTAGAGGTCGATGCCCGACTTCAAGCTCGACTCGGTCTTCACTCCCACCGCCGATCAGCCGAAGGCGATCGCCTCGCTCGCGGAAGGCGTGGAGCAGGGTGAACGCTTCCAGACGCTGCTCGGCGCGACCGGCACCGGCAAGACGATGGCGATGGCGGGCGTGATCGAGGCGGTCCAGCGCCCGACGCTCGTGATCGCACACAACAAGACGCTCGCCGCGCAGCTGTGCAACGAGTTCCGCACGTTCTTCCCGGACAACGCGGTCGAGTACTTCGTGTCCTATTACGACTACTACCAGCCCGAGGCCTACGTGCCGAGCCGCGACCTCTACATCGAGAAGGACTCGGCGATCAACCAGGAGGTCGACCGCCTGCGCCACGCCGCCACCGCCGCGGTGTTCGCGCGCCGCGACGTGATCGTGGTCGCCTCGGTGTCATGCATCTACGGTCTCGGCTCGCCCGAGACCTATGCGATGAACATGCAGATCCTCAAGCGCGGCGAGGAAGTTGACCGCGACCAGCTGCTGCGCAAACTCGTCTCGATCCAGTACACGCGCAACGACAGCGTGCTCTCGCGTGGAACCTTCCGCGTGCGCGGCGACACGCTCGAGGTGTTCCCCGCCTACGCCGAGACGGCGTTCCGCGCGACGATGTTCGGCGAGGAGGTCGAACGCCTGCAGCAGTTCGATCCGCTCACCGGCGAGCTGCTCCAGGATGATCTCGAGCACGTGGCGATCTGGCCGGCGACGCACTACAACGTCAAGGAGGGCACGATCGAGGACGGCGTCGCGGAGATCGGCCGTGAGCTCAACGAGCGCTGCGAGCAGCTCGAGTCAGAAGGCAAGCAGCTCGAGTCCCACCGCCTGCGCCAGCGCACGCAGTACGACATGGAGATGCTGCGCGAGGTCGGCTTCTGCTCGGGAATCGAGAACTACTCGCGCATCCTCGACGGGCGCCCGCCCGGCAGCCGCCCCTACTGCCTGATCGACTACTTCCCCAAGGACTTCATCTGCTTCTGCGACGAGTCCCACCAGACGGTGCCGCAGATCGGCGGCATGTTCGAGGGTGACCGCTCGCGCAAGCAGACGCTCGTCGACTACGGCTTTCGCCTCCCCAGCGCGATGGACAACCGCCCGCAGACATTTGCCGAGTTCCTCTCGATCACGCCGCAGCTGCTGTTCGTCTCCGCTACGCCCAGCGAATACGAGCGCACGAACTCGACTCGCATCGTCGAGCAGATCGTGCGCCCGACCGGGATCGTCGACCCGTCGGTCGAGGTGCGCGAGACCAAGAACCAGATCGACGACCTGATGAACGAAGTGCGCAAGCGCGTCGAGCGAAACGAGCGCGTGCTGGTCACGACGCTGACGAAGAAGATGAGCGAGGACCTCTCCCAGTACCTGCTGGAGATGGGTTTCAAGACGCGCTACCTGCACTCCGAGATCGACACGCTCGAACGCATTCAGATCATTCGCGACCTGCGTCTCGGCGAGTACGACGTGCTCGTCGGCGTCAACCTCCTGCGCGAGGGCCTCGATCTGCCCGAGGTCTCGCTGGTCGCGATCCTCGACGCCGACAAGGAGGGCTTCCTGCGTGGCGAGACCTCACTGATCCAGACGATCGGGCGTGCCGCGCGCAACGTCGACGGGACCGTGCTGATGTATGCCGACAAGGAGACCCGCGCGATGCGCGCCGCGATCTCTGAGACCGACCGCCGCCGCGAAATCCAGCTCGCCTACAACGAGAAGCACGGGATCACGGCGGCGACGATCGTCAAGGGCATCTCCGACATCGCCGAGTTCCTGCAGGCCGAGTCCAAGGTTCCGCGCGGGCGCAAACGCCGCACCGCCAAGCGCGGCGCGGGCAAGGAGATGCCGAAGCACGAGCTCGCGCGGATGGTCGTGGAGCTCGAGGAGGAGATGATCGCGGCGGCCGACGATCTGCGCTTCGAGTACGCCGCGCAGCTGCGCGACGAGCTGCGCGAGCTGCGCCGCGACCTGCAGGAGATCCGCTCCGAGGAAGCTCCCGCGGAGGAGGCCTCGCCGAGTGGCAACTAACCGCCGCCGCATCCCCTAGGATGCCCGCCGTGGAGTTCGACCGCCAGGCAATCGAACGCAGGGACTTCCCGATCGCCCGACGCGGCTATGACGCGGGCGCCGTCGACGCCCATCTGCGAGCGCTCGCCGCCGAGTTCGAGGAAGTCCAGCGCGCCGCAATCACGGGCGGCCCCGACATCTCGCTGGCCTCGACCGCGGGCACCCAGGTTCAGAGCATCCTCGCCGCCGCCGAGACCGCGGCTTCGGAGATCGAGCGTCACGCGCTCCAGGCGGCCCGGCAGGTGCGCGAGGCCGCCGACCGCGACGCCGAGAGCACACGCGGCGAGGCGATCGAGAAGGCCCGCGCCCACGTCGCCGCCGTCGCCCAGGTTGCCGCGAGTCTGCTCGAGCGGGTGGGCTCGATGGACAGCGAGGTGAGCGGCCTGATCGAGAGCCTGCGCGCCGGAGCGGGACGCCTCGCGGCCGATCTGCAGACCGTCGAGACGAACATGAGCGAGCTCTACGACGCCGCCTCCGGACGCGATCTGCCGGAGGCCGACCAGCGTGGCGTGTTCGAGACGCGCCTCGACGAGGCGCTGGCCGCTTCGCCTTCACCTGCTGCACCGCCGCCGCCCCTGGTGCAGCCCGCACAGCCCGAAGCCGCCGCACCAGCCCCCGCCGGCAACGACCTCGACGGAGCACGCCTGATCGCGCTGAACATGGCGCTCAACGGCGAATCGCGCGCCGACACCGAGCGCTACCTGGCCGAGAACTTCCAGCTCCCCGACAGGCTGAAGCTGGTCGACGAGGTCTACGCCGCCGTCGAGGGCTGAGCCGCCGAGAAAATACGCAGTTAGCGAAACTCGCGCAGGCGAACGTCTGTTCGCCGTCATAGAATGAAGCTCACATGGCCGTGGGCAACCAGATAGTCGTCTCCGGCGCACGGGAGCACAACCTCAAGGACATCTCGCTGGAGCTTCCGCGCGACGCGCTTGTCGTGATCACGGGTCTCTCCGGATCGGGCAAGTCGAGCCTCGCCTTCGACACGATCTACGCCGAGGGCCAGCGCCGCTACGTCGAGTCGCTCTCCGCCTATGCGCGCCAGTTCCTGGGCCAGATGGACAAGCCCGACGTCGACGCGATCGAGGGCCTCTCGCCGGCGATCTCGATCGATCAGAAGACGACCTCGCGCAATCCCCGCTCCACGGTCGGGACGGTCACCGAGATCTACGACTACCTGCGCCTGCTGTGGTCGCGCGTCGGCAAGCCCCACTGCCCGATCTGCGGCCGCCCGATCGTCGGGCAGTCCGCCGAGCAGATCATCGACCAGGTCATGGAGCTCGCCGAGGGAACGCGTTTCATGGTGCTCGCGCCGGTCGTGCGCGGGCGCAAGGGGGAGTACGGAAAGCTCCTCGAGGAGCTTCGCAGCGACGGCTTCACGCGTGTGAAGATCGATGACCGCGTGCGCATGCTCGAGGAGTCGATCGTGCTCGACAAGCGCTACAAGCACGACGTGGCGGTGGTGGTCGATCGCCTGGTGATGCGCCACGACGTGCGCAAGCGCCTGGCCGACTCGATCGAGACCGCTGTCGGGCTCGCCGATGGGCTGCTGGAAGTCGAGATCGTCGGAGCGAGCAGGGCCCAGGAGGAGGTTGAGCACACCAAGGGCGCCAAGGGGACGCGCGCGCCCTCCGCGCAGATCGTGCCGGGAGAGGCGCCCGAGGCGGGTACCGTCTTCACGTTCTCCGAGCGCTTCGCCTGCCCCGAGCACGGGCCTTCGCTGGTCGAGCTCGAGCCGCGGATCTTCTCGTTCAACTCCCCGCACGGTGCCTGCGACCGCTGCACCGGGCTCGGCTCGCAGATGGAAATCGACCCGGAGCTGGTCGTGCCCGACCCTTCGCTGTCGATCAGCGAGGGCGCGATCGCGCCGTGGGCGGGCAGCGCGTCGAACTACTACGAGCAGGTGACCGAGGCGATCGCCGAGCTCTACGGGGTCGATCTCGAAGCCCCGTGGGAAGAGCTCAGCGACGAGCAGCGCGATGTCTTCCTCAACGGCACCAACGGCGAGCCGGTACAGGTCACCTACCGCAATCGCTACGGGCGCCAGCGCTCCTACGCGACGCGCTTCGAGGGGATCGTCACGAACCTGCAACGTCGCTACCGCGAGACCGATTCGGAGTGGACGCGCGAGAAGATCGAGGAGTTCATGTCGCTGCGCGCCTGCCCGGCCTGCGGCGGCGCGCGGTTGCGCCCGGAGTCCCGCGCTGTGCTCGTGGGGGGGACACGGATCGAGGACTTCTGCGCGCTCTCGGCACGGCGGGCGCTCGAGTGGCTCGAGGAGGTCGAGCTCTCTGACACCGACCGTCACGTCGCGCGCCTGATCGTGCGCGAGATCTCAGAGCGGCTGCGCTTCCTGGAGAACGTCGGGATCGGCTACCTCTCGATGGAGCGCGCCGCGGCGACCCTGTCCGGGGGGGAGGCCCAGCGTATCCGTCTCGCGACGCAGATCGGCTCATCGCTCGTCGGCGTGCTCTACATCCTCGATGAGCCCTCGATCGGGCTACATCAGCGCGACAACTCGAAGCTGATCACGACGCTCGAGCGCCTGCGCGACCTCGGCAACACGGTGATCGTGGTCGAGCACGACGAGCAGACGATGCGCGCGGCCGACCACCTCATCGACATGGGTCCCGGCGCCGGCGAACACGGTGGGCGCGTGGTGGCTCAGGGCACGGCCGCAGAGGTCCAGAAGGTCAAGGACTCGCTGACCGGGCAGTTCCTCGCCGGCACGCGCACGATCGAGCCTCCAGAGCGCCGTCGCACGCCGAGCGGCTACGTCGAGATCCTCGGCGCAAGCCAGCACAACCTGCGCGACATCGATGTGCATGTGCCGCTCGGCGTGCTCACCTGCGTCACCGGCGTCTCGGGCTCGGGCAAGTCCACGCTCGTCAACGACGTGCTGTTCAAGGCCGTGGCCAACCGCCTGCATCGCGCGCGCAAGCGCCCCGGGGCGCACCGCGCGATCCACGGTCTCGAGGAGCTCGACAAGATCATCGCCGTCGACCAGTCGCCGATCGGACGCACGCCGCGCTCGAACCCCGCCACCTACACGGGCCTGTTCGACGTGATCCGCGACCTCTTCTCAAAGACCCAGGAGGCGCGCGTCCGCGGCTACAAGCCAGGCCGCTTCAGCTTCAACGTCAAGGGCGGGCGCTGCGAGGTCTGCCGCGGCGATGGGCAGATCAAGATCGAGATGCACTTCCTGCCCGATGTGTATGTGCCCTGCGAACAGTGCCACGGCAAGCGCTACAACCGCGAGACGCTCGAAATCCGCTTCAAGGGCAAGAGCATCGCCGACGTGCTCGACATGCCCGTCGAGGAGGCGCTGGGCTTCTTCGAGCACATCCCCAAGGTCCGCCGGCGTCTGGAGACGCTCGACGCCGTGGGCCTCGGCTACGTGCGCCTCGGCCAGCCGGCGACGACGCTCTCCGGTGGTGAGGCCCAGCGCGTGAAGCTCGCCACCGAGCTCTCGAAGATCGCCACCGGGCGCACGCTCTACATCCTCGATGAGCCCACCACGGGGCTGCACTTCGCCGACGTGCAGCGTCTGCTCGAGGTGCTCCAGCGGCTCGTCGACGCGGGCAACAGCGTGGTCGTGATCGAGCACAACCTCGACATCATCAAGTCCGCCGACCGTCTGATCGACATGGGCCCGGAGGGCGGGGAGGAGGGGGGCATGGCGATCGCCGTCGGCACTCCCGAGGAGGTCGCTGCTGAGCCAACCTCCCACACCGGGCGCTTCCTGGCCGAGCTGCTCACGCCCGCGGCCGTGGCGGCGAACGGGCGCAAGCCGGCCAAACCACGCAAGCGGCGCGCCAAGGTCGCCGTCTGAGCCCGCGTTCAGATGGGGCGCGCCAGGCGCGCCTATGGCTGCAGAAGTGGCGCTGGTATGAGCGCAACTCACTTCCCTGGAACCGTGCGCGCATCCACTGGGAGCTGCTGCGCCGCGAAGCGTTCGTGCGCTGGCCTGTGCATGGCAACGTGCTCGAGTCGCTGCGTGAGGAGCGCCTGCAGATCGGCGCTGGGACGCTGCTCGAGCCGGGTGTCTGGATCACCGCGCCGGGCGAGGCGTGCGTGCGCATCGGCGCGGGCAGCTTCCTCAACAAAGGTGTGATGATCGCGGCGCACGAGCTGGTCGAGATCGGCGATCACTGCATGCTCGCCAACGGCTGCTTCGTCTCCGATGCCAGCCACCGCTTCGACGACCCCGAGCGGCCCGTCACGTGGCAGGGCTTCGAGAGCAAGGGGCCGACGCGGATCGGCGATAACTGCTGGCTCGGCGCGAACGTCGTGGTGACCAGCGGAGTCACGATCGGCGAGCGCTGCGTGATCGGCGCGGGCAGCGTCGTGACGAGGGACATCGAGCCGTTCTCGATCGCCGCGGGTGCACCTGCGCGGGTGCTGCGGCGGATCGAGTACCCGCGTTAAACGGGTAGCGTGCGGGCATGGACCTCTACGAGGCGATGCGCTGCGCGCCGACGAGCCGCGACTTCAAGGCCGACCCGGTCCCGCGCGAGGCGCTCGTGCGCGCGCTCGACGCAGCCCGCTTCGCGCCCAGTGGCGGCAACCGCCAGGGCTGGCGCGTCGTCGTCGTTGAGGATCTCCAGCGGCGGATCGCGCTGCGCGAGCTGTACCTGCCGCGCTGGCGGGCCTATACCGAGCAGACCGGCGCGGCGCGGATGCTGGCCGATCCTGAGAGCTTCGACGAGCGGCGCGTGCGCATGGTCCGTCGCGCAGACGTTTACGCCAGCCGGCTCGAGCAGGTGCCGATGCATCTGGTGGTCGGCGTGCGGCTGGAGGATCTCGCCGTGACCGATGCGGAGCTGGATCGCCAGAGCATCGTCGGCGGGGCGTCGGTCTATCCGTTCGTGCAGAACCTGCTGCTGGCGCTGCGAGCGGAGGGCCTCGGCGCCGCGATGACCACGCTGCTCGTGCCGGCCGAGGCAGAGGTCAAGGCGCTGCTCGAGATCCCCGATGAGATCGCGCTCGCCGCGCACATCGGCGTCGGCTACCGCGCCGGTGACTGGCCGAAGAAGCTCGCGCGCAAACCGGTCGAGGAGTTCGCGTTCAGCGAGCGCTTCGGCGAGCCACTCGCCTAGCGGCGGTGCCCGCCCGGCGGCGCGAGCGCGCGCGGTGAGGATCGCCCGGCCAGCTCGCGCGGAAGCCGCACGCTCAGCGCGGCCGGCTCCTCAGCCACGGTGGCGCCGCACGCAGTGACGTCCGACGCGCGGTCAGCTCCTAAGCCCGTTGCGCAGCTCGGCGAGCTCGGCGGGGTCGATCGAGTAGCCATGCTCGGGGCCGGGGTAGCGCCGCGCGCGCACGTCCTCGGCGTAGGCGCCGACGCCGTTGTTCATCTCCTGCTGGAGGTTGGCGTAGCGCTTGACGAAGCGCGCGCCGAGCCCGTCGCGGATGCCGAGCAGATCGTGAAACACGAGCACCTGCCCGTCGGTGGCCGGACCCGCGCCGATGCCGATCACGGGGATCTCAAGCAAAGTCATCAGCTCCGTCGTGACCGCGCTCGGGATCGCCTCGAAGACGAGCGCGAAGCAGCCGGCCTCCTGCAGCGCGAGCGCCTCGGCGGCGATCTTCCTCGCCGCGGATGCAGAGCGTCCCTGGGCCTTCCACCCGCCGAGCGCGGTCGCCGTCTGCGGGGTCAGTCCGACGTGACCCATGACGGGAATGCCGGCGCCGATGATCGCGCGCGCCCGGCGCACAGACGCCTCTCCGCCGCCCTCGAGCTTGACCGCCTCGCAGCCGGCCTCCTTGACCATTCGCATCGCCGTCGTGATCGCCTGCTCGTCGGAGACCTCGTAGGAGCCGAAGGGCAGGTCGCCGATCAGAAGCGGCGTGCTCAGCCCGCGTCGCACGGCGCGCGCGAGCATCAGCATCTCATCGAGCTCGACGGGCGTCGTGGCGCTGTGCCCGAGCACCGTGGTGGCTGCGGAGTCGCCGACGAGCACGAGGTCGACCGCGGCGGACTGGGCCGCGCGCGCGCTCGGGTAGTCATAGGCGGTGACCATCACCAGTGGGTCGCCCAGGCGCTTCTTCTCCATCAACAGCGGCAGCGTCATCGGCAGCGCACGGGGATCTGCGGGGGTCTGGACGGTCGGTCGGCTGGACATCTGAACTTCCTCTCTGATTGCGGTTGACGCCCGCTCAGGAGAGCAGGGTCGCCACCTCGTCGTCGATCGTGATGATGCGGTTGCTGCCGGCCTCGACATGAACGACGCGAGGCTCGTAGTGCTCCATCTCGGCCGTCTCATAGGAGCCGTAGGAGATGACGATGATCGTGTCGCCGCGGTGCACGAGCCGTGCCGCCGCGCCGTTGACGCACATCGCCCCCGAGCCGCGCTCACCGGGGATCGTGTAGGTCTCAAAGCGCGCGCCGTTGTCCACGTCGACGACGTGGACCTGCTCGTAGTCGAGGATGTCGGCGGCCTCGAGCAGGTCCGGGTCGATCGTGATCGAGCCCACGTAGTGCAGATCGCAGTCGCTGACCGTCGCACGGTGGATCTTTGACTTGAGCATCACACGCTGCATGTGCTGAGGACCTTTCCTTGGTTTTGAGGGTCGGGAGCGCTCCCGACGTCGGGCGTCAGGATCGTGTTGTCGATCAGGCGGACCTCGCCGACGCGGGCCGCGACGGCAAGCAGCGCCTCGCCATCGAGGCGCTCCAGCGGCTCGAGCGTCTCGGGATCGACGAGCGCGAGGTACTCGGCGCTCACGGAGAGGCGCTCCATCTCAGCGCGCGCAGCCGCGAGCAGCGCGGCCGTCGAGCGCTCACCGCTGTCCGCAAGCTCGCAGGCCGCCTGCAGGGCGCGGGGGAGCGCGAGCGCGCGCTCGCGCTCGGCGGCGCCGAGCAGCGCGTTGCGCGAAGACATCGCCAGGCCGTCGGGCTCGCGCACCGTCGGACGCGTCTCGATCCGTACCGGCAGGTTCAGATCGGTGGTCAGGCGGCGGATCAGCAGAACCTGCTGGGCGTCCTTCTGCCCGAAGTAGGCAACGTCGGGAAGCGCCATGCACAGGAGCTTGGTGACGATCGTGGCGACACCGCGGAAGTGCTCGGCGCCGCGTGCCGCGCCCTCCAGGCGCTCACTGAGGCCGAGCACCTCGACCGTCGTGGCAAAGCCAGCCGGGTACACCTCCGCGACCGACGGCGCGAACAGCACGTCGGCGCCCGCGTCCTCGGCCAGCTCGCTGTCGCGCAGCTCATCGCGCGGGTAGCGCTCCAGGTCTGCGCGCTCGTTGAACTGCGCCGGGTTGACGAACAGCGACACCACGACCACGTCGCACTGGCGGCGCGCGTGGCGGATCAGCGAGAGGTGGCCCTCGTGCAGTGCGCCCATCGTCGCCACGAGGCCGATCGCGCGGTCATCGCGACGGGCGCCTCCCAGCACAGCGCGCAGTCCCTGCACGGTGCGCACGCTCTTCATGCGCGGCGCGAAGTGGGGTTTGTCGGGCTCATCGGTTTCGGTCCAGTTCCCTTCGGATACCGGCGCGATCTGTTCTCAACACGGATGCTGCGACAGGTCCATCTCGATCGGGATCGATGACGGCCTGTGCGCGATGATACCGCCGTTGAAGGCGTCTGGGAAGGGGTTCGCCTCGCAGGCGGAGAAGGCGCTGCTCGGCGCTCGCGGGCGCCGGCGCCTACCAGGCGTCCACGTAGGGGCGCCGCTTGCCCGGCTGTCGCCACCACTCGCCGCTGCCGGGCTCGAACAGCGTCGCGATCCAGCGGTGCGAGTCGGCCGGGTCGATCACGTCGTCGATCTCGCCGTAGGCGGCCATGTTCACGCCGCGGCCGCGCTCGTAGGCGGCGGCGACGGTCGCCTCGAAGACGCGTTCGCGCTCCCGGTCGTCCTCGATCGCCTCGAGCTCACGGCGCATGCCGAGGCGCACGGCGCCCTCCAGGCCCATCGCGCCGAACTCCGAGGTGGGCCAGGCGACGGTGAACTGGGGCACCTTGAAGCCGCCGCCCGCCATCGCCTGGGCACCGAGGCCGTAGCCCTTGCGCAGCACGATCGTCCCGGTCGGGACCGAGAGGTTCGCGCCCGCGAGGAACAGCCGTGCGAAGTGGCGCACCGTGGCTGTCTTCTCCGCGCCTGGGCCGACCATGAACCCAGGCGTGTCGCATAGGAACAGGATCGGCAGCTCGAAGGAATCGCAAAGCTGCAGGAAACGCGCCGCCTTGTCGGCGCTGTCGGCGTCGATCGCGCCGCCGAGATGGGCGGGATCGTTCGCCAGGACGCCGAGCGCCCGGCCTTCGTGGCGCGCGAGCGCGGTGATCATGCCCGCGCCGAAGCCGTCGCGCAGCTCGAGCACCGAATCCTCGTCGAACAGCGTGTGCACGATCCGCCGCACGTCGTAGACGCGCTTTCGCTGCTCGGGGATCAGCTCGCGCAGCAGCGCCGCGTCGGGGAGCGTGCCGGGAGCGCTCGGGCCGGCGAAGTAGGAGAGGTAGCGCTTGGCGAGCGAGACGGCTTCGCGTTCGTCGGCGGCGCGCAGGTCGACGACGCCGTTTTCATGCTGGACGCCGATCGGGCCGACCTCGCTCGGGTGATAGGAGCCGAGACCGCCGCCCTCGATCATCGCCGGGCCGCCCATGCCGATGCTCGAGTTCTCGGTCGCGATCACCACGTCGCAGCAGCCGAGCAGCGCCGCGTTGCCCGCGAAGCAGTAGCCGGCGGCGATGCCGACGAGCGGCACGAGGCCGCTGAGCGAGGCGAACAGCGCAAACGCCCGGCAGTCGAGGCCCGCGACGATCGGCATGTCGACGTCGCCCGGGCGCCCGCCGCCGCCCTCGGCGAACAGCACCACGGGCAGCCGGCGGCGCTCGGCGATCTCGAACAGGCGGTCCTTCTTGAGGTGGTTGCGCATCCCCTGGGTGCCGGCCAGCACCGTGTAGTCGTAGGACATCGCCACGCACTCGCGCCCGGCCACCTGGCCGAGACCCGCCACGAGGCCGTCGGCGGGCGTGCGCGCGATCAGCTCCTCGCGTGTGCGGCGCTGCTCCTGGGCGGCGAACAGCAGCGGCCCATACTCCACGAAGCTCCCTTCGTCGAGCAGCTCGGCGAGGTTCTCGCGCGCGGTGCGTCGGCCGTGCTCGTGGCGGCGCGCCACGGCCTCCGTGCGCGCCGCGTCGAGCCCGATCTCGTGACGCTCGCGCACGAGCTTCACATCGGCGCGCTCTCCGCCGGGCTCGCTCGCCGGCAGCTGCTCCGTCGCTGTCCCCTCGGCCGCCTTGCCGGGGGTGAGCGTGAGCAGCAGCTGACCCTCCTCGACGGCGTCGCCGACGCTGACCGCCGGCTCGCCCACGACCCCGTCGATCTCGGCGAGCACCTCGTGCTCCATCTTCATCGCCTCGAGCACGACCACCGGACTGCCGGCCCGGACCGGCTGCCCTCCGGCGAGCGGGATCGCAACGACGACGCCGGCAAACGGTGCGAGCACGGAGAGATCGGCGGAGGCGGGCATCGTGCGAGATCATCGCTGACGCGCGGCTGGGGCGCCCGCCGGCCCTCACGGTGCCGAGGCTCGCGGGAGTTGGCGCCCAGCCGCGAGGAACTAGCATGCCGCCCGTGTCCGCAGAGCAGAGCGCCGGATCGCCCGAGGCCCGCCGCGAGCGCCTCAAGCAGGTGTTCGCCGAGGCGCGCAATTGCACACGCTGCCCCGAGCTGGCCGCGACCCGTAAGACGGTCGTCTTCGGTGCAGGGAACGCAAACGCCGATTTGATGTTCGTCGGTGAGGCCCCAGGCGCCAGCGAGGACGAGCAGGGAGTTCCGTTTGTCGGAAGGGCGGGCAAACTGCTGGAGAAGCTGCTCGAGGAGATTGGGCTCTCGCGTACGGAGGTGTTTATTGCGAACACGCTCAAGTGCCGACCCCCCGGCAACCGCGATCCGCTGCCGGTCGAGATCGAGAATTGCCAGGACTACCTGCACCGGCAGGTGGCGCTGATCGAGCCGACCGTGATCTGCACGCTCGGCAACTTCTCCACGAAGCTGCTGCGCGGCGATCGGACCGGGATCAGCCGCCTGCACGGCCAGCCCGAGGTCCTCGTGCTCGGCGAGCGTGCGGTGCGCCTCTACCCGATCTACCATCCGGCCGCGGCGCTGTACACGCCGCGCATGCTCGAGACGCTGCGCGAGGACTTCGCGCGCCTGCCCGAGCTGCTCGCGCTGGGCGCGCCCGAGCAGCCGCCGCCGTCACCCCCGCCGCCTCGACAGGAGATCTCAGAGCCGCTCGCCGCAGCCGTCGAGCAGGACGACCCCACAGCCGACCAGCTCGGCCTGTTCTAGCGCCCTGGACGTTCGTTCTAGTCCGCTGTCAGCCGAAATACCTGCAAAAGAAGGGTTTTTATGAAAATGTCGAACAGGGATGTGCAGGCGCTCAAGTCGGTGGGTACTTCTACCGATGAGGTTCCTGTCTCCATCCCTCCAGGAGTAACCGACCGGCCCGCGCCCCATTCTCCCGCGGGCCGGTCTCTTTAATGGCCCGCCCCGGCGGCGGGCCGCGGGCGAGCAGGCCTTAGAGTCTCGGGGTGGCCCCGCGCAGCGTCGAAACAGCCGGTCCCCTCGAGACCGAATCGCTTGGTGGCGAGCTTGCAGCGCTGCTCAGCGACGGCGACGTCGTGCTGGTGCGCGGCGAGCTCGGAGCCGGGAAGACGACGCTCGTGCGTGGAGCGGCCCGCGCGCTCGGCGTGAGCGAGGCGGTGACCAGCCCGACATTCGCGATCGGCAACCGCTATCGCGCTGCGCTCGGAACGGTCTCCCATCTCGACCTCTACCGTCTGGCGGCGCTCGAGCAGGAGGACCCGGCGCTGCTCGAGGACTATCTCGGCCCCGGCAGGATCGCGTTCGTGGAGTGGCCGAAGGACGGCGCGCCGGAGCTCGCTGGCGCGCGCATCAGCGTGACGCTCACGCATCGCGGGGGCGACCGCCGCGGTATCGAGATCGCCGAACTCGCCGACGGCCCTGCGGAGGGCGGGCCCGCTTGATCGTCCTCGGCTTCGATACCGCCACCGCCTCGAGCGTGGTCGCGCTGCTCCTCCCCGATGGGCGCATCAGCGAGATGCGCGATGACCCCCCGCCCGGCGCGCACCCCGGTCACGCGACAAGGCTCCTGGACATGGCCCGCCTGCTGCTCGAGCAGGCCGGCGTGGGTTGGCGGGAGATCGATCGCATCGCCGCGGGCGTGGGACCTGGGACCTTCACCGGGTTGCGCGTCGGTGTGGCGAGCGCGCGCGGCCTGGCCCAGTCGCTGGGAGTGGAGCTGCTCGGCGTTTCGAGCCTGCAGGCGCTGGCGGCGGCCGTGCTCACGCCGGACCGTGCCGAGCGTACGCCGGGCGAGCACGTGCTCGCAGTGATCGATGCGCGCCGCGGCGAGGTGTTC
>JACDGG010000042.1 GCA_013815355.1 Solirubrobacterales bacterium
TGATCGCGGTGGGGCTGCTCGCAGGCGGCTACGTGCTCCTGCGCCACTCCTCCTTCGTGGCAGTGGAGCACGTGCAGATCAGCGGCGTGCACGGTCCCGAGGCGCCCGCGATCAGGGCGGCGCTCGTGGCGGCCGCGCATCGCATGAGCACGCTCGACGTGCGCTACGGGGCCCTGCGGGCGGCGGTGGCTCCCTTTCGGCTCGTGAGCGACATCAAAGCCCACCCGCATTTTCCGCATGGGTTGAGCGTGCAGGTCTCCGAGCAGCTGCCGGTTGCCGCCCTGACGGCTGCGGGGCAGCGCACGGCCGTGGCCGCCGACGGCGCTGTGCTCGGCCCTGCGTTTCTGAGCTCCACGCTGCCGACGCTCGGAGGCTGGAGCGTGCTCGCTCCCGGTGCGCACGTGCAGGACCGCGGGCTGCGCGCCTCGCTGCAGGTGCTCGGCGCCGCGCCGGCCGCGCTTGGCAAGCTCGTGGCGCGCGCCTACCCGAGCCCCGAGGGCCTCACCGTGGCGATGCGCAACGGCCTGGTCGTGTACTTCGGCGACGCCGCGCGGGCCCACGCGAAGTGGTTCTCGCTGGCCCGGGTGCTGGCCGAGAAGAGCTCTGCGGGAGCGCTCTACATCGACGTGCGCCTGCCCGGGCGCCCGGCGGCGGGCTTCGCGGCGGGCAGTGGGCCGCCGAGTGAAGCCAGTGCCGCAGAAGCGAGCGGCAAGCCCGAATCGACGGTCGGGGCGCTCGCGGCTGGGCTGTCCGGCGGAGTCCCCAAGGAAGAAGCGACGAGCGGAGAAGCGCCCTCCGGCGCCTCCTCCGAAAGCGGTGAAAAAAGCGAAGAAGCGAGCTCGTCGCAGTCCAGCGAATCGACCTCGAGCACGGGAACTGAAGCGCCTTCGGAAGCCCCCACCGCCGGCGGATAGCTTCCCTCGAGGTCAAGTCGAGGTTGAGACCATGCGAGCGCAATCCTCAGGTATGAGTAGAGACTCTCGCGGTCTGCAACGTTTGTTGCGAGACTGGATGCCGTCGTTGACAGGGCGAAGATCCCTGCATAACGTGCGCAACCCGGTGGTTCGGCGATGAGTATGCTGCAAACCCTAATTTTCTACTGAAGGCTTCGGACGGGACGATCATGGAGAGCAGCTCAAGCTATCTGGCGGTCATCAAGGTCGTCGGCGTTGGAGGCGGCGGCACGAACGCCGTCAGCCGCATGGTCGACGCGGGCCTGCGCGGCGTGGAGTTCATCGCCGCCAACACCGACGCCCAGGCGCTCGCGATGTGCGACGCCGACATCAAGCTGAACATCGGCCACCAGTCGACGAAGGGTCTCGGCGCGGGCGCCAACCCCGATGTCGGCCTCGGCGCCGCATCTGAGTCGCGCGACGACATCAAGGAGGCGCTGAAGGGCGCCGACATGGTGTTCGTCACGGCGGGCGAGGGCGGCGGCACCGGCACGGGCGCTGCGCCGGTGATCGCGGAGATCGCCAAGAACGAGATCGGCGCGCTGACGGTGGGCGTCGTCACACGTCCGTTCGACTTCGAGGGCTCCCAGCGCGGCCGGCAGGCCACCGAAGGGATCGAGCGGCTGCGCGAGGTCGTGGACACGCTGATCGTGATCCCGAACGAGAAGCTGCTCGCGGTCGTGGAGCGGCGCACCTCGATGCTCGACGCGTTCCGCGAGGCCGACAACGTGCTGCGCCAGGGGGTGCAGGGAATCACCGACCTGATCACGATCCCCGGGCTGATCAACCTCGACTTCGCCGATGTGCGCACGATCATGCAGGACGCCGGCTCGGCACTGATGGGCATCGGCACCGCGGCCGGCGAGAGCCGTTGCGCGGATGCGGCCAAGGCGGCGATCTCCTCGCCGCTGTTGGAAGAGTCCGTCGACGGCGCGACCGGCATCCTCCTGAACATCACCGGCGGCAAGGACCTCGGGCTGTTCGAGGTCAACGACGCGGCGGAGATCATCCAGAACGCCTCCGACCCCAACGCCAACATCATCTTCGGCGCGGTGATCGATGAGAGCATGTCCGACGAGGTGCGCGTGACCGTGATCGGCACCGGCTTCGATCACCGCCCGGGCCGAGGTGCGCGCCGTGAGAGCCGCGAGGGCCGCCCCGACCGGGGCCCGCGCATCTCCGACCGGCAGCGCTCGAACCTCGAGATCTCCGACGACGACATCGACGTACCGCCGTTCCTGCGCTGAGCGGACTCCGCCGAGCGGGCCACGCCGAGCGGCCCCCCGCCTCCTTGACGCTAGCCTGCCTGGGGAATGACGACCGATCTGCGCCGCACGCCCCTCTTCGACCGCCACGTGGCGGCGGGCGCGAAGATCGTGGACTTCGCGGGATGGGAGATGCCAGTGCAGTACGAAGGTGTGCGCCTGGAGCACATGGCCGTGCGCCAGTCGTGCGGCATCTTCGACGTCTCGCACATGGGCGAGATCGAAACGAGCGGTCCCGGCGCGCTCGAGCTGCTGCAGCGGCTGCTCTCAAACGACGTCTCGGAGATCCCGCTCGGGGGTGCGCAGTACAGCGTGCTCTGCCGCGAGGACGGGGGCGTGCTCGATGACCTCTTCACCTACCGCCTGGACATCGATCGCTTCCTGACCGTCACGAACGCCTCCAACCATGCGCGCGATCTGGCCTGGTTTCAGCAGCACGCCCGCGACTTCCCCGAGGCGGAGGTGAGCGACGGCATCGATCGGTGGGCGA
This sequence comes from Solirubrobacterales bacterium, assembly GCA_013815355.1. GTDB lineage: Bacteria > Actinomycetota > Thermoleophilia > Solirubrobacterales > Solirubrobacteraceae > Palsa-744. Next base: position 2,709 of record JACDGG010000042.1, read on the forward strand.
TGCTCGCCGTACAGGGTCCGCTTGCCCGTGAGTTCGTGCAGGCGATCTCCGACGCTCCGTTGCCGGCGCGCATGTCTGCCGCCACGCGCCGCCTCGGCGGCGCCGAGACGATCGTCTGCGGCACCGGCTACACCGGCGAGGACGGTGTCGAGCTTTTGTGCTCGGCGCAGGACGCGCCCGGCCTGTGGGATGAGATCGTGCGCCGCGGCGCCGTGCCGGCCGGGCTCGGCGCGCGCGACACGCTGCGCCTGGAGGTGTGCTTCCACCTCTACGGCAACGACCTCAGTCTCGAGCGCGGCCCGATCGAGGCCGGCCTCGGCTGGTGCTGTAAGGAGGACACCCGCTTCATCGGCGCCGAGGCGGTGCGCGCCGTGCGCAGCGCCGGCCCGGCCGAACGCCTGGTCGCGTTCGAGATCGACGGACCCGGGATCGCCCGCCAGGGAAACCCCATCAGCGGCGGCGGCGTGGTCACCAGCGGCACGCTCTCGCCCTGCCTGGATGCGGGCATCGGCATGGCCTACGTGCCGAGTGCGCAGGCCGCGGTGGGAACCCGACTGAAGATAGACGTACGTGGCAAGATGCGCCCCGCCGTAGTCAAGGACAAGCCGCTCTACAGAAAGGGCTCGTGAATGGCTCAGGCCAGCTATCCCGACGAGTTGCTCTACCACCCCGAACACGACTGGGCTCGCATCGACGCCGATGATCCGCAGCTGGCCACGCTCGGCATCACCTGGTATGCGCAGGATGCCCTCGGGGAGGTCGTCTTCTTCGATCCGCCCGCCGTCGGCACGACCCTCGCCAAGGACGCCTCCTATGCGGAGGTCGAGTCCGTCAAGGCTGTCTCCGACGTGATCGCGCCGCTCTCCGGTGAGATCGTCGAGGTCAACGAGGCGCTCTCCGATAATCCGGCGATGATCAACGAAGAGCCCTACGACGGGGGCTGGCTGGTCAAGGTGCGGATGTCCGATCCCTCCGAGCGCGAGGCGCTGATGGACGCCGCCACCTACAAGGGCACGCTGGCTGGCTAGGCTGGCAGTAGTTGAGCCGCTATACCGCCGTCACCCCTGAGGACCTCGCCGCCATGCTGGAGGCGATCGGCGTGGGCTCCCTGCAGGAGATCTTCGACCGCCAGATCCCCGCGGGCGTGCGCCTCGGACGGGCGCTGGATCTGCCCGACGGGCTCCCCGAGCAGGATGTCTATGAGCACCTGCGCGCGCTCGCTGCACGCAACACGAGCACCGAGGATGAGCTGAGCTTCCTCGGCGCCGGGATGTATGACCACTATGTCCCCGCGCTGATTGACATGCTGATGGAGCGCTCGGAGTTCCTGACGCCCTACACGCCCTATCAGCCCGAGATCTCACAGGGCGGGCTGCAGGTGATGTTCGAGTATCAGACTGCGATCTCCGAGCTAACAGCGCTGCCCGTCTCCAACGCCTCGGTGTATGAGGGCCCCTCCGCCGTCGCCGCCGCCGGCTATCTGGCCAAGCTGCACAACGGCGCCAGCCGCATCGTCGTGAGCGCGGGCCTTCATCCGCACTCGATCGAGACGCTGCGCACGAACGCCCACGGCTACGGCATGGAGCTCGTCGAAGTGGGGCTGCGCGACGGTGTCACAGACGCCGAGGCCTGGGCACAGGCGATCGACGCCGACACGAGCGCCGCGATCTTCGCCCAGCCGAACTTCTACGGCGCCGTCGAGGACGCCGCCGCGCTCGGCGCCGCCGCCAAGGCGGCCGGCACCCCGGTCGTCGTCGCGCAGATCGACCCGATCACGCTCGGCGTGCTGAAGGCGCCCGGCGAATGCGGCGTCGACGTGGCCGTCGGCGAGGGGCAGTCGCTCGGCAACCGCCTCGACTTCGGCGGGCCCTCCTTCGGGCTGTTCGCCGCGCGCGAGGAGTACCTGCGCCGCATGCCCGGGCGGATCGCCGGGGAGACCACCGACGTCGACGGGCGCCGCGGCTTCGTGCTCACGCTGCAGACGCGCGAGCAGCACATCCGCCGCGAGAAGGCGACCTCGAACATCTGCACCGCGCAGGCGCTCAACGCGCTCGCAGGCGTCGTCTACCTGAGCTGGCTGGGACGCCGCGGCATCGTCGAGCTGGGCGAGCTGCTCTTGGCGCGCACGCACTACGCGCGCGAGACGCTCGCCGCGATCGATGGTGTCGAGAAGCTCCACGCCCAGCCGGTGATCCGCGAGTTCGCGCTGCGCCTCGACGCGGACCTCGACGTCGAGGCGATCAGGCGTCACTGCGCGAGCGAGGGCGTCAACCCTGGCGTCGACCTGTACGCGCTCACCGGGCGCGAGGCCGACCGCGGCGGGCTGCTCGTGGCGATCACAGAGCGGCGCACCCGCGCCGACATCGACCGCCTCGCCGCCACGCTCGGGCGCGCGATCGACCTCGCCGCTCAGGGCTCCTCCGCGCAGGCGACGGTGGCCGCGTGAGCCCGATCGACGAGAACCGCCTGCACTCCGACCCCGGCATCGACGGGCACGCCCAGAGCCGCAACGGCCGCGCACCGGAGCCCGAGCGGGGGCCGCGCGCGCCTGCGCCGGGCGCGACGCCCCAGCAACGCGACCGCGCACGCACGATCTTCCAGAAGGGCGCTCCGGGGCGCCGCGCGTTCCAGTGCGCCGGCAGCGAAGTCCCCGACGTCGACGCCGACACGCTGCTCCCGGCGGCGCTCAGGCGCGGCGAGCCACCGCGCCTGCCCGAGCTCTCAGAGCCCGAGATCGTGCGTCACTACGTGGGGCTCTCCAAGCGCAACTTCGACCTGGACTCCGGCTTCTACCCGCTCGGCTCCTGCACGATGAAGCACAACCCCCGCCTGCACGAGCGCACTGCTGCGCTCCCGGGGCATGCGCGCCTGCACCCGCTGCAGGACCCCGAGCGCGCACAGGGCGCGCTTGAGCTGATGTGGAGACTGCAGGGTGCCCTCGGCGAGGTCGCGGGCCTGCCGCACGTCTCGCTGCAGCCCTCGGCCGGCTCGCACGGCGAGCTCGCGGGCGTGCTGCTGAGCCGCGCCTATCACGAGGATCGCGGCGAGAGCCGCCGCAAGGTGCTGACCCCCGACACCGCCCACGGCACGAACCCCGCGACCGTCACGATGGCGGGAATGGAGGTCGTCAAGCTCGCCACCAACGCGGACGGCGGCGTCGACATCGAGGACCTGCGCGCCAAGGCCGACGAAGACGTGGCCTGCCTGATGCTGACCAACCCCAACACGCTCGGCCTGTTCGACCCGAACATCGCCGAGATCGCTGAGATCGTGCACGGCGTGGGCGCGACGCTCTACTACGACGGCGCCAACCTCAACGCCGTGATGGGCCTCTCGCGTCCCGGCGACATGGGCTTTGACATCGTGCACTTCAACCTGCACAAGTCCTTCACCCAGCCCCACGGCGGCGGCGGCCCGGGCTCGGGCCCGATCGCCGTCTCCGAGCGCATCGCCCCCTACCTGCCCGTGCCGGTCCTCGTGCGCGGGCAGGACGGCGCCTTCGACCTCGACCACGAGCCCGACGGCGCGGGGTCAAGGTCGATCGGGCGCCTGCGCGGCTTCCAGGGCAACTACGGCTGCTTCGTGCGCGCCTACTCCTACATCTGCTCGCTCGGCGGTGACGGCCTCAAAGACGCCTCGGAGATAGCTGTGCTGAACGCCAACTACCTGCTCGCCCGGCTGCGCGAGCCCGGCATCGCCGAGCATCTGCCGCTGCCCTACGGCGAGCTGTGCATGCACGAGTTCGTGCTCTCCGGGGGGCCGATGAAGCGGGCCCTGGAGATCAAGACGCTCGACCTCGCCAAGCGGCTGCTCGACTTCGGCTTTCACCCGCCGACCGTGTATTTCCCGCTGCTCGTCGAGGAGGCGCTGATGGTCGAGCCGACCGAGACCGAGACCAAGGAGACGCTTGACTCCTTCGCCGAGGCGATCGCAGCGATCCTCGCCGAGGCCGCGGAGGATCCCGAGATCGCTCGCGCGGCCCCCTACACGACACCCGTCAGGCGCCTCGACGAGGTTGCCGCCGCCAAGCGCCCCGTGATCCGCGAGACCCTGGTCGGAGCCTGACGATGGCCATCGCGCAGCGCAAACTCGCCAGCACCGGCGTGAGCGTCAGCCCGCTGTGCCTCGGCACGATGATGTTCGGCGCCTGGGGCAACACCGACCACGAGGACTCCGCGCGCATCATCCATCGCGCGCTCGACGCCGGCATCAACTTCATCGACACCGCCGACGTCTACTCGCGCGGCGAGTCCGAGGAGATCGTCGGCAAGGCGCTCGCCGGCGGGCGCCGCGAGAACGTCGTGCTCGCGACCAAGGTCCACGGCAAGATGCACGACGAGGATCCCAACCAGTTCGGCAACTCGCGCCGCTGGATCGTCAGGGAGGTCGAGAACAGCCTCAGGCGGCTGAAAACCGACTGGATCGACCTCTACCAGATCCACCGCCCCGAGCTCGACACAGACATCGAGGAGACGCTCGGTGCGCTCTCAGACCTGATCCACGCCGGCAAGGTCCGCTACATCGGCAGCTCCACATTTCCCGCCCACCAGATCGTCGAGGCGCAGTGGGCCGCGGAGAAGCGCGGCCGCGAGCGCTTCGTCTGCGAGCAGCCGCCCTACTCGATGCTGATCCGCCGGATCGAGGCCGACGTGCTGCCCGTCTGCGAGCAGCACTCGATCGGTGTGATCCCCTGGAGCCCGCTGGCCGGCGGCTGGCTCTCGGGTAAATACAGCAGGGGCGGCGACTCGCCCGCGCAGAGCCGCCGGGCGCAGATGATTCCCTCGCGCTATGACATGTCGCTGCCGGGCAACCAGGCCAAGCTCGACGCCGCCGACGCGCTCGGCGCGCTCGCCGAGGAGGCGGGCATGTCGCTGATCGAGATGGCCCTCGCCTTCGTCACGAGCCACCGCGCGGTGACGGCCGCGATCATCGGCCCGCGCACGATGGAGCAACTCGAGAGCCAGCTGCCCGCGCTGACGCGCACGCTCAGCGCCGAGGTGCTCGACCGTATCGATGAGATCGTGCCGCCGGGCACGAACGTCAACCCGAACGACACCGGCTGGGACGCGCCGTGGCTGAGCGACAGCTCCCTGCGACGCCGCTAGCGGACCGCCAGATGCGCATCTTCTCCGGCATCCAGCCCACGGGGCGCAAGCACCTCGGCAACTACATCGGCGCGATCGCCCAGTACATCTCAAGCCAGGAGCGCGGCGAGGGGATCTTCTGCATCGTCGACCTACACGCCATCACTGTGGCCTACGAGCCGATCGAACTGCGTGAGCGCCTCTATGACACGACCGCGATCCTGCTCGCGGCGGGCCTGGATCCGGCGCGCTGCATCCTCTTTCGCCAGAGCGACGTGCCCGAGCACACCGAGCTCACATGGCTGCTCTGCGGTGTCACCGAGCTCGGACGCTTGCAGCGCATGCACCAGTTCCGCGACAAGTCGATCGCCCAACGCGAGCTGGTGTCTGCCGGACTGCTCGTGTATCCCGTGCTGATGGCCGCCGACGTGCTCGCCTACCGTGCCCACGAGGTGCCCGTCGGGGAAGACCAGCGCGAGCACGTCGAGCTGATGCGCGACGTCGCGCGGCGGTTCAACGCGCGTTTCGGCGAGGGCAAGGAGATCCTCGTCGTGCCCGAGTGCCGCATCCCCGAGGTCGGCGCGCGGATCATGGACCTGCAGGAGCCCGCGCGCAAGATGTCCACCACCAGCGACAGCCCGCAGGGCACCGTGTACGTACTCGACGAGCCCAGGGCGATCGAGAAGAAGTTCAAGAGCGCCGTCACCGACTCCGGCAGCGAGGTCCGCGGCGGACCGGAGAAGGAGGGCATCGGCAACCTGATCGAAATCCTCGCGGCCGTGCGCGGAAGTGACCGGGTGGCCGTCGAAGCCGAGTTCGCCGACGCTCGCTACGGAGAATTCAAGGCCGCCGTGGCCAGCGCCGTGGTCGAGTATCTCGCGCCGGTGCGCGAGCGCTATCAGGCGCTGCGCGCCGAGGAGTCGGCGCTCGAGGCGATCCTCGCCGACGGCGCCGAGCGCGCACGGGCGATCGCCTCGGTCACGCTCGCCGACGTGCGGGAGCGAATGGGTGTGGGGGCCGCGCGCGCGTGAGACGCGAGCACCCCGTCGGGGCCGCCCGCTACGGTGCCCCGATGCGCGCGACACCGAAACGCCCCAGCGGGGTGAGGAGGTGAGCCTCGCCGCCCTCGAGCTCGACCTGGACGTCTTCAGCGGGCCCTTCGACCTGCTGCTGACGCTCGTGCTGCGCGAAGAGGTCGACCTGCTCGAGCTGCAGCTCGCCGAAGTCGTGCTCGCCTACCTCGACCACCTCGAGCAGCGCGGCGAGCTCGACCTCGAGACGGCGACGGAGTTCATCGTGCTGATCGCGGCGCTCCTGGAGCTGAAGTCGCGCCTGATGCTGAGTAGCGAAGAGGAGCAACTACTCGACATCGAGCCCGAACAGGCCGCCGAGGAGCTGCTCGCGCGCATGCTCGACGCGCGCCGCTACCGCGCTGCGAGCGAGCACCTCGGCGAGCTGCTCGCCGCCGAGCACGGTGTGCGCTTCCGCGAGGCGCCGCTGCCGGTGCATCTGCGCCGCACCGTGCTGGCACCCGCCGAGGGCTCGCAGAGCCCCGAGCTCCTCGGAGCGGCGATCGGGCGCCTGCTGCACATGCCGCCCGCGATCAACCTGCGCCACATCGCCGTTCCCAGGGTCTCCGTGGCCGAGCGCCTCGAGCACCTGCGTGGGCTGCTGCGCCGTGGCAGCTTCAGCTTCGATGAGGCCGTGCGCGGCGCGGACCGGATGACAGTGGCGGTCACGCTGTTCGCGCTGCTCGAGCTCTACAAACGCGGCGAGGCTGGCTGGGAGCAGCAGGAGAGCTTTGGCGAGATCGCCGTGAGCGGTCTGGCTCGCGACGCGCCGTCGCCTTCGCTGGCGCTGGCTGCGGGAGGCCGCGGAGGACTGACGGGGTGAGCGCCCCGGTGCAGGAGCCGGGCGCGAACTCCGAAAGCGGCGCCGAGGACGAGCAGCAGCTACCCTCGCTCGCGCGTACGGTCGAGTCGCTGCTGTTCCTCTCGAGCGATCCGCTCAGTCCCGCCGAGCTGGGGGAGGCCGCGCAGGCCGGTGAGGGTGCGATCGCGGCCGCGCTGGCATTGCTCGCCGAGGACTACGCGCCGGGACGGCGCGGCGTGCAGCTGCGCGAGCTGGCGGGCGGCTACACGCTCGCCAGCGACCCCGCCGGCGAGGAGGCCGCACGGCGCCTGCTGAGCCGCCCGCGCACCTCGAACCTGAGCGCCGCCCAGGCTGAGACGCTCGCGATCGTCGCCTACCTGCAGCCGATCTCGCGGCCCGAGATAACGCGCATCCGCGGTGTCAGCGCCGACTCGGCGACCGCCACGCTGCTGGAGCGCGGGCTGATCGAGGAGGCCGGCAGCTCGCAGTTCGGCGCGGTGCTCTACCGCAGCAGCACCCAGTTTCTGAAGCTCTTTGGCCTGCGCAGCCTGCAGGAGCTGCCCGACATCGCCCGCTGGGACCCGACACCCGAGGAGCAGGCCGAATTGCGCGAACGACTCCTGCGCGCGGGCGAGGCGCGGGCGGGCGGCGGGCCGCAGGCGGCGTAGAGGCTCGGCTCAGAGCACGAGGTGCAGCCGGATCGCCTCGTCCAAATCGTCCATCAGCCGATGGGGCACAGATCCCACGCGTTTGCCGATTCGGCGAGCGTCCACCGACCGGATCTGCTCAGCCTGGGCCTTGCAGTCGTTGGCGAGGCCTACGGCGTCGGCTTCGAGCAGTACCTGAAAGGGATGAACCGTCTCGGTGTTCGACGTGAGGGGCACGATCGTGAGGACTCCCCGCCCCAGACGCGCCGCCGTCGTGTTGGCGCCGTCGTTGCTGACGATGACCGCAGGGCGACGCTTGTTTGCCTCGGTGCCGATCACAGGATCCAGATCGACAATGCGGATCTCGCCACGTCGCATCAGGACGACAGGCCGTCGCCCGCCGCCGAATCCCACACGCTTGCCTCTCCCGAAGACGCCCACGTCTCCCAGGCATCCTCGTAGGAGCTACCCAACTCGGTGGCGCGAAGCGTGCGTACAGCCTTGTGAAGGACGGCCGAGCGCGACGTGTGCCCCTGCGCCTGCGCGTATTGGTCGAGGTATTGGACATCTCCCTCGGGCAGGCTGACGCTGATCTTCATACCTCCATCCTACCACTGGTCATACGTTGATCCTACCCGGAGTCAGGCCGCGGTCGCCGTCGCAGCGAGCTGTCCGCACGCCGCGGCGATGTCGCGCCCCCGTGTGAGGCGCACCGTCGCGGGGATGCCGCGGGACTCGAGCGCCGCGCGGAAGGCTGCGATCGACTCGCGGCTCGAGCCGGTGAACTCGGAGTCGGTCGGGTTGAAGGGGATCAGGTTGACCTTGAAGATCGCCTGTGCTTCCGAGCGCGCCTGGGCCGCGGGGGCGCTCAGCACGCGCGCCAGCTCGAGCGCCTGCTCGTAGCGATCGTTGACGCCGGCGAGCATCACGTACTCGACGAACACGCGCCGGCGCTTGCGCTGATAGAAGGCGCGGCAGGCCTCGATCACCTCGCTCAGCGGGTAGCGGTCGTTGACGGGCATCAGCTGCGAGCGCAGCGCTTCATCGGCCGCGTGCAGCGACAGCGCCAGACGGATCGGCATCGTGCTCTCCGTGAGCCGCTCGATACCGGGAATCCAGCCGACCGTCGAGATCGTAGTGCGCCGGTGGGTGATGCCGATGTCAGGCAGGCGCTCGCAGGCGCCGAGCACCGCATCGAGGTTCAGCATCGGCTCGCCCATGCCCATGAACACGCAGTGGTCGATCGCTTCGGTGCGGCGGAAGTGAAGCGCCTGCTCGAGGATCTCCGAGCTGCTGAGGTTGCGCGCGAAGCGCATGCTCCCGGTGGCGCAGAAGCGGCAGGTCAGCGGGCAGCCCGACTGCGAGGAGACGCAGATCGAGCGCCGGCCGGCGCCACCTCCCGGAGGGTTTCGATAGCGCATCAGCACCGCCTCGAGCGGCCGCCCATCGGCCGTCGCGAACAGCGCCTTGACGGTGCCGTCCTCGGAGTGGGCCTCCTCACGCAGCTCAAGGACGCTGAACGGCACCTCCTGCGCGAGCGCCTCGCGCAACGCCACGGGCAGATTCGTCATGTCCTCATAGCCGCGCGCCCCGCGCGCGAGCCAGGCCCACACCTGGCGGGCGCGGAAGGCGGGCTCGCCGCGATCGGCGAGCGTCTGGTCGAGCAGTTGGAGGTCCATGATGCGCGGGCGCCGGGGATTGGGCGGCGAGGTCTTGCGCCTTATGGTTGCAGCCGATGGGACCCGACACCGGACAGCGGCCTTGAGACTGGGCAAGTACCTCGCCCACGCCGGCGTGGCCTCGCGCCGCGCGGCCGAGCAGATGATCGCCGCCGGGCGCGTCACGCTCGCCGGTGAGATTTGCACCGACCCGGCCCGCGACGTCGATGATGCAAGCGGCGTCGCCGTCGATGGGCGCCCGCTCGCGGGAGCGGAGCCGCGCGTCCTCTACGCGCTGCACAAGCCCGTCGGCGTGCTCTCCACGGCCCGCGACACCCACGGCCGGCGCACCGTGCTCGAGCTCGTCCCGGCGGGCGGCCTGCGCCTTTACCCGGTGGGGCGCCTCGACGCCGACAGCAGCGGCCTGATCCTGCTCACGAACGACGGCGAGCTCGCCAACCGCCTGACGCACCCCCGCTTCGAGGTTCCCAAGACCTACCGCGCGAAGCTCTCTCCTCCGGCGCCGGGGCCGGCGGCGCTGAGGGCGCTGCGCGAGGGGGTCGAGCTCGAGGACGGTCCCACCGCGCCGGCCCGCGTGCGGACGCTGGGCGACGGGCGGATCGAGCTGACGATCCACGAGGGACGCAACCGCCAGGTGCGGCGCATGTGCACGGCGGTCGGGCACCCCGTGCTCGAGCTGGTGCGCACGCGCTTCGGAGCACTGACGCTCGGGGCTCTGCAGCCGGGGGAGCATCGCCGCCTCAGTCTCGCCGAGGCCGAGCGCCTGCGCGCGCTCACGCTCTGACAGAATCGCGGCCCATGCGACTGTTCGCCCTGCGCGGCGCCACCAGCGTCGAGCGCAACGACGCGCAGCAGATCCTCGACGCCACGAGCGAGCTGATGCAGGCGATCGGCGAGCGCAACGGCCTGCTCCCGGAGAACGTCGTCAGCTGCATCTTCACCGTCACCGACGATCTCGACGCGGAGTTTCCCGCTGTCGCGGCGCGCGCGGTGGGCTTTGACCGCGTGCCGCTGCTGTGCGCACGCGAGATTCCCGTCCCGGGCTCGATGCCGCGCGTGATCAGGGTGCTGATCCACTACCAAGCCGAGGAGCCCCACCGCCCCGCGCACGTCTACCTCGGCGAGGCAAAGGCGCTGCGCGCCGACCTCGACGCGGCGCAGTAGGCCGCGCTCGCGCTCCGCGCCGGCGCCTTGGGCTCGCGCCCGGCACAATAGGCGGGTGGCGATCGAGTTCTCAGAGCGCATCCGGCGCATCCCCGTGTATCCGGCCGCGGGCGGCTACGCCCAGCGCGAGCCGCTCGTGCGCCTGGCGAGCAACGAGTCGCCGTTTGCGCCTCTGCCCGCCGTCCGCGCCGCGATCGACGCGGAGCTCTCGAGCCTGAACCGCTATCCGGACCCCTCCAACTCGCTGCTGCGCCGGCGCCTGAGCGAGCGCTACGAGGTGCCGAGCGCGCGTATCGCGATCGGCAACGGCTCCTGCGACATCCTGCTCGCGGCCGGCGAGGCGCTGTTGGAGCCCGGTGCCGAGCTCATCTATGCCTGGCCCTCCTTCTCGATCTACCCGCACCTCGCCGCGGCCTCGGGCGCGCGCGCCGTGACGGTGGCACTCGACGGCGAGCATCGCCACGATCTCGAGGCGATGCTCAGCGAGATCACCGTCGCGACTCGCCTCGTGCTCGTGTGCAATCCCAACAACCCGACCAGCACCGCGGTGGCGCTCGCGGACATCGCCGGATTCCTCGCGGAGGTGCCAGATCACGTGTGCGTGATCCTCGACGAGGCCTATTGCGAGTTCAACCTGCTCGAGGACCCCGACGCGTCGATCGATCTGCTCGACTCGCACCCGAACCTCGTGTTGCTGCGGACCTTCTCGAAGGTCCACGGGCTCTGCGGCCTGCGCGTGGGCTTCGCGCTGTGCGGCTCTGAGGCGCTGCCGCGAGCGCTGGACCAGGTGCGCCAGCCCTTCTTCTGCAACGCGCTCGCGCAGGCCGCCGCGACCGAGGCGCTCGCCCACCAGGACGCCGTCATCGACCGCGTCACGCGCACCGTCGCCGAGCGCATCTCGATGGATGAGCGGCTGCGCGCGCTCGGCCTCCAGGTCGCAGAGTCCCAGGCCAACTTCTGCTGGGTCGGACTCGGCTCAGAGCGCGATGAGAGCGAGATCATGCGCGGCCTGCAGGAGCGCGGCGTGCTCGTGCGCGCCGGCGGCGCTCTCGGCAGCGACACACCGGCGCTGCGCGTCACCTACGGGCTGCCCGAGGAGAACGGACGCTTTCTCGATGCGCTCGCCGAGCTGCTGGCGCCGGCGCGGAGCCCGCGCTGAAGCCGGCGCTCTGCGGCTGCGATTGCGGCTGCGCTGTCTCCGATGTCTTTACCGCGCGCGGATTGTCTGCTACAAAGGATCGCGACGACCGATGATCTCGACGGCTCCCACATCACTTCGCAGCCTCGACGCCTGTGGCGCATGGTCGTCCTATCACGCCTGGCGATTTAGCTAGGCGCTTCGGCGCCCACCCGTTCGTGAGCGGGTGAGCAGCCGCACCGGGTCCGAGCAGCGGACCGAGCGCCGCCTTCGCGGGTGCCCCATGCCCCTCTCACGGTCTCTGGTCGAGCGACCAGCACCTCTAACATCCCAGGCGTGATTGAAAGGACGAGACGATGATGATCGTGATGCAGGAGACCGCAAGCGACGAGGACATCAAGGCGGTCATAGAGAAGATCGAGCAGGCGGGGGCGATCGCGCACCCGATCAAGGGCGCGCGGCTGACCGTGATCGGCGCGATCGGCGACGTCGAGCAGGACGTGAACATCGAAAGCCTCGGTCTCGAGGGTCAGCCGGGGGTCGATCGCCTCGTGCCGATCCTCAAGCCCTACAAGCTTGCATCCACGCAGATTCGTCACGGTGAGCGCACCGTGCTCGACATTCAGGGTCGCAAGATCGGCGGCGATCACTTCGCGCTGATCGCGGGACCGTGCACGGTCGAATCGCGCGAGCAGACGATGGAGACGGCCCGCTGCGTGCGCGACGCCGGTGTGACGCTCCTGCGCGGCGGCGCCTACAAGCCGCGCACCTCCCCCTACGCCTTCCAGGGTCTTGGCGGCGAGGGCCTGCGCCTGCTGGCCGAGGCCAAGGCCGAGACGGGTCTGCCGGTCGTCACCGAGTTGATGGACGTGCGCGATCTCGCAGACGTGCTCGAGGTCGCAGACGTGATCCAGGTAGGCGCGCGCAACATGCAGAACTACCCGCTGCTCACAGAGATCGGGCGATCCGGTTGTCCGGTGCTGCTCAAGCGCGGGCTCTCGGCTACGCTCGATGAGCTGCTGATGGCCGCCGAGTACATCCTCAAGGAGGGCAACCCGAGCGTGATGCTGTGCGAGCGGGGAGTGCGCACGTTCGAAACAGACCATCGCCGCACGACGCTTGACATCATGGCGATCCCGATCCTCAAGGAGCTCACGCACCTGCCCGTGATCGTCGACCCGAGCCACGCCGCCGGGCGCCGCGATCTGGTGCTGCCGCTGTCGCTGGCCGCCGCCGCCGCGGGCGCGGACGGGATCATCGTCGAGGTGCACCCCAACCCAGATGTCGCGGTCTGCGACGGGCCCCAGGCGCTGCTGGCGGACACCTTCGCCGAGTTCGCAAGCGCGGTCCAGCGCACCGCAGAGACCGCCGGGAAGGCGCTCAGCGCTGCCTGATGCGCCGCCGGGCGGGGCACGCTCCTTGAAGCTCGCGGTTCTCGGCGTCGGGCTGATCGGCGGCTCGATCGGCCTGGCCGCCCGCGGGCGGACCGGGGCCGAGGTGTGCGGTCACGACCCCGACGGAGAGGTGCTCGATCGCGCCCTGCAGCTGGGTGCGATCGACACGCGCTCCTCGAGCATCGCCGAGGCGCTCGACGGCGCCGAGGTCGTGTTCGTCGCCGCCCCGGTGGGCGCGCTCGCCGAGACCGTCGCAGCCGCGCTCGCGGCCGCGGGCAGCGACTGCGTCGTCAGCGACGTCGGATCGACCAAGCGCCTGCTCGCCGCGGCCGGAGCGGACGGACGCTTCATCGGCGGGCATCCGCTCGCGGGCGCGGAGACGGCCGGCGTCGAGCACGCCCGCGAGGACCTCTTCGATGGCGCCACCTGGTATCTGACGCCCGCCGAGGGAGCCACCGCCGGGGTGCTCTACGAGCGGCTGCACCGCTTGCTGCTCGGCCTCGGCGCGCACCCCACTGCGATCGACGCGGAGACCCACGACCGCCTGATGGCGCGCGTCTCCCATCTGCCGCACGTGCTCGCCAACGTGCTCGTCGGCCAGGCCGCCGCGCTGCTCGGCGCAGATGAGTCAGAGCGCCTGCCGGCGGTCGGGCCGAGCTTCCGCGACGCGACGCGCGTGGCGGGCGCCAACAGCGCGATCTGGACCGACATCTACATGTCCAACAGCGACGCCCTCGTCGAGTGCATCGACGAGCTCACAGAGCGCCTCGAAGAGGTGCGCGGCTGGCTGGGAGGGGGCCGGGCCGCGGAGGTGCGCGACTGGAACGAGCGTGCGCGCCGCGAGCGCGAAGCGCTGCTCGGCGCGGGCCTCGTCGGCGGCGAGGGCGGCGAGCCTGTGGGCGAGCTGCGTGTGTCGGTGCCGAACCGGCCCGGCGTGATCGCCGAGATCGCGCTGGAGCTCGGGCGCGCGGGCGTCGACATCGGAGACATGGCGCTCGCGCCCTCCCAGGATCGTCGTCAGGGCGTCGTGGCGCTGTGGATCGCAGGCGAGGAGCACCTGCTGCGCGCCGGCGAGCTGATCGCCCAACTGGGCTTCCCCGTCGTGCGAGCATGAGGAGAGCCAGATGAACATGCGCTTCGAGCCGGCCCACGCCCTTTCGGGCACGGTGCGTGCCCCGGCCGACAAGTCGATCTCCCACCGCGTCGCGCTGCTCGGTGCGATGTCGAGCGAGCCGCTGCGGATCGAGCGCTACCTGCATGCCGCCGACACCACCTCGACGCTCGAGGCGGTGCAGGCGCTCGGCGCGCTCGTCGAGGTCAACGGCGAGAACGTTGTCGTGCGCGGCAGCGGCCTGCGCGAGGCGCGCGAGCCCGAGGGCACGATCGACGTGGGCAACGCCGGCACGCTGATGCGCCTGTTGCCGGGCTGGCTGGCGGCGCAGGAGGGGCGAAGCTTCACGCTCGACGGCGATGAGTCGATCAGGCGCCGGCCGGTCGATCGGATCGCCGCTCCGCTCGAGCAGATGGGTGCGGATCTGCGCGCCCGCGATGGGCGTTTCGCGCCGCTTGAGGTGCACGGCGCGCACCTGCGCGCGATCTCCTACGAGCTCGAGGTGCCAAGCGCGCAGGTCAAGTCCTGCGTCCTGTTCGCCGGCCTGGCGGCCGACGGCGCCACGACCGTGGGCGAGCCCACCCGCAGCCGCGACCACACCGAGCGGCTGCTGCTGCGCGCCGGCGTGGCGATCCACCGCAACGGCCGCCACGTCACGGTCGTCAACACCGACGAGCTCGCGCTCGAGCCGATCAGCGTCCCCGGCGATCCGAGCTCCGCGGCGTTCCTGATCGCCGCCGGCGTGCTCGTGCCCGGCTCGCGCCTGTTGATCTCCGACGTGGGCGTGAACTGGACGCGCGTCGGCTTCCTGCGGATACTCAGGCGCATGCGCGGGATCGTGCTCGGCGACCTCGAGGACGAGAGCGGCGAGCTGACGCGCGATGAGCCCGTCAGCGACCTCGACGTCGCCCACGGCGCGCTCGAGGGCACGGTCGTGGAGGGCGAGGAGGTGCCGCTCGCGATCGACGAGCTGCCGCTCGTTGCGCTGCTCGGCTGCTTCGCCGAGGGCGAGACGCTCGTGCGCGGCGCACAGGAGCTGCGCGTCAAGGAGACAGACCGCATCGCCGGCGTGGTTGACGGCCTGCGCGGCCTGGGCGCGGAGATCGAGGCGACGCCGGACGGCTTCGTCGTGCAGGGCACGGGCGGGCTGCGCGGCGGCACGATCGACGCGCAGGGAGATCACCGCATGGCGATGGTCGGGGCCGTCGCGGGGCTCGCCTCGAAAGAGGGCGTCGAGGTGATCGGCATGGGCGCCGCTGCGGTCTCCTATCCAGGCTTCATCGAGGACGTGCAGCGGCTTTGCTGATCGCGATCGACGGCCCTGCTGGCGCCGGCAAGTCGACCGTCGCGCGCGAGCTCGCGCGGCGGCTGTCCTTCACCTACCTGGACAGCGGCGCGATGTATCGCTGTGTCGCGCTCGCATCGCTCGCCGCGCCCGCCCGCGACCACGCCGAGCTCGCGCGCGAGGCCAGGATCGAGCTGGCCGGCTCGCCTCGCGACGGTGCCGGTGCCGTGCACCTCGACGGACGCGACGTGAGCGAGGAGATCCGCTCGCCCGAGGTCTCCGAGGCCGCCTCGCTCGTGGCGGCCGAGCCGCAGGTGCGCGAGGCGCTCGTCGCCAAGCAG
>JACDGG010000232.1 GCA_013815355.1 Solirubrobacterales bacterium
GCGTCGAATGGCGAGCTTGCCTGGCGATGCGCCGAGATCTCACCGGCGAAGTCCTCACGCTCCCACGCCGGCTCGGGCATGACGGCGCGCTCGGGGTGGCCCGCGTCCATCGACTCGGGATCGAGGCCGATCCGGCGGGCGGTCCGCCCGAGCATGGCCGCCGCGCCCTGCAGCTCGCCGGCCGTGTGCGAGGCCATCGTCGTGAGGCGCAGGCGCGAGGTGCCCGCGGCGACGGTCGGCGGGCGGATCGCCTGTGCGAACACACCACCCTCGATCGCCTCCTGGCACAGGCGCATCGCCTGGCGCTCCTCGCCGACGATCAGCGGCACGATGTGCATCTCGCTGTCGGCCACGGGGAAGCCCTCGGCCGCGAGCGCGCGGCGGAGCACGCGCGCGTTGGAGCGCAGGCGCTGGACACGGTGCGGACGCTCGCGCAGCAGCTCGAGTGCAGCCAGTGCGCCGGCCACGACAGGGGGTGGGGGAGCCGTCGAGAAGATCAGCGAGCGTGCTGTGTTGAGCAGATAGCGGACCATCTCCTCGCTTGCGCACGCATAGGCGCCGTAGGAGCCCAGCGCCTTGCCGAGCGTCCCCACGACCACGTCGATCTCGCCCTCGAGTCCCGCCTCGGCGACCGCGCCGCGACCGTCGGGGCCGAGGTTGCCGGTCGCGTGAGCCTCGTCGATGACGATCCGCGCACCGTATGACTGGGCCAGCTCGGTCAGGTCCTCGAGCGGTGCGATGTCGCCGTCCATTGAGAAGACCGAGTCACTGACGATGACTCGCCGCGCGCGTCCGTCGCGACCCGCGCCGGCCTTGCGCATGCTCCAGTCGAGGTGCTCGACGTCGCGATGACGGTAGACGACGACATCCGCGCGCGAGAGGCGGCAGCCATCGATGATCGAGGCGTGGTTGAGCTCGTCGGAGAAGATCGTCTCGCCGGGACCGGCGAGCGCTCCAAGCACGCCCAGGTTGGCCAGATAGCCCGAGCCGAACAGCACGCAGGACTCGGTTCCCTTGAACGCCGCCAAACGCTCCTCGAGGCGGCCGTGAATCGTCATCGTGCCTGATACGAGGCGCGATGAGCCCGCACCGACGCCCCAGCGCATCGCGGCGTCGGCCGCGGCCTCGCGCACCTTCGGGTGGTCGGCGAGGCCGAGGTAGTTGTTCGAGCAGAGCAGCAGCACCGGCTTGCCGTCGAGCAGGACGGTCGGGCCCTGGGGGCCGCTGATCAGGCGCAGGCGGCGGGTGAGCCCGAGACGCTCGAGCTCTGCCAGGCGCGCCGCGATCTCGCTCATCCCGTCTTCCTCCTCCGCTAGCCGACCGGGGTCGGGTGGGGAGCGCGGTTCTCCGCTCCGTCAGGGCGCGGGGGCACGACGCGCTTGGCGTGGTAGCGCAGCTGGGTCGAGGGGTCCCACAGGCGCACCTGCAGATCGATCGCTGTCGGCGGCGCTTCGGCGCTGAGCGCCTGCTCGACCACGTCGGGCGTCTCGCCCTCGAGCCAGCCGGAGCGATTATCCGGCCGCGGGTTGGCCGCGTTATCCGGCTGGCGCGCCACGTTGAGGCCGAGCTGCTCGAACATCTCGCGGTCGGTCTCGGGCTCGTTGCCGAGCGTCGTCAGGAAGTTGCCCATCATCACGCCGTTGATCCCGGCCTGGACGGCCAGTTGCTGCAGCTCGCCGAGGTTCTCGACGCGTCCGCCGCAGAGGCGGAACAGCGCCTCGGGCAGGATCAGGCGGAAGATCGCGATCCACTTCACCGCCTCCCAGGGGTTCATGTAATCGCGGTCGCCGAACTTCGTTCCCGGGCGCGGGTTGAGCATGTTGATCGGCACGCTCGTGGGGTCGAGCGCCGCCAGCTCGAAGGCCATCTCGACGCGCTGCGCGCGTGTCTCGCCGAGGTTGAGGATGCCTCCCACGCAGGTCTCCAGGCCCGCCTCGCGCACCGCGTCGATCGTGCGCAGCCGGCCCTCGTAGCGAACCGTGCTCGTGACCTCGCCGTAGTAGCTCTCGGCCGTCTCGACGTTGTGGTGCACGCGCTGGATGCCCGCCTCACGCAGCGCTCGCGCACGCTCGGCGGAGATGTGCCCGACCGAGGCGCAGCGCTTGAGGTTCGTCTTCTCGGAGACCAGCCGCACGCCCTCCAGGTACTTGTTGAAGTCGCGCTTGGAAAGTCCCTGGCCCTGCGTGACCATGCAGAAGCGATGCGCGCCGGCGGCCTCGGCGGCGCGCGCGTGCTCGAGGATCTGCTCGGGCTCCATCATCGCGTGCATCGGCGTCTCGGCCTCGGCAAAGCGCGACTGTGCGCAGAAGCCGCAGTCCTCAGCGCAGCCGCCCGACTTGGCGTTGACCAGTGAGCACATGTCGGTGGAGTCGGCGAAGCGCTCGACTCGGGCTTCCCAGGCGCGCGCGATCAGCGCTTCGATCTGCTCGTGGTCCTCGATCTCACCGAGCGCGAGCGCCTCCTCGTGTGTGATCAGCGGTGCCATGCGCGACACCGTATGAGGTGCGGCGGACGCCTAGCGCCCGCGCCAGCGGGGCGGGCGGCGCTCGGCGAAGGCGCGCATCCCCTCGCGCATGTCCTCGGAGGCGAAGGACGCGCGGCGCAGCTCGATCAGCTCGGCTTCGACGTCGGCTCCGAGCTCCGCCTCGGCGTGCAGCAGCGCGGCGATCACGCGCTTGTTGCCTGTCTGTGAGAGCGGCGCGTTGCCCGCCAGCTCCGCCGCCGTCTTTAGCGCCAGCGCCTCCAGGCGCCCGGGCTCTGCGACGCGGTTGACGAGGCCCCAGGCGAGCGCCGTCGGGGCGTCGATGTAGCTGCCTAGCAGGAAAAGCTCACGCGTGCGTGCCGCTCCGATCGCGTCGATGAAGCGGCGCAGGCCGGTGTGGGAGTAGACCAGGCCGAGCTTCGCCGGCGGCATGCCGAGCTTGATGGAATCCAGCGCGACGCGCAGGTCGCACGACAGCGCGAGCTCAAGCCCGCCACCGATCGTGTGGCCGGGAAGCACCGCCAGCGTCGGCAGGGGAAAGTCCTGCAGCGCGTCGATCGCCTGCGTGAAGGGGTGGGCCACGAGCCGCTCCGCGCGCTCTTCGAACTCCTCGTCGGGGATCTCGCCGATGTCATAGCCAGCCGAGAACATGCCGTGGGCGCCGGTGATCAGCACGCAGCGCGCGCTGGCCTGCGTCCTCAGCTCCGCGAGCGTCGCGCTGATCGCGTCGAGGATCGGGTGGTCGAGCGCGTTGCGCTTGGCCGGGTTGGAGATCGTCAGGCGCACGACGCCCTCGGTGGGCTCGTCGATCAGGAGCTTGCCGTCGGCGAGCTCGCGGGCGGGTGCGCTGGATGTCACGCGCGACAGGCTAACCGAGCGCCCGAGCACGCGGGCGCACGGGGGGCAAGCTCGTTAGTCGAGCACGACGAGCGTGTCGCCCTCGTTGACTGCCTGGCCCTCTTTGCAGCGGATCTCCACGACCGTTCCCGCGTCCTCCGCCTCGACCGGCATCTCCATCTTCATCGACTCCAGGATCGCGACCGTGTCGCCCTCCTCGATGGTGTCGCCGACGGCGCACTCGATTTTCCATACCGTGCCGGTGATATGAGCCTCAACATCTGTCATGTGATCCTCCGTCCGCCAATCGACGCCACTGGGTCGGGACAATAGATCCCGCCGCCGACCGATCCTCGCGCGCCGAGCTCGACGTGATCGTCGCGGCCCACAACGAGGCCGAGCGCATCGGCGCGACCCTGACCGCGCTCGCCACCGCATTCCCGGGCGCGCGGGTGTGGGTGGCCGACGACGGCTCGCGCGACGCCACCGCCGAGATCGCCCGTGGCGCCGGCGCGCGCGTGGTGCGTAGCGAGTCGGTGATCGGCAAGGGCGCGGCGGTCACGGCGGCCGCGCGGGCGGCGC
>JACDGG010000043.1 GCA_013815355.1 Solirubrobacterales bacterium
TCGGCGCGCGCGCCGCCGGGGAGCAGGACGACGAACTCGTCGCCGCCGAGGCGAGCGGTGACGTCGATCTCCCGCGAGTGCTCGGCCAGCAGTCCTCCGACGCGGGCCAGCACACGGTCGCCGATCTCATGGCCCCACTCGTCGTTGATGTGCTTGAAGCGGTCGATGTCGAACGCGACCGCGGCGACCGAGCCGCTGTCGCGCCGGGCGTGGGCGAGCTCGAACGCGGCGCGCTCGTCGAAGCCGCGGCGGTTGAGCAGGCCGGTGAGGGTGTCGGTGCGCGCCTCGCCCGCGAGGCGCGCGAGCAGGCTGTCACTGCGGCGGGCGAGCGTCTCGACCACGGCGGCGACCACCGAAAGTGAGACGAACACGTCGATCCAGCGCCCGGCGAAGCTGCTGTCCGCCGGCAGCTCCAGCAGCGTGACGCCGTGGGCGATCGCGATGCACGCCATGATCGCGACGGCGCCCCGGCGCCCGAAGAAGAACGCGGTCCACAGCACCGGCCAGGTGTAGAGGATCGCGCCGTCGCCCGCGCCGGGGCTTTCCGAGAGCGCGTAGGCGATCAGCGCGACCCCGATCGGCCCGACGGGCGCCAGCCAGCGCCGCGGCAGGCGCGGGCCGACCGCGAGCAGCATCGCGAACATCGCGAGCGCGATCAGGCCGGGAATCATCGAAAGGCGCGGATCGCCCGGGATCAGGCTCTCGACGAGACCGTTGAACGCCGCACCTCCGTAGATCGCCGCGGCGGTGTGGGCGATCAGGCGTTTATCCAGGCGGATGCTCTCGAGCGAGGAGCTCATATCTGTATATCGCGCCGCAGGCGAGCTTTCTTGAGTCCGATACGACGGTGGGAGCCTCTCGGGCGTGTGCGCAGGCTCGCGCCAGATGGTCGCCTGGCGCGCGATCGGCGCGCCGTGCACATCTCTCGTCGGTCTATTCTGTGTTACCGTAGCTTGAAAGTTACGGATACCGCTTCCCCTCAACCGTCAGCGGAGGTCGTCAGTGCCAAGCAGCTACTCAGTCAAGCGCATCATCGACGCGAGCCCGGAGCGGATCTGGGCGCTGCTCGAGGACACGAGCGGCTACGCCGCCTGGAATCCCGCGGTCGTCTCGCTGGAGGGCCGCATCGCGACCGGCGAGAAGATCAAGCTCGTCGCGAGCGTGAACCCGAAGCGCACCTTCACGCTGACCGTCTCGGAGCTCGAGCCGGGTCGCAGGATGGTGTGGTCCGAGGAGATGGGGCTCGGCCTCTTCCGCGGCGTGCGCACGATCGAGCTGCGCCCGCTGGGCGAGGCCCAGACGGAGTTCACGATGCAGGAGATCTACAGCGGGCCGCTGGCGAAGCTCATCACCAAGGCGATCCCCGACCTGAACGAGTCCTTCGCGCAGTTCGCCGACGGGCTCAAGGCGGCCGCCGAGGCCGCGCGGGTCTGAGTGAGATGAGCGCGAGCCTGCATCGCGAGGCGCTCGAGGCACTCGGCGACGCCAACCGCCGCGCGATCGTGGAGATCCTCAGCGGCGGCGGGCGCTCGGTGCAGGAGATCGCCGACCGGCTGCCGATCAGTCGCCCGGCCGTCTCGCGCCATCTGCGTCTGCTCAAGCACGCGGGGCTCGCCGCGGATGTCGCCGAGGGAACCCGCCGTGTCTATCACCTGCGCGAGGAGGGCGTCGAGGCCGTCCAGGAGTACTTCGCCGAGATGTGGGGCGAAGCGGCGAGGCGCTTTCGCATCCTCGCCGAGAACACGCAGCTGGCGCAGGGCGAGTAGCCGTGCAAGAGCCGCTCGTCGTCGAGTTCGAGGTGCGCGCCGCGCCGAGCCACGCCTTCGAGGTGTGGACGCGCAGATGCGCCACCCGGTGGCCCGCCGGGCACACCGTCAGCGGCGATCCCGCACAGATCGTCTTCGAGGCCCAGCCCGGCGGACGTATCTTCGAGCGTGCGGGCGACGGCGGCGAGCACGAGGGGGCACGGTGATCGACCTACGCGACGTTCAAGCTGCCCGACGGCGTCAGCTTCCTGCACATCGCCGAGACCGACGGGCAGCAGAGCCCGCTGCCCGGCCTGGACAGCTTCCGGCGCTTTCAGTGCGGCATCCAGGAGCGCTGCGAGGAGCCTCCGGTCGTGACCGAGCTCAGCGAGGTTGGCTCCTTTCGCCTGTTCGGGGCGCTCCCGTCCTGAGCACGCGCCCGCCGCGGCTCGGCACGAGCGTGACGTGCTCGTTGCGGATCGCCTCACCGCGCGCGCGGTCGGGCAGCAGCTCGGCGTCGGTGAGCACTGTGCGCAGCACGATGCGCATCTCGCTCATCGCGAAGGTCGCTCCGATGCAGCGCTGAGGCCCTCCGCCGAAGGGGATCCAGGTGTAGCCCGCGCCCTCGCCTTCGAGGAAGCGCTCGGGCCGAAAGACCTCGGGGTCGCTGTAGTGCTCGGGGGAGAGGTGTGCGAGCAGCGTGCAGGGCATCACGGTGACGCCCGCCGCCAGCTGGTACCCGCCCAGCTGCACCGGGCGACTCGCGCGCCGCGTCACGGCGGGCAGCACGGGGCGCAGGCGCAGCGTCTCCTTGATGACCGCGTCGAGATAGGCGTCATCCTCGCGTGCCCGCGCCAGCGCGCGCGGGTGGCGCACGAGGCGCTCGAGCGCCCACACGAGCGCGGTCGTGGTGGTGTCGTGACCCGCCAGCAAAAGCGTCGTCAGCTGATCCAGCAGCGAGGACTCGTCGAGCTCCTCGGCTCCGATCAGCAGCGAGAGCACGTCGCTGCGCTCGTTGAGCTGCGGGTCGGCGCGGCGGCGGACAATCTCCTCGCGCAGGAGGTCTTTTGCGTGCTGCAGGCGTGCGTTGTAGGCGCGCCACGGGTCGATCCGCGCCAGGGCCGGCAGCGCCCACATCAGCAGCAGTCTCGGCTGCAACTGCACGGCCTGGGCGAGCGCCGTGCGCAGGACGCCGAGACGCTGCGGCTCGGCCGTGCCGATCACCCTCTGCAGCATCACCTCGAGCGTGATCGCGCGCATCCGCTCGGTCAGCTCGAAGGGCACGCCGTAGGGCCAGCTCTGCACCTCTGCCGCGGCGATCGCGGCGATCGCCTGTTCGTGGCAGCGGACAGCCTCGCCGTGGAACGGCGGCAGCATGCGCCGGCGCACCTGCATGTGCTCGGCGCCGTCCAGCAGCACCAGCGAGCGCTCACCGATCAGCGGCGCGAGCATCTCGTAGGACTCGCCCGCGCGCCAGAGCTCGGGGTCGCCGGTGAATACCGAGCGGATCATCTCGGCCTCGGTGATGACGACGACCGTGCCCCACGGGAACACGCGCACGGTGAACATCGGGCCGTAGCGGCGCCGCCCGGCACGCATGAACCGCTCGACGTTTCGCCAGAACGCGAGCGTCTGCATCCACCGCGGCAGCGCTGGTCCGGCCGGCAAGTCGTGGAGCTCCGCTCTGTGTGGGGCGAGCGCTTGATTCTGAGCGCTGCGCGGCCACGGAACGCACGTAGTCCCTTCCGTGCGCTGGGACATCTGATGACACCTCCGATCGGTCTTCGAGCCTAGCCCGCATCGGAGGCGAAATTCGAGGGGGCCAAACGAATGGACTAGGCCCCTGTTTTTCCGGGCGGCTTGACGAAAGGGGCGGTCGGGCGTGTTTCCCATCCGGCACGCGCGGCGCCGAGGAGCCCGAGTGGGCATCGGAACGCTCGCGCCTTTACACGCTCGCTAGCGTTCTGCCGGCTCGATCGATGTCGAGAGCGAGCCCGGCCGCACGAAGCTCGATCGAGCCGGGCGAGGACTGGTCGTGGTGCACGATCGACGAAGCGGCGTTCGTGCTCGAGTGAGTCAGTGCGGAGGGGGCGTGGCCTCTTCGTGGTCGATACCGAAGCGTCGCTCGTAGTCGGCGTTCAGGCCCCGCCAGTCGCCGGGAAGCCGCGGCTCGCCGGTCGCGGGCGCCTCTGAGGCGAGCGAGGCGGGCATCCCCTTCCGGATTCCTCCCGCGCATCTGCTCCCGGACCGTCTCAGCGCGGCGCTCGCGGTCGTCTATCTGATCTTCAACGAGGGCTACGACGGCCGCGGCGATCTCGCCGCGCAGGCGATCCGCCTGGGCGCCTCGCTGGGCGAGCTGATGCCGGACGAGCCGGAGGTGTTCGGCCTCTTGGCGCTGATGCTGCTGCACGACTCGCGCCGCGACGCGCGCACCCGCGACGGCGAGCTGGTGCTGCTCGCCGAGCAGGACCGGGCGCTGTGGGACCGCTCCCAGATCGCAGCGGGCCGCGCGGCGCTCGAACGCGCTCGAGCATTGCACGGCGAAGACTCCTATGTGCTGCAGGCGTCGATCGCTGCGCTGCACGCCGAGCCCGAGACCGACTGGCAAGAGATCGCGGTGCTCTACACGCGGCTGCTCGAGCTCACCGGCTCACCTGTGGTGGCGCTCAACCGCGCCGTCGCCCTCGCCGAAGCTGAGGGGCCTGAGCGGGGCCTTGCGGAGATCGAGCAGCTCGAGCTCGACGGCTATCACTACCTGCACGCGACGCGCGGGGAGCTGCTGCGCCGATTGGGTCGCGCGAGCGAGGCCAGGGGAGCGTTCGAGCGGGCGCTGGGGCTCGTGCGCTCTGAGTCTGAGCGGCGCTTTCTCGAGCGCCGGCTTGCGTCGATTTGATCGGGCCGGTTTGCAGCGGGCGGTTACCGTTCGGTCCCGGTTGACTTCAGCAAACCTCTATGTCCGTAAACGACGGTGCGCCGATCCGGTGGGTAGGCATGATCGAAGCTGTGCCGGGCGGCCATGTCCACTACTGTGACGGTTACGTCACTAGCACGGTACTGTATCTGGCACGCTTAATGTGATGGATACGCTACAATCAGCCCATGCGCTCCGGAGATGTCATAAGGATCGCGCGGGATCGGGCCGGCCTGACACAGCAGCAGCTTGCCTCACGCAGCGGTCGGCCGCGCGAGACAATCGCTCGCTGGGAGTCGGGTAGACAGGCCCCGTCGCTCGAAGCCGTGTCCGCGCTCGTCGCCGAGTGTGGGCTCGACTTGGTTCTCAGGCTCACCGAGAACGACACCACCCTCACCGATCGCGTCCGTGAGCAGCTCGGGCTGTCTCCACCGAAGCGCCTGGCGCGATTGCTTCCGCGCGAGACGGTTCGCGAGGCAAGGCGGTCACTGCGCTGGTTGGCCGATGCCCGGACCCCGACCATTGTGCTCGGGCAGGTTGGAGCGGCTCTTCTTGGGGCGCCTCAGCGTCCGGACATTGCACAGGTGGAGTTCGTTGCCGAGGACCCGTTGGCGATGGATCGTGAGCTGCGGGCCGCCGGCCTAGCGGCCGTCGATGTCGAGGACCGCTGGCGGGAAGTGGATGTGCGTGAGCCCTGGACTTTGCAGGGCGGCGGCACTCTGGCGTTGGCCCGCAACGTGCCCGGCACCGGCGACTACCGAGACCTCAAGCGAAGCGCCTCGCATGTGGACTTCGATGCGCGAACGAGGGTGCTCGTCGCGCACCCCAGAGATCTGCTGCGGATAGCCGACGCGTCAACGCGTGAGTCAGAACATGCCCGCGCGCCTGGATTGCAGGCGTTGCTTGAGGTCAGCTACGCGTGACGCTCGCAGACGACCAGTCGCATCTGCTCCACGCACTCCTCCAGAACGAGGTTGAGTTCGTTGTCGTCGGTGGCGTTGCAGCGCAACTCCGCGGCTGGGCCGGTGCGACGGCAGACCTGGATATCGCTGTCGCAAGCGCGGAGGGCAATGCGGAGCGCATCAACCGTGCCCTTGCAGAAGTCGGGCTGATGAAAACCGACGTTGGAGGGCTGGGTACGAGCTTCGAAACCAGGCATGGGCGCCTGGAGATCGTACGCCGGGCGGATGGCATCGGTATGTACGACGACTGGTTGCGCAACGCGAGCGCTGTCGAGCTCGACCATCTCACCATCGTGGTGGCGGCCACGGACGACATCGTCAGGTCCAAGGAAGCGTCTAACCGCGAGAAGGACCGCGCCGCGCTGCCCGGCATGCGCCGGGACTTCGGGCTCGCGACTGAGGTCGCTAACGCAGATACGAAGCTGTAGGCGATCGACACAGAACCGCTGCCGGTCTGCGCAACGGCGGTTGGTGTCTCGGATGCTCGTGGGCCCTGATGGCCGCTGTTCGCGTTCGGCGTGACAGGGGTCGCCGGCGCGAAGCCTGCAGGCTTCGCGGTCAGTCAGTCGATGCGACTGTGCGCAGATGCTCGGACATGCCCGTCACGCTCAGCAGCCGCTCGACCTGCGGGGAGCCCTGCGTGACGGCCAGCTCCTGATCGCGTTCGCCGCAGAGCTTGCGCGCCGCGAGGATGATGCGCAGGCCTGTGGAGTCGATGAACTCCAGACGGTGCAGATCGAGCACGACGAGACCTTTGCCCGCGAGCTCGGGATCTTCGACGGCGCGCTGCAACTGCGGGGCGCTGGCCATGTCCAGTTCGCCGTCGAGCGCGAGCACGGCACGCTCGTCCTCCTGGGTGACCGTGATCGACAGATGGTCCTGTGCCCCCATGATTCACGGATTCTAGCCAACGAGCAGCGCTCGAAGCGCCGCTTGACGCAGTGAGCCGTGCTCAGCGCAGCTCGTTCTCCAAGCGCACGCCGAGCAGCGCGATGTCATCGCGCAGGCCTCCGGGAGCGCGCTCGCTCGCCGCGAGCGCGATGCTCGCGAGAAAGCTCTCGAGCGAGAGCGCCGGCGCCTCGGCGCAGAGCGCCAGCAGGCCGGCGTCCCCGATCTGGTGCTCGGGCGCGCCGGCCTCCGACACGCCGTCGGTGTAGAGCAGAAGCGTCTCGCCGGGCGCCAGCTCGCACTCGACCTCGTGGATCCTGAGCTGATCGACGACGCCCAGCAGCGTGCCCGCTCGGCCTATCTGGCGGGCGTGGCCGGCGGCGTCGATCAGCACCGGCAGCGGGTGTCCGGCGAGCGCGACAATGAGGCGCGCGCCCCCCTCGCGCGGCTCGATCATCACCAGGCAGACCGTGCACATGTCCGCGCCGGTCTGCTGGCGGGTGAGAGCCTCGTGCAGCGTGGCGAGCATCCGCTCCGGACTCTGCCCGAGCATCGCCGCCGCGCGCAGCGTGTGGCGCGCCAGCGCTGTCACGCCGGCGGCGCGCGGCCCCTTGCCGCACACGTCACCGATCGCGAGCATCCAGCGTCCCTGCCCGCACTCACAGATGTCATAGAAGTCGCCCCCGACGCGGTTCAGCTCGCCGGCCGCGCGGTATAGCGCGCGGGCCTGTACACCGGCGATCTCCGGCAGGGACTCCGGCAGCAGCGCTGACTGCAGCACGTCGGCGATGCGCTTGCGCGCCGTGTAGAGGCGGGCGCTCTCGACAGCCGTTCCGGCGCGGCGGCCGAGGCGCTCGGCGAGCGCCATGTCGCTCTGGAACAGTCGGCGCAGCGACTCGGCCGCCACTAGCGTGATCGCGCCGATCGTGCGGGTGGGGGCGGCGAGCGGAACGATCAGTACCGATGTCGCGCCGATCTCCTGGAGCATCGCGAGGTGCTCGGCGTCGCTGGCGTAGGCGGCGAGCGCCTTCGGCGTGATGTCGGTGTAGAGGCGCGCCCGCCCGCTGCGGATCACCTCGGGGACCCCCAGTGCGTCCTCGGAGGGGGAGCGGTGGCGGGCGAGGCGCTCGGCGAGCGCGAGGCGCTCGGGATCGGCATGGTGGGTGGCCACGCGTTCGAGCTCGCCGTCCTCACCGATGACGTCGACCGCGCACCAGTCCGCGAGCTGTGGCACGGCCAGGCGCGCCACCTGGCGCAGCGTGGCTGTGTAGTCCATCGAGGAGGCCAGCACGCGACTGGCCTCTGCCATGAAGCTCTCGGCGATCTGAGCACGCTTGACCTCGGTGACGTCCTCGTAGACATTGACCGAATACAGGAGCTTCCCGGTTTCGGGGTCGTTGACCGGGGAGGGTCGCGCGATCAGCCAGCGCTCCTCGCCGGTGGCGCGAACGATGTTCCTGACGAGCAGCGGCACCGGCGCCTCGCCGGCGAACAGTCGGGTGCGCGGCATGTGCTCGATGCCAAGCTCGCGGCCCTGCTCATCGAGGATCAGGAAGCGCTCCATGATCTCCTGCGGTGTGGCGCGCATCAGCTCCTCGGGGGTAGGAGCACCGAGCAGATCCGCGGCGGCCTGGTTTGCGAACACGATGCGGTGCTGCTCGTCGGTGAGCGTGATCGCCTCGGCGAGATTGGCGAGGATCGCGGCGAGGCGCTGCTCAACGTGGCGCACCTCCGAGAACAGGCGCGCGTTGTCGATCGCCAGCGCTGCCCGGCGCGCGAGCTCGCTCACAACCTCCAGATCCCCCTCCTCGTAGGGGCCGCCGTCGCCGAGTCGCAGCACCGACAGCGCGCCAAGCGTGCGCTGCCGTGCCAGCAGTGGAGCGACGAGGGCCGAGTGATAGCCACGGTCGATCATGAACTGCGCATGCTCGGAGCCGGCGGCGAACGAGCGCAGCTGAGCGCCGGCCATCTGTGAGAGGCGCTCCGCCGTGCCGCTGCGGATCACCCGGGCGACGGGATGCTCTCCGGCGGGGTCGAGCTGCTGGCGCTCGCGCAAATTGCTCAATTCCTCGGCCACGCTCGCCTCGGCGCTCGCGACAGCCATCTGGCGGATCGAGCCGTCGGCGTCGCTCAGATCGATCACGCACAGATCGGCGAGGCGCGGCACCGTCAGGCGCGCGACGCGTCCGAGCGTGGTCGCGAGGTCAAGTGACTCGGCGAGCACCACCCCCGCCTCCAGCAGCAGCTCCACGGCGACGTTATGGGTGGCGCCAGCATGGGCATCGGGAGCGTGCGACGCCTCTGAGCGTGCGATCGGTGTCATCGTCGCCCAGCAGCATCGCAAACCTGGAGGTGGCGGTGGCGGAGTAGGAGCGGGTGCGGAGGCTAACCGGCGCTCTGCTCCGCGCGCCGCTTGTGCACGCGCACGGCGGTGCCGGAGGGGGTGGAGTGAATCTGCACCAGGTCACAGAGCTGGTGAACGAGCCACAGGCCGCGACCGGTGTGCTCGTTGGGCGCGGGGCGGCTACGGCCGATCAGCGGGTCATCGATGTGCCCGGAGTCCTGGACCTCGCAGACGAGCGCCTCGCCCTCGTGCCAGCTCAGGAGCTTGCCCTGCCCGCCGCCGTAGCGGATGCTGTTGGTCGCGAGCTCGTTGACGGCGAGCACCAGCTCCTCGGTGGCCGCGGCGCCGAGGCCGTGCTCGCCCGCCCACGCAGACAGAGTGCGCCGCAGGGCACCGAGCTGCTCGCCGCTGAAGCGCAGCTCGCGAACCTCGACGGCGGGCGGCTCGAGCGCCTGCGCGAAGGGACGCGGGGACTCATCGGAGTAGGCATAGGCCTCGCTGCTGCGACTCTTGCCGTCCTCATCGATGAACGCGTGGGTGCGCTGCGCCTCTTCGATTACGTGATCCTCAAGGCCGTCCACGTCATAGGGGCATATCAGGTGCCACGGATGTCCACCCCAGAATGCAACGTTGAGGAGAGCCTCGTGATTGTGGCACTCGCACAGCTCCGCCGCGCTGCGCCCGGGCCAGATTGGTTCGCCGATGCCGAGCGCCGGGCGCCCGCCGCCGGCGTGTGCGGCGAGGAACTCATGCCACGCGGAGATGATGCGGCCCGGGTTGCGCCCGAGGCTGCGCATGTCGAGCAGCTCCACGCGCGCGGCGTCCTCGCCGAGGGCCTCGCGCAGCAGCGCCACGCGTTCGCCGGGCACCGCCACCAGCACAGGTCGATCTTCGGCGAGCGCGGTGGTGAGCAGCGGCAACGCGCGCCTGACGAACCCCTGTGCACCATCGGTGTAGGCGAGCATCTCATGGCGAAAGGTGGGCGCGTGCATGAGAGGGTCCGCGGTGGCCGTCATCCGACACGCGCCGGGGCTTCAGCGACGTGCTCGCGATGGACGCCGCCAGGCTACCAGCGCCCGTACCAGCGTCGCCTACCGCCGCCCTCGGGGATGCCGCCGACGAAGAAGCCGATCAGCCACAGCAGCACGGCGAAGATCAGGACGTACCAGAGGATGTGGGCGGCGAAGCCGAGGCCGCCGAAGATCGCGAGTATCACCACGAGTGCCAACAGAGCAACCATCCGGATACCTCACTTTCAGATAGGACGTCGGGTGACGCAGCTCGGGCCCCGACCTGACTCCTAAAATGCCCGAATTCGGGCTTTCTCAAACGGGCGGGCATGCGGCGCGGCGCGCTCGTTTTCGCCTGCGGTCGACGGGGGTAGCGCAAGGGGACAGCCGATTAGGCCTTCACGCCGAAGGCGAGCTCGGCAACGCCGCCCAGCATCATCGCGACGGCGCCGATTGCAAAGCCCCGAACATGTGAGGACGCTCGCAACGGGCCTCCGGGAGGCACGAGAAACTCCTGAAATCTTCTGTTTAGCCCTCACGCGATCGGGGCATATTCACCTCGCCAGTTAGTCCCCCTGCGGGCGGCGGTGACGAGCCCCCCGTGGCCGTCGCCCAACGGGAGGGCTTGGCTGGTTTCTTTTGCGGGGGGCCCCGCGACGCCGGTGTGAGCCCGCGCAGATCGGTCAGCGTCGAGCGCTCAGGCGCAGGCCGAGAACCTCACCGGAGCACTCGCTCAGGATCTCGTGGCCGTCGCTCAGCTGCTCGAGCAGGGGACCCACGCCCTGCTCGGCGCCGCCGCCGAGGGCCTGCTCGGCAAGGCCGCTCGGCAGTGGTCCGACGCGCAGCTCGACCGCACGCGGAGCGACGCTGATCTGGACCGTGAGCGCACCGCCGTTGATCGAGTCCTGCACCTGTGCGACGAGCGCGTCGGCCAGCAGCTGCGCGTCGGAGATACGGTCGGTCGAGAAATGTGCGCGCGCGGCCAGGGCGCTGAGGATGCGGGGCAGCACCGCGCGTGTCAGGGGCGCCGGCCCGACCGACAACAAGGTCATGTCGGTTTCCCGGCGCCCGTCGGTCACAGCGCCGCCATTGACAGCGGAGCGCAGCGGCGCGAGCGGGCTCGGGCGAGCCGTCACGAACGCCATCCGCACCTCGGTGCCGCCGCTTTCTAGGTCGAGAAAGTCGGCGGTATCGCTGAGCGCGCGAATGACGGGCAGCCCGATCCCCCCGGCAGGCTCCTCCGGGTCACGCTCGTGCAGCGTGATGCCGACGCCGTGGTCGCGCACGATCACCTCGAGCGGCTCGCCTGTGGCGAACACCTCGACCTCGAGCGGTCCCTCCTCGCCGTCGTAGGCGTGTACCACGACGTTGTTGCAGGCCTCGCTGACGGCTGTGCTGATGTCGTTGAGCTCTACCGCGTCGAGCCCGATCGTCTCGGCGAGACCGCTCAGAGCCTGACGAACGAGCAGGACGTTCTCTGCTTTGTTCGAGACGTTCAGGCTGACATGCGCGAGCTCGGGCACCGGCTTGCTAGCCGGATCTTGCGCGGCCGCGAGCGGGTCGCCCGAGCCGGGCGACTGCGCTGGGCTCTCGTCGGCGCATCGTGGGTCTCTAGTGCGCCTCGCCGGGCGCGTGCGTCAGCGTCCGCAGCTGATCCAGCGAGCGGCGCAGCAGGCGTGAGACCTGCATCTGCGAGATCCCAACGCGCTCCGCGATCTCCGTCTGCGTCAGATCCTCGACGAAGCGCATCTTCAGGATCAGGCGCTCGCGCGCCGGAATGTGTCCGAGCACCGCCGAGACCGTGGCGTCGAGCTCGACCAGCTCGTAGCGCTCGTCGTCGCTGCCGATCGAGTCGCCGTAGGAGGCGCCCGCGTCGTCGTCGGCGCCCGGGCGGGGGGCGTCCAAGGACACGGTCTCATAGGCCTGGATCGCCTGCAGCGCGTCGATGACCTCCTCGGTGTCGAACTCGAGGTACTCGGCGAGCTGGTTGGCGGTGGGGGCGTGGCCGCGCTCGTTGGCGATCCGCTCCTGCGCGTCGCGCACCTTCAGCGCGCGCTCCTGAGCTCCGCGCGGGACATGCACGGCCCAGCCGGAGTCGCGGAAGTAGCGGCGCATCTCGCCGAGGATCGTCGGCACTGCAAAGGATTGGAACGGGTGCCCGCGTTCGACATCGTAGCGGTCCATCGCCTTGAGCAGGCCGAGCGAGGCGACCTGAAGGAGGTCTTCGAAGGGCTCTGAGGAGCGGCCATAGCGGCGCGCGAGGCTGCGCGCGAGCGGCATGAAGCGCCGGACGAGCTCCTCGCGGGCGCCCTCATCGCCTCCGCGCTGCCAGCGGATGAACAGCTGGCGGGGGTCCTCGGTGCTTCCGGGAACGGTGCGAAACGTTGTGCTTGGGATTGCGGTCCCTGGCATCTCGACTCCCTTCCTGATTGCTCCCCCACTGCGCAGCGTAACGCCTGCACAATCGAGCCTGAGGCGATTTTACCCGCATCCCCAGGAAAGTATGCAACGAATCCACGATGATTTCGACGGCCTTTATGTTCCAGCCCGCACGCCGCGCGGCGGTATCGCGGTGCGGGCGTCCTTTAGCCCGGCGAGCATCGAAAGCTAGTCTCAGCGCATGTCCGTCGAGCCCTCAGCGAGCGTCGCAGAGATCCTCGCGAGCCGCAGCGGCGAGGAGATGTCGCTGAACGATCGTTACCTGAATCCGCAGATGGGCAGGATCCTGCGCACGCTCGGCTTCGACAAGGTCTGGGTGGGCGGGGAGGGAGCGCACCTGATCGACGCCGCCGGCGAGCGCTACCTGGACCTGTTCGGAGGCTACGGAGTGTTCGCGCTCGGGCGCAACCACCCCGAGGTGATCGCCGCGCTGCAGGAGGTGATGGCCGCGCGCACCGGCAACCTGCCGCAGCTGGGCGTGACGCTGTTGAGCGGGGTGCTCGCCGAGCAGCTGCTGGCGCGCGCGCCGCAGAGCGTCGCTGCGATGGTGCCGGCCAACAGCGGCACCGAGGCGGTCGAGGCGGCGATCAAGATCGCCCGCGCAGCGACGGGTCGCCCACGCGTGCTCTACGCCGAGCACGCTTTCCACGGCCTCACGCTGGGCTCGCTCTCGATCAACGGCAACGCCGAGTTCCGCGACGGCTTCGGGCCGCTGCTCGCGGGCTGTGACCCGGTCGGCTTCGGTGATGAGGAGGCGCTCGCCCGCGAACTCGCCGGGGGGGAGGTGGCGGCGTTCGTCGTCGAGCCGGTGCAGGGCAAGGGCGTGAACCTGCCGAGCCCCGGCTACCTGCCGAGAGCGCAGCAGCTGTGCAACGAAGCGGGCACGCTCTTCGTCTGCGACGAGGTCCAGACGGGCATCGGGCGCACCGGGCGATTCCTTGCGCTCGAGCACTGGCAACTGCAGCCGGATCTGATCTGTGTGGCGAAGGCGCTCTCCGGCGGGTTCGTACCGATCGGCGCGGTGCTCGTCTCGCGGGCAGCCTTCGAGAAGGTCTTCGACGGGATGGAGCGCGCGGTCCGCCACGGCTCGACGTTCGGCGGCAACGACCTCGCGGCGGCGGCTGCGCTGGCCACACTGCGGGTGCTCGAGCGCGAGCAGCTCGTGGCGCGCGCCGAGCGCATGGGCGCGCTGCTGCTCGAGCTGACGGCGCCGCTGGTGGAGCGCTACGAGGTCGTCAGCGAGGTGCGCGGCATCGGGCTGATGTGGGCGATCGAGCTCGGCGCGCCGAGCGGTTCGGCTGCCCGCCGCCTGTGGGAAACGGTCGAGCGGCGCCAGCCCGGCCTGTTCTCACAGCTGATCACGGTGCCGCTGTTTCACGAGCATCGAATCCTCTGCCAGGTGGCCGGCCATCGCATGAACGTCATCAAGGCGCTTCCCGCCTTGATGATCGAGGAGTCAGAGATTCGCCGATTCGCTGCTGCGCTGGAGCAGACGATCGCTGCCGCCGAGCGCTATCCGAGGGCTCTGGCGCGCTTCGGCCTGCGCACCGGCATCAGGGCCGCGGCCGCGCGCCGCTAGCCTGTCGAACCGTGCTCGTAGCAAGAGATGACATTCGCAACGTCGCGATCGTGGCCCACGTCGATCACGGCAAGACCACACTGGTCGACGCGATGCTGTGGCAGTCAGGCGCGTTCCGCGTCGGTCAGGACGTCGCCACGCGCGTGATGGACTCGATGGACCTGGAGCGGGAGAAGGGCATCACGATCCTCGCCAAGAACACCTCGCTGCGTTACCGCGACGTCAAGCTCAACATCATCGACACCCCCGGGCACGCCGACTTCGGCGGGGAGGTCGAGCGCGGGCTGACGATGGTCGACGGCGTGCTGCTGCTGGTCGACGCCTCGGAGGGTCCGCTGCCGCAGACGCGCTTCGTGCTGCGCAAGGCGCTGGAGGCGAAGCTGCCGGTGATCCTCGTCGTCAACAAGGTCGACCGCCCGGACGCGCGCGTCGCGGAGATCGTCGATGAGGTCTATGAGCTGTTCTTGGATCTTGACGCCGACGAGCACCAGATCGACTTCCCGATCGTCTACTGCAACGCCAAGGCGGGCGTCGCCTCGCTGCACTACGACCCCGACGAGCCACTGCAGGGCACGACGCTCGCGCCGCTCCTGGACCTGCTGCTCGAACGCATCCCGGCGCCGGTCTATGACCCCGAGCACCCGCTGCAGGCGCTCGTCACCAATCTCGACGCCTCTCCCTACGTGGGGCGTCTGGCGATCTGCCGGGTGCGCCACGGAAACATTCGCAAGGGCCAGCAGATCGCGTGGTGCCGGGCCGACGGCTCGATCCAGAAAGCCCAGGTCGCCGAGCTCTACGTCACCGACGCGCTCGACCGCGTCGACGCGCCCGAGGCCGGCCCGGGCGAGATCATCGCGGTCGCCGGCATCGCCGAGGTCACGATCGGTGAGACGCTCGCAGACCCCGGCGATCCACGGCCGCTGCCGGTGATCACCGTCGATGAGCCCGCGATGTCGATCACGATCGGCGTCAACACCTCGCCGATCGCCGGCAAAGACGGCGACAAGATCACCGCGCGCCAGATCAAGGCCCGCCTGGACCAGGAGCTCATCGGCAACGTCTCGCTGCGCGTGTGCGACACGGCACGGCCCGACACCTACGAGGTCCAGGGCCGCGGCGAGCTGCAGCTGGCGGTGCTCGTGGAGATGATGCGCCGCGAGGGCTTCGAGCTGACCGTCGGGCAGCCGCACGTCGTGGAGCGCGAGATCGATGGCAAGCGCAACGAGCCGGTTGAGCGCCTGTCGGTCGACGTGCCCGACGAGCACGTCGGCACGGTCACGCAGCTGCTGGCGGCGCGCAAGGGCCGCATGGAGCACATGATCAACCACGGCACCGGCTGGGTGCGCATGGACTACCTGGTGCCGGCCCGCGGGCTGATCGGCTTTCGCACCGAGTTCCTCACCGAGACCCGCGGCACCGGCATCATGCACCACGTCTTCGAGCGCTGGGAGCCGTGGGCGGGGGAGATCCTGACGCGCACGAGCGGCGTGCTCGTGGCCGACCGCAAGGGCGAGACGGTCACGTTCTCCCTGTTCACGCTGCAGGAGCGCGGCTCGCTGTTCGTGGGCCCGGGCGAGGAGGTCTACGAAGGCATGATCATCGGTGAGAACGCGCGCGCCGAGGACCTTGACGTCAACCCCGTCAAAGAGAAGCACCTGACGAACATGCGCTCCTCGACCTCCGATGTGCTCGTGCGCCTGGATGCGCACCGCAAGCTCACGCTCGACGAGGCGCTCGAGTTCGTGCGCGAGGACGAGGCCGTCGAGGTGACGCCCGAGTCGGTGCGCATGCGCAAGGTCGTGCTGTCGAAGGTCGATCGCCTGAAGGCCGTGAGACAGGCACGCAAGTGAGCGCCGCGTGCCTACCGACGCGACACCGGACGTGTATAAAGCGGTGTGTCGAGGAGGGCTGCCGCGCATTCGCGAGCAGCGCCTCCGATCCCCCGCGACGATAGGGTACTGCCGATGATGCGAAGGACAACTGTCTCTCCAGCCTCGAAGATCGTCGCACTGCTCGCGTGCCTGAGCTGCGCGGCGCTGCTCTCGACGGGCATCGCGGCGGGCGCCGAAGGCACCGTGACCTACCAGCACGAGAGCCTGCAGGAATACGAACAGCAGCTGGCCGGCGGCAAGATCCAGGCGGCGAGCATCAACAAGGTGCTGCGCTCCGTGCGAATCACGCTCAAGGACGGCAGTCACGTGCTCGCCAAGTACGGCAAGGGCGAAGAGCCGAAGGTCAAGCAGGCGCTTCAGGCCAAGGGCGTGCCGGTCACGATCCTCTCGCACGCCGAAGCCGCCAAAGAGGCCAAAAAAAGCCCCAAACACAAACTCCGCTACATCGCCGGCGCCGTCGTGATCGTCGTGCTGATCGTGGTCGGCGGCGTGCTGTTCCTCGACCGCAAACGCAAAGCCCAGCGCGACTGAGCTTCAGCAGTGCGGCCGCTTGCGCGGCCTGGCCTGCATGCCTGACTCACCGCGGCCGAGCGCGTGCACGGCATGGCCGATGTCGTGCGCGAGCATGTCGACCATGTCGCGCGAGAAGTTCTCCTTGACGACCATCCGAAGCACGGTGATGTGCTCGGCGTTCGGTGGCAGCGTGTAGGCGGGAACGATCCAGCCGCGCACGCGCAGCTGCTGGGAGAGCTTCGTGAGATCGAGCGCCTGCGGATCGCTCGCGCGCAGCGCGACGATCGGGAAGGCCGATCCGTCCGTGAGCAGCTCCAGGCCCTTGATCGCGCCGAGCTTCGCCGCCAGCGCGCTCGAGTTCGCGAGCATGCTGCGCACGATCGCCTCATAGCCCGAACGGCCCAGGCGCAGGAAGGCGAAGTACTGCAGGATCACCGAGGAGGAGGGCCGCGAGAAGTTCAGCGAGTAGTTGGGCATGTCACCGCCGAGGTAGTTGATGTGGAACACGAGCTCCTCCGGCAGGTCGCTCTCGTCGCGGAAGACGACCGTGCCCATGCCTGGGTAGACGAGCCCAAACTTGTGGTTTGAGACGTTGATCGAGCGCACCGAGGGCAGGCGGAAGTCCCACTCCTCCTGCGGGCGGGAGAAGGGCATGATGAAGCCGCCGGATGCTGCGTCGATGTGCAGTGGGATCTGCCAGCCGTGGTTGGCGGCCACGCGCGTGAGCAGCTCGTCGATCGAGCGCAGATCGTCCATCTGGCCCGTGAACGTGGTGCCGAGCAGCCCCGCCACCGCGATCGTACGCTCGTCCAGCAGCGGCTCCACCTGCTCTGCGCCGATCGTGTAGCGGCCCTCCTCCATTCCCACCACGCGCGCCTGGACCTCGAAGTAACGCGCGAACTTCTCCCAGCAGGTGTGGACGTCTGCGCCCATCACCATGTTCGGAGAATCGCTCGGCTGCCCGGCGGCCTCGCGGCGGCGCTGCCAGGTGCGCTTGTGCGCGAGCATCGCGAGCATGATCGCCTCGGAGGAGCCGATCGTCGCGGTGCCGGTCGGCTGCTGGTGGGCCGGTGCGTTGAAGAGGCGACCGATCATCGAGACAACCCGCTGGTGGATGGCCTCGCTCTGGGGGTACTCGTCCTGGTCGATCAGGTTCTTGGCGACCGTCTCGGCGGCGAGGCGGTCGGCCTGGGGCTCCATCCAGCTGGTCACGAACGAGGCGAGGTTGAGCGTGGGGTTGCCGTCGAGGTTCAGCTCGTCGTGCACGAGCTGGTAGGCCGCATCGGCGGAGACGCCCTTGGCCGGAAGGCGGTACTTCGGTATGTCGTGCGAGAAGGAGCGCCCGGCGTAGGTCGGCGCCAGCAGCTCCTCGGAGTCCAGGTTCAGGTGATGCATCGCAGTCCTCCTCGGGATGGCGGTGGCGTCGGTGGCACGGATGCTCGCTGTGCGGCATGGCCATCATGAAGGCTTGCGAGATCGCGGTGCACCTGCAGCCCGGACTCAGCCCGACATCCTAATAACAAGACTCAATCTTATGATAGGTTGCGGCCTGTGAGCGGCCGCGAGCATGAGGTTCCGGCGATCGAGCTGGAGGGCGCCGCCGTGCGGCTCGGCAGGCGCACGGTCTGGAGCGAGGTCTCGATGCGGATGGCGCGCGGGGAGTTCGTGGCGCTGCTCGGCGCCAACGGCTCGGGCAAGTCGACGCTCCTGAAGACGGTGCTCGGTGCGCTGGCGCTGAGCGCGGGGAGCGCGCGCGTACTCGGGCTCGCGCCGGGACAGGGCAACCGCGCGATCGGCTACCTGCCCCAGCGGCGCGCGTTTGACTCCGGCATGCGCCTGCGCGGGCGCGACATCGTGCGCCTCGGCCTCGATGGCGACCGCTGGGGACTGCCGCTGCCCGCGCGGTGGTCGCGGGCCGGAAGCCGCGCGGCGGTTGCGAGCGAGCGTGTGCGCGAGGCGATCGCGATGGTGGGCGCCGAGAGTTATGCCGAGCGTGCGATCGGCGAGTGCTCCGGCGGCGAGCAGCAGCGGCTCC
>JACDGG010000044.1 GCA_013815355.1 Solirubrobacterales bacterium
CGATCTGGCGGGTCTCGCTGCGCACCGCCCGCCCCGCGATCGCCGCCGCGACGGTGCTCGCCACGGCACGGGCGCTCGGCGAGGCGGTGATGCTCGCGATGGTCTCGGGCGGTCGCGCGTTCGCCGCCAACCCGCTCGACGGGCTGACGTTCCTGTTCGAGCCGGTGCGCCCGATGGCGGCGCAGATCTTCCAGGAATCTGAGGGCCTCACGATCGGGCCGCTCGGACACACGATCTACGCGATCGGCGCGGTGCTTCTGGTCTCGGCGACGATGCTCTCCTTCGCCGGCTGGGCGGCCAAGCAACCGCTCAAACGCTACGGAATCAGGGCCTGATGGCGAGCGAGCGGTCGGCCGCAGCGGTGATACCTCCGATATCGCATCCACGGCGCTCGAGCGTCGGCTCCTGGCCGCTGATCGATCGCACCGGCTTCGTGCTCTGCTGGCTGACGGGCATCGGGCTGTGCCTGATCGCCGGCGGGATCGTGCTGTACATGCTCCTCAAGGGCGTCGCCTATCTGCGCCTCAGCGAGTTCGTGCAGTCCCCCTCACCATCGCTGCACCAGACCCAGAGCGGCGGCTTCAGCGACCCGATCCTCGGCACACTGCTCGTGACCGCGATCGGCATCGCGATCGCCGCGCCCGTCGGCGTGGCGCTCGCCGCGTGGCTGTCTGAGTACTCGCGCCCGGCCTGGCTGGCGCGAGCGGTCGAGTCCGGTCTTGAGATGATCGCGGGGGTGCCGAGCGTGGTGCTCGCGATCTTCGGCCTGCTCGTCTTCTCGGAGG
This sequence comes from Solirubrobacterales bacterium, assembly GCA_013815355.1. GTDB lineage: Bacteria > Actinomycetota > Thermoleophilia > Solirubrobacterales > Solirubrobacteraceae > Palsa-744. Next base: position 786 of record JACDGG010000044.1, read on the forward strand.
GCTTCCTGGGCTTCCTCTCAACGAAGGCCTTCAACGGCACCGTCACCGGACAGTCGTTCGTAACGGCAGGAGTGGTGATGTCGGTCCTCGCGCTGCCGCTCATCGTCGCCTCCACGCGCGAGGCGCTCGCGCAGCTACCTGACCGGCTGCGCGAGGCCTCCTACGCGCTCGGCAAGACGCGCGCCACGACGACGCGACGGGTGCTGCTGCCCGCGATCCGCCCGAGCATCGCCAGCGGCGTCGTGCTCGGGATGGGCCGCATCATCGGCGACACGGCGATCATCACGCTGATCCTCGGCGCCACGCTCAAGAACGAATCCGCCGACGGCACGCCGCTCCTCGGGGCGCTGCGCGGCACCGGCTCGACGCTCACGAGCTACGTCTTCAACAACTCCCCGGCGGGCGAGGGCAACTCCCACGAGAAGGCCTACGCGGCGGCGTTCGTACTGCTGATGATCGTGCTCGCGCTGAACGCGCTCGTGACACGCCTGACGAACGGGCGCCGCGCACGCAGCGCCGATCGCGGCTGGCGCGCACGCACGCGCGCCCTGGTGGCATGGACCCGCTGATGCCCCCGCCGGTGCGCCGGATCACGCTCGAGCGCGAGCCCTATGTGGCGCCGCCCCGGGCCGCCGGCGCCACGGCCCAAGCTCCGGCGAACGGGCGGCTGCGGGCGGTGCGAGCGCCTTCCACGCAGGTGCGCCAGCGCATGGCGATCGAAGGCGTGTGGCTCGCCTACGGCGAGAACTGGGTCGTCCGCGATGTGAGCCTGCCGGTGCGCCAGGGCGAGGTGCTGGCGCTGATCGGCGCCTCGGGATCGGGCAAGACGACACTTCTGCGCTCGCTCAACCGCCTCACCGAGGTGACCGCCGGGGCGGCGCGAAGCGGGCGCGTCTCACTCGACGGCGAGGAGATCCACGAACTCGAGGTCAACGCCCTGCGCCGGCGCGTGAGCATGGTCTTCCAGCAGCCCAACCCGTTCCCGATGAGCATCTATGACAACGTCGCCTACGCGCTCGTCGAGAGCCCCCGCCACGGTGGCCGCAGGCGGCGACGCACACCCGAGCTCGAGCTCGCCGTCGCCGATGCGCTGCGCCGCGCCGGCCTCTACGACGAGGTCGCTTCCGACCTGGAGCGCTCCGCGCTGCGCCTCTCCGGCGGGCAGCAGCAGCGCCTGTGCATCGCGCGCGCGCTCGCCGCCGAACCGGAGGTGCTGCTGCTCGACGAGCCCTGCTCGGCGCTTGACCCAATATCCACGGCGACGATCGAGAAGCTGATCGTCGAGCTGCGCGAGACCGTCGCGATCGTGATCGTGACGCACAACCTCCAGCAGGCCTTCCGCGTCGCCGACCACGTCGCCTTCATGCATCTCGGCGAGCTCGTCGAGTATGGCTCCAGCGAGCAGGTCTTCGACCGCCCATCCCAGCAGCGCACGCGCGACTACGTCAGCGGAGCGTTCGGGTGAGGGCAGCGGCGCTCGCGCTGCTCGCGCTGACGCTGGCCGGCTGTGAGAGCACCCAGGAGAAGAGCGCGAAGCTCGAAAAGGCGGCAAAGCTGCAGGAACGCTCGGCCGCACCTGCCGCGAGCGGGCTCACCATCAAGCGGGCGAGCCGCCTCGTCAAGGTGCTCGCGACGGCCGTCGTGCACAGCTCCGAAGGGACGGCCGCGGCCGTGACTCTGCGCAACACCTCCTCGCACACGCTGCGCGACGTCCCGATCGAGATCCACGTGCGCGATGCGCGCGGCGCCTCGATCTATGCCAACGACATTCCCGGGCTCGGTGCACCGCTGAGATCGGTCGCGCTGCTCGCGGCGCACGGTGAGCTGACATGGGTCGACGACCAGATCCAGGCGCCCGGCACGCCCGCGAGCGTCGTCGCGCTCGTCGGTGAAGGAACCGTTGCCACCGCCTCGCCGCCAAGGTTGGCGCTCACGGGCGCGCACACGGTCGAAGACCCCGCAAACGGCCCCGGGGCGGTGGGCACGCTGGCGAACCCCTCGGCTGCGGTCCAGCGAGAAGTCGTGGTCTATGCCGTGGCGCGCAAGGGGACTCACATCATCGGCGCCGGGCGCGCGGTGCTGCCCGAAGTGCCGGCGCACGGCTCGGTTCCATTCCAGCTCTACTTCATCGGCCAGGCGCGCGGCGCGAAGCTGGAGCTCAACGCGCCCGCGACCGCGGTCGGCTGACTCAGCGGCGGTGGCGCTGCTTGAGCGTGATCCCCTCGAGCACGTGCGCAACCGACTCGCATGCGTCCACGGCCGCCTCGAGCGACTCGAAGATGTCCTTCCAACGGATCACGACCATCGGATCGATCCCGCCCGCAAACAGGGAGGCGACCCCGTCGCGCTGCAGGCGATCGCCCTCGTTCTCGAGCCGGTGGATCTCCACGAGATGCGGACCGAGCTCGGTCCCGTTGCGCAGGCAGCGCAGCGCCTGGGCGATCTGCTCGCCGGCGCCGACGAGCACCTCGGTGAACTCCACCGCCTGCTCCATCGGCGCCTCGACACCGTAGAGGCCGAGCTGCGCGGCCGCCTGCTCGGAGTGGTCGACGATGTCGTCGAGCGCGGTGGCGAGCGCGTAGCCATCGCTGGCGTCGAAGGGCGCGCGCACGCGGCCGCGGCCCGCGAGGCTGTGGATGATGTCGTGGGTGATGCGGTCGCCTTCCTGCTCGCAGACCTTCAGATCCTGGGCGAGCGTCGCGCGCTCGGGATAGTCGGTGAGCAGCTCGCGCATCAGCAGGCTGCTGCGCTGCACGTTGCGCGCGGCCTCCTCGACGAGGCCCATCAGCGCGGCATCCACGCCGCGTTGCCAGAAGGTCATCCGGCGAGGATATTGCCCCGTGGCCGCAAGGCGGCAACCTTCACGGATTTTTCACGCTTAGATCACCACTTTGCAACGCCGGTGCTCATGACAGATGGGACGCTGGATGTGTGGCGGCCTTTCCGGAGAGCACGGACCTTCCCGCTGACATCCTCTATGCCGGTGAGCTTGAGATCCGGCTCGAGGAGGGCCTCGTGCTGGCCACGGGCCAGGCGCTCACGCTCTCGGTGCGCGAGTTCGAACTGCTCTGCGCGATGGCTCGCAGGCTCGGCGCGATCATAACCCGCGAGGAGCTCTACCGCACCGTCTGGGGCGGGGAGCTGCGCCCCGGCGACCGCTCGGTGGACGTGTACGTGAGCAAGCTGCGAGGCAAGCTCGAAGCGGCGCTCCCCGACCGCCGCTTCATTCACACACATCCAGGATTCGGCTACCGCTTCCAGCCCCAGCCTTCACGAAATGTTCACATGGAGGCAACCGGCAGCTGAAGAGACTGTGCCCGGCGCGCCGGCTCGGCAGAGGGCTGCGTGCTCGATTCGTCAAAGAGACAAACCAGCCAGAGGAGACGTAGTGATCAAGAACAAGATGGGCGCGCTCGCAGGTTGCGCGGTGCTCGCGCTGGGCCTCGCCGCATGCGGCAGCTCCAGCTCCTCGAGCAGCTCCACGGCCAGCTCCAGCACGAGCGCCAGCTCGAGTAGCGCGGCGAAGACCGCCACCGCCCCACCGGCGGCTTCGGGAACGATCTCCGGCGCCGGCTCCACATTCGCGGCTCCCGTATACGAACAGTGGGCCTCCGCGCAGTCGGGGTTGACCGTGAACTACCAGGCGGTCGGGTCGGGAGCCGGGATCACGGCATTGGAGAGCAAGATCGTCGACTTTGGCGCCAGCGACCCGCCGCTGAAGCCCGAAGACGAAGAAGCGATCGCCAAGAACGGCAGCGCCGCGGTCCAGATCCCGATGTTCCTCGGAGCGATCACCGTCTCCTACAACGTCTCCGGCGTGAAAACCGGCCTGAAGCTCGACGGCAAGACGCTCGGCGACATCTTCCTTGGCAAGGTCAAGACCTGGGACGACGCCGAGATCAAGGCGCTGAACCCGGGCGTGTCGTTGCCGAGCACGCCGATCACGATCATCCACCGCTCGGACTCCTCGGGCACGACGGCCGGCTTCACAGGCTTCCTCGCGGCGGTCGACCCCGAATTCAAGAGCAAGGTCGGCGAAGGCAAGGAAGTCCCGTGGCCCACCGGTACGGGCGCCAAGGGCAACTCCGGCGTCGCCGGAGCGGTGAAGCAGACCGACGGAGCAGTCGGCTACGTCGAGCAGGCCTACGCCCTGCAGAACAACTTCACCTACGCGGCAGTCAAGAACAAGGCGGGCGCGTTCGTGGCTCCGACGCTGGCCTCGGCCACCGCGGCGGCGCAGAGCGTGAAGGTGCCGGCGAACCTCGGCATCAAGATCTCAAATCCGTCCGGCGCCGGCAGCTACCCGATCACCTCGCAGACGTTCGTGATCCTCAACAAGGACCTCTGCAAGGCGGGCACGCCCGGTGGCGAAGAAGCCGCCAAGGGCGTCGTGAAGTTCCTGCAGTACGGGCTGGGCGAAGGCCAGAAAGTCCTCGCGCAGGCCGACTACGCCTCCCTGCCCGCCGCGATCGTGGCGAAGTCCAAGAGCGCGGTGGCTGCCCTGCAGTGCAACGGCTCGCCGATCGGCGGCTGAGGCACATGACGCGCGCTCCGCGGATCAGGTAGACACCGCTTCGTGGAGGCAGCATTCCCACCCAGCGGCGAGAGCGCACTGCTTGCGCGCTCGCCGCTGGCGCGTCTTCCCGATCGGCTGCTGAAGTACGGCCTGTCCGTGCTCGCGGCGCTGATCCTCGCGCTGATCGTCTTCTTCTTCATCCGCCTCGTCGGCGAAGCGCGGCCCGCATTCGCGAAGACCGGCGTCTTCGGCTTCGCCTTCGATAACAACTGGACGCCGAGCGCTGGGCACTTCGGCGCGCTGCCGCTCGTCGTCGGCACGCTGATCACCGCGACCCTCGCGCTCGTGATCGGCGTCCCCGTCGCAGTCGCCGCGGCGCTCTACGCCACGGAGCTGTGCCCGCGGCGCCTGCGCTCGCCACTGACGATCCTCGTCGAGCTGCTCGCGGCCGTGCCCTCGGTCGTCTACGGGCTGTGGGGAATCGTCTTCCTGGCGCCCAAGCTGCAGGGCAGCGAGCAATGGGTCGCCGACCGCCTGTCCTTCGTGCCGTTCATCGGCGGCGGGCTCGTGACGATCCCCAACTACTTCATCGCCGGCCTCGTGCTCGCAATCATGATCCTGCCGATCGTCAGCGCGATCAGCCGCGAGGTGATGAGCACGGTCCCACTGGATCAGAAGGAGGCCTCGCTCGGCCTCGGCGCCACGCGCTGGGAGATGATCCGCATGGCCGTGATCCCCTACTGCCGCTCGGGCATCGTCGGCGGCGCGATGCTCGGCCTCGGGCGCGCGATCGGCGAGACGATCGCTGTCACGATCCTGATCGGCGATGCGCCCAAGCTCGGAGAACAGCTGTTCGGACAGGGCTACAGCCTCGCCGCGGTGATCGCCAACGAGTTCGGCGAGGCGCAGGGCGTGCACCGCTCCGCGCTGTTCGCCGCCGGGCTCGTGCTGTTCGTGCTGACGCTGCTCGTCAACGGCGTGGCGCGCGGGCTCGTCGTGCGCTCGGCGCGCAAGACCGGGCAGAGCAGCGGCGCAGGAAGCACCGGCGCCACTGCACTCGTGGCTGGCGCCGCGGGCGGCGCATGAGCGCGCAGGCCCCAACCGGCGAGCTCGTCGCGCGCTTCGGCGTGAGCCCCGCGCGCAGGCGCAAGGACAGGATCGCCCGTGGCACGATCCTCGTGGCGACGATCGTGGCGCTGATCCCGCTCGTGCTGATCGTCTACTACCTGCTGAAGAAGGGCCTCGGAGCTTGGAGCTCTGACTTCTTCACGACCGACCCGACGGGCAACACGTTCTTCAAAAGCTCGAGCATCGGCGGCGTCAAGAGCGCGATCCTCGGCACGATCGAGATGGTCGCCCTCGCCTCGGCGATCGCCGTGCCGATCGGCGTGGCGGTGGCGGTGTGGCTCGTCGAGTACGGCAAGAGCAGCTGGTTCGCCCACACGGTCCGCTTCTTCGTCGATGTGCTCACCGGTGTCCCCTCGATCGTCTTCGGCCTGTTCATCTACATCGTGCTGATCGTCGGTACCGGCAGCTCCTTCGCCGGCTACAAGGGCTCGCTCGCCCTCTCGCTGCTGATGCTGCCGGTCGTGATCCGCTCGGCCGAGGTGATCCTGCTGCTGGTGCCGGCCGGCCTGCGCGAGTCAGCGCTCGCGCTCGGCGCCCCGCGCTGGAAGGTGATCTTCACCATCGTGCTGCCGACGGCCCTGCCGGGCATGGTCACCGGCGTGCTCCTGGCGGTGGCGCGCGCCGCCGGGGAGACCGCGCCGCTGCTGTTCACCGCGGCCTCGACGAAGAACAGCAGCTATGACCTGGGCGGGTTCATGAACTCGCTGCCTGTGCAAATCTACAGCGACGTCAACTCGCCGACCACATCCGTCGTCAACCGGGCATGGGGAGCCGCGCTCACGCTCGTCGTCCTCATCCTCCTGCTCAATCTCATCGCCCGCCTCATCTCGCGAAGGAGCCGCCTGGCATGACACCCCCCCGATCGCCCACTAAGGTGGCAGGCGTGGACCCCGAAGCCAGCCCCGAGCTCACTCGGCGCGCCTCCGAGCCCGCGATGCGCACGCCGATCCTCGGCGAGCGCGAGGCATCTGAGCCCCCAGCCGCCGGCCAGGCGGCCGGTCTGCAGGTCCGCCTGGAAGGGCTGCGCGCCTTCTACGGCTCCTCCGAGGAGCTGAAGGGCATCGACCTCGAGTTCCACGCCAACGAGGTGACGGCGATCATCGGCCCCTCCGGCTGCGGAAAGTCGACGATGATCCGCTGCATCAACCGCATGCACGAGGAGATCCCCGGCGCGCGGGCCGAGGGGCGCGTGCTGCTCGACGAGCTCGACGTCTATGACCCCTCCGTCGACGTCGTCGCGGTGCGCCGCGCGATCGGGATGGTCTTCCAGAAACCGAACCCGTTCCCGACGATGACGATCTTCGACAACGTCGCCGCCGGCCTGCGGCTGACCTCGCGCCGCCGCGGCGACCTGCACGCCAAGGTCGAGGCTGCGCTGCGCAGCGCCGGGCTCTGGGATGAGGTCGCCGATCGCCTCGAGGAGCCGGGCGCAGGCCTCTCCGGCGGTCAACAGCAGCGACTGTGCATCGCGCGCTCGCTGGCGGTCGATCCCGAGGTGATCCTGATGGACGAGCCGTGCTCGGCACTGGACCCGATCGCGACGCTGAAGATCGAGGAGCTGATCGCCGAGCTGAAGCGGCGCGTGACGATCGTGATCGTCACGCACAACATGCAGCAGGCCGCACGCGTGGCCGACCGCACCGCCTTCATGCTCGACGGCGCGCTCGTCGAGGTCGGCCCGACACGGGAGATCTTCACGAAACCCGGCGATCCGCGAACCGAGGAATATGTCACCGGAAAGTTCGGCTAGCGGCGAGCGCGCGCTCGCGCCCGCCCAGCCGACTGCCACGCCGCACGGCGCCGACGGCTCCCAGGGTCGAGCGCACTTCCAGACGCAGCTGCGCGAGCTCGAGGAACACGCGCTCGGCGGCCTCGACTTGATCGTCGAGCAGCTCGATCGCGTCCTGGAGTCGCTCCACCATCAGGACGTGGAGCTGGCGCAGATGGTGATCGCCGACGACGACCGCGTCGACGGGCGCTACCTGGAGGTCCACCAGGGCATCCTCTCGCTGCTCGCGCTGCAGGCACCCGTAGCCGGAGACCTGCGGCTCGTGGCCGCGCTGCTGCACACGATCAAGCACATCGAGCGCATGGGCGATCAGTGCGTGAACATCGCCAAGCTGATCCCCCTCTCCGGTAACGAGCCGCCGGTGCACGGCGATTTGCTCGATGCACTCGCGAAGATGGGCGCCTACGCACGCTCGGAGGTGATCCAGTGCAAGGCCGCATTCGCCGGGCGCGACGTCGGCCTGGCTGAGGATCTGGTGCGCCAGGATCGTGAAATCAACCGCCTGAACCGCGACATCTTCCGCCTGGCGATAGAAATCGGCGACGACCCCGACACGCGTGAGTGGGCCATGCACATGACGCTCGTGGCGCGCGCGCTCGAGCGCGTGGGCGACAACGCGGTCGACATCGGCGAGCAGGTGGCGTTCGTCGTGACGGGGCTGTTCCGCGAGTTCTCAGACTCCTCGCGGCCGCTCGCCCCGCCGCCGCTCTGAGACGCGCCTCAAAGGCAGTCCGCCAAGCCCTGGAAGTCGCTGCGAGCGCGAATAGCCGGTACTTCGCAAATAGCGGCAAGCTCCTGTGAACATCCTGTTACGTTCGTTGCGCAAGCATTCACACGGCCATCCCATCACCTACACTCCGCCGCGATGACGGAAAGCGTCCGCGCCGAAGCTCCGGAGGGCTCAGCAGCGTCCCCCGAGGCCACGGCCCCATCATCTCTTCGGATCGCCGTCCTCGACCGCGACAGCGGCTTCATCCAGGTGCTGAGCAAGCGCTTGGACCGGCTTGGCTGGGAGCACCGGGTGCTCGCGAGCCCCGTGCCGCCGGAGGCGGTCGTCTCGATGCGCCTGAGCGCGCTCGTCGTCGACCTCGCCGTGCTCGGACCGCAGGCCTGGACCTGGCTCGAGCGCCTCTGCGAGGCGCTCCCCGAGCTCGGCATCGTCGTGTGCACCGGGCCCTCGACGGTGGCCCAGCGCGTGCGCGGCCTGCGCCTCGGCGCCGATGACTGGATCACGAAGCCGTGCCACCCCGAGGAAGTCATCGCGCGCGTGCAGAGCGTCGTGCGCCGCCGCCGCCGCACGACGAGCAGGACGGAGACCAAGCCGGTCACGGCCGGTGATGTGGAGATCCGCCCCGACCGCTTCCAGGCCTACGTCGATGGGCAGAGCATCGACCTCACGCGGCGCGAGTTCGAGCTGATCGAGCTGCTCGCATCAGCCGAGGGCCGCGTGCTCGAGCGCGAGGAGATCTACTCGCGGCTGTGGGGCTACACGATGGTCCGCGGCGACCGCTCAGTCGACGTGTTCGTGCGCAAGCTCCGCCAGAAGCTCGAGAAGGCCTCGCCCAAATGGCGCTACATCCACACTCACTTCGGCATCGGCTACCGCTTCGCCGCCGAATCGCTCGAGGTCGTCGATCCGAACGTCGTGCCCTCCTCACTCCCCGCCGCTTGGGAGCAGGACCCCAGCGATCAGCGCGAGCTCGCGGGGCCGCATGAGGACCAGCAGCTCCCCGCCGGCTCCGTCTAGGCGAATCACCGCCAGACCGCCCTTCTTGACGTCGGCGCGCGCGCCGGTGAGCTCGCCGATCACGCGCGAGAGGTCCGGCTCGTGCCCGACCAGCAGCAGACGTCCGCCGGCCTCCACGCCCGCCGTCGCCTCGATCGCCTGCGCGCCGTCGAAGCCGCCCGCGAGGGGCGTGTGCGCGGCGAGCTTCCCCCGCGCGGGCTCGGCCCAGTCCTCCGCGGCGATCTCGGCCGTCTGGCGGGCACGGATCTTGGGGCTAAAGAGGATCTCTCCGAAGCTCTCCCCCATCCTCGCCAACGCGATGCCGGCGGCGCGGGCCTGCGCCTCACCGCGCTCGGTGAGACGGCGCTGGGAGTCCTCGCGAGTACCGTGGGGCTCCGCATCCGCGTGCCGGAGTAGCCAGAGCTGACGAGCCATGCCGATCGCCTGCAGCCTAGCGCGCCGCATCCTCCTGGCTCGCTCTGAGTCCATTCCGAAATCGGCTCTCACCGTGTAGCTTGAGGTCATGGAAGGCGAACGTCAGACCGAGCAGGGAGAGCGCATCGACGGAGGCGATACGGCGCTGTACCTGAACCGCGAGCTCTCGTGGCTCGACTTCAACGACCGCGTGCTGCAACTCGCCGAGGACGCGAGCGTGCCGCTGCTCGAGCGGGTCAAGTTCTGTGCGATCTACACGACGAACCTCGACGAGTACTACATGGTCCGCGTGGCCGGACTGCGCGACCAGATCGACGCCGGCGTGGAGAAGCCCAGCCAGGACGGCCTGATCGCCTCCCAGACGATCGCGCTGATCCGCGATCGCGTGCTCGAGCAGAGCGCGCGTCTGACGAGCTGCTTCGAAGGCCAGCTGCGCCCGGAGCTGGGCGGGCACGACATCCGCGTGGTCGGCGTACAGGAGCTCGACGAAGACCGGCGCGCCGAGCTCGCGCGCCACTTCCAGAAGGCGATCTTCCCGGCGCTCACGCCGCTCGCCGTCGCGCCCGGGCGCCCCTTCCCCTACATCTCCAACCTGTCGCTCAGCCTCGCGGTGCTCGTGCGCGACCCGATCACCGAGGAAACGGTGTTCGCGCGCGTGAAGGTGCCGACGGAGATCCTGCCGCGCTTCGTCACGCTCCGCCAGCCCGCGCCCGAGCCCGCGCTTCTCGTACCGCTCGAGGATATCATCGCACACCACCTCGACGCGCTCTTCCCGGGCATGGAGATCGCCGACTACGACGTCTTCCGCGTCACACGCGACGCCGACCTGGAGGTCTCAGACGACGCCGCCGACCTGCTGCAGGCGGTCGAGGACGAGCTGCGCCGGCGGCGCTTCGGCGAGGTCGTGCGGGTCGAGGTCGGCGCGGGCTGCTCGGAGGGCCTCTGCAAGGCGCTCACCGCGCTCTTGGGAGTCGAGGACGAGGAGGTCTACCCGGTCGATGGGCTGCTCGACATGGGCGCGCTGTGGCAGATCGTCAAGCTTCCCGGCCACAGCGAGCTGCGCGAGCAGGCGATCGGCGGCATCACCCACCCCCGCCTGCTGCGCCACGAGGGCGAGCGCCCCGACGTGCTCGGCGCGATGCGCGAAGGCGATCTGCTCGTGCATCACCCCTACGAGTCCTTCTCCACCTCGGTCGAGCGCTTCGTCGAGCAGGCCGTGGCCGACCCCAACGTGCTGGCGATCAAGCAGACCGTGTATCGCACGAGCGATGACTCGCCGCTCGTGCCGGCGCTGATCGACGCCACCGAGCGGGGCAAGCAGGCCGTCGCGCTCGTGGAGCTGCAGGCGCGCTTTGACGAGCGCATGAACATCCACTGGGCCAAGGCGCTCGAGGAGGCCGGCGTGCACGTCGTCTACGGCCAGCCGGCGCTGAAGACGCACGCCAAGTGCGTGCTCGTGGTGCGCCGCGAGGGCGACGGCGTGCGCAACTACGTGCACATCGGCACCGGCAACTACCACTCGGCGACCGCCCGCCTCTACACCGATTTCGGCCTCTTCACGACCGACGAGCAGATCGGCGCCGACGTCGCCGACATGTTCAACTACCTCACCGGCTACGGACGCCCGCTGCACTACCGCAAAGTGCTGATGGCGCCCAACCAGCTGCGCGACGGGATCATCGCCCAGATCGAGCAGACCGTGCAGGCCTACGCCGAGGGCGCGCCCGCGCGGATCGACATGAAGATGAACTCGCTCGTGGACGGGCGCTGCATCCGTGCTCTGTATGCCGCCTCTCGGGCGGGCGTGCAGGTGCGCCTGAACGTGCGCGGCATCTGCTGCCTGCGCCCAGGCGTGCCCGGGCTCTCAGAGAACATCCGCGTCGTCTCGGTCGTCGGGCGCCTGTTGGAGCACTCGCGTGTCTACGCCTTCGAACGAGGCGGCGAGCACACGATCTACATCGCCTCGGCCGATCTGATGCCCCGCAACCTCGACCATCGTGTCGAGCTCGCGGTGCCGATCGAGTCCGCCGAGCTGCGCGCCGAGCTGCTCGACACGCTCGAGCGCGCCTTCGCCGATAACCAGAGCTCCTGGGACCTCGACGGCGAGGGCAGCTGGCGTCGGCGCTCACCCGCACCCGGCGAGGAGCCGCGCAACCTGCAGCTCGAGCTGGCCGAGTGCTACGCCGCGCGGGTCAGCGCCGAGCGTCCTGGCGAGGAGCCCGAGACGACTCCCGCGCTCAGCGCCGGTCGCTAGGCGACGGGGCTCGGCAGCGCCTCGAGCGTCGCCTTGAGATCGTCGAGCGACTGGTAGTCCAAGCCGAGCAGATGATCGTGGCGGTGGCGCACGACTCCCTGCTCGTCGATGACGATCACCGCGCGCTTGGTGCCCAGGCGCGCAGAGAAGGCGCTGTAGGACTTGGCGACCGCCTCCTCCACGTCGGCGAGCAGCGCCACGTTGAGGCCGTGCTTTGCCACGAACGCCTCGTGCGAGGCCAGGTCCTGTGAGGAGATGCCCACGACGGTCGCATTCAGCGATGCGAAGTCCCCGCCACGGTCGCGGTAGGAGCAGAACTGTTTGGTGCAGACCATCGTGTTGTCGCCCGGATAGAAGAGCAGCACGACGCGCTCGCCGCGATGCTCGGAGAGCCGGAACGGCCCGTCGGTTCCCGGAAGCTCGAAGTCGGGTGCCTGCTCGCCCACCTGCGGGGACTTCGCCATCTCACTCACGCTCCTGGTCGTCTCGACGGCCCCGCGACACGGGACCCGCGAGCAGCATAACGCCCGCCGATCGCATGCCCGCACGGAGATCCACGCCACGGTCATGCGCTAGAACCAGCGCATGCGCGCTCGCCCCTTCACCTGCCTGGGCCTGATCTCGACGGCCTGCTCGCTGCTTGCCGCCTGCGGCACGAGCGCGCCCGCGGAGGTGTCCACGCCGACGGCCGCAAGCTCTGCGATCCCGAGCGGCGCCCCATCGGCCAAGCGTCTGCTCGACTGGCCGGAGTTCGGGCTCGACAGCGCGCGCAGCAACACGAGCGATGCATCCGTCGCCATCACCGCCGCCAACGTCGCGCACCTGCGCCACGCCTCGGTGGCGCTGGGAGGCACGGTTGACTCCTCGCCGATCTACCTGCACGGCGTGACGGTCTCAGGCGAAACGCACGATGTGATCATCGCCACCACGACCTACGGCAGGACCGTCGCGCTCGACGCCGCCAGCGCGCGCGTGCTGTGGATCTTCACGCCGCCCGACATCGCCCGCTGGGCGGGCAGCGCCCAGATAACAAACACGAGCCCGATCGCCGATCCCGACCGCCGCTCGCTCTACGCGGCCTCGCCGGACGGGCTGATCCACAAGCTCGCGCTCAGCGACGGCCGCGAGCAGGGGGGCTGGCCGGTCTCCGTCACGCGCGACGCCACGCACGAGAAGCTCGCGGCCGCGCTGAACATCGCCGGCGGCGCGGTGATCGCCACGACCGGCGGCTACATCGGCGATGCTCCGCCCTACCAAGGACACGTCGTGCTGATCGCGCGGGCGAGTGGACGCGTGCAGGGCGTCTTCAACACGCTCTGCACCAACCGCCGCGAACTGCTCGTGCCCAGCAGCGGCTGCCGCGCAAGCGACTCGGCGATCCTCTCGCGCGGGGGACCCGTGGTCGAGCCGGGCGGCGGGCGGCTTTTGATCTCCACAGGCAACGCGCCGTGGAACGGCAGCACGAACTTCGGCGACAGCGTGCTCGAGCTGACGCTCCCCGGCCTGCGCCTGCGCCAGGCCTTCACTCCCTCAAACCAGGCACAGCTGAACGCGGGCGACGCCGACCTCGGATCGAGCGCGCCGGCGCTGCTCGGCCACGACCGCGTGGCGATCGCCGGCAAGGACGGCATCCTGCGCGTGCTCGTGCTCTCGCGGCTGGACGGGCATCCGCCCTCGGGTGCGCGCCGGCACCCGCTCGGAGGCGAAGTGCAGCGTCTGGGTATACCGGGCGGCGGCGAGCTGTTCACCGCACCGGCCGTCTGGCGCCGGGGGAGCCACACGACGGTCTTTATCGCCGATGAAGCCGGCACCGCCGCCTACGTGCTGCGCGCGGGACGCCTCTACCGGGCGTGGCAGAACGCGACACCCGGAACCAGTCCGGTGATGGCGGGCGGCCTGCTCTACGTCTATGACCCAGCGGCCGGCGGCATCGAGGTGTACCGCCCGTCTTCGCCGCGCCCTATCGCCAAGCTCGCGGGCTGCCCGGGGCACTGGAACAGCCCGATCGTCGTCGACGGGCACGTGATCGAGCCCGAGGGCAACGCCAACGACCACCGCGTGACGGGGTCGATGGAGATCTTCTCGGCCTAGCTCGAGAGCAGCGCCTTCGGTTTGCGCAGCCACCAGGGCACGCTCGGCGCGGGAGGCTGTGCCGGCAGACGCTCGAGTGAGAGCCCCCTGGAGCAGATGAAGGCCAGGCGCCGTTCGCGGTGATAGTCCGACATGCCCGCGAAATCGGTGATGTTCAGCTCGAGCGCCACAGTCTCATAGCCGAGCTGACCGGCGAGCTCGGCGAGCGCCTCGCGGCTGGGGATCATCACCAGCGGATAGCCCATCACGTCGCTCGTGTCATAGAGGCTCGCAACCTCGAACAGGGCCAGCCGCGCGCGCGAGACTTCGGTGTCGATCACCACCAGCTCGGCCCCCGCGCCGGCGATGCGCTCGAACAGCTCGACGGGCTTCGCGAGGCGGTCCATCACGCCGAGGCAGAGCACGATCTCGAAATCGCTGCCGGCATCGTGCTCGAGCACGTCGCCCTGCTCGAAGCGATAGCGGACAGGGTCGATCCCCTTCGCCTCGAACACCAGCTGCGCCTGTTCGACGTATGCCTGCTGGCCGTCGACGCCCAACACGTAGTCGGCTCCCGCTTCTATCGCCAGCAGCGAGAACCATCCGGCGTTACAGCCCATGTCGAGCACCCGCCGCCCCTGCAACGAGCCTCCCGTCAGCTCGAGCAGGCGCTCGAAGAAGTAGCGCCGGCGCTGCTCCTGGCGGTTGACCATCGCGCGGTGCGGGATCGGCGTGGAGATGCCCCCCGCGAAGGTGAACGGGTAGTGCCAGCGTGAAAACGCCGCGATGCGCCGTTCGAGCTCCTGAGCCTCCATCGGCGCGATCATCTCACGCCGCGTGGGGCAAGCGCCAAGCACTCAGCCTTCGAGCAGTCCGAGCCAGAGCTCGCTGCGGGTCGGGAAGCAGGGGATCGCGTGGCGCAGTCGCGCCAGCGGAACCTCGCCGATCACGGCGACCGTCGCAGCGTGCAGCGACTCGGCCACCTCGACGCCCGTGAACGTCGCGCCCACGAGCACGTCGCGATCCTCGTCGATCACGATGCGCGCGGTCCCGGGGGCACCGTGGCCGATGAAGCTGCCGCCGGCGTTGCCCTCGACCGGTTGGTCGACCGCGCGCACCTTCAGGCCCGCCTCGCGAGCGCCCGCGAGCGTGTAGCCGACGGCCGCCACCTGCGGCTCGGTGAAGATCACGCGCGGGGAGGTGCGCCCATCGCTGAGCAGTGAGACGGGGCGCCCAAGGAGGTGATCGGATGCCAGGCGCGCCTGATACTTGCCCATGTGCGTGAGCAGCACGCGCCCGTTGGCGTCGCCGAGCACGTAGAGCCAGTCGTGGCCGGGCACCCGCATCGTCTCGTCGACCTCGATCGATCCGCCGCCCTGGAGCCCGATCGTCTCGAGCCCGAGCGAATCGGTGCGGGGCTCGCGGCCGACCGCTACGAGCAGCTCCCGGGCACTCAGCGTGCGTCCATCTTCGAGCTCGATCCACACCGCTGCATCGGTCCCCTGCTCGCGCCGCGCCGCGCTGGCCTTGACGCCGAGGATCACCTCCACCCCGCTCTCCTGCAGGCCTTCGCGGACGAGCTCGGAGGCAAAATCCTCCTCCCCGGCGATCAGGCGCTCGAGCGCCTCGACGAGCGTCACGCGCGCCCCCAGCGAGGCATAGGCCTGGGCCATCTCCACGCCGACCACGCCACCGCCGAGCACGAGCAGCGAGTCCGGGATCGCGTGGGTGCTCGTCACCTCGCGGTTGCTCCACGGACGCGCCTCGGCGAGACCGTCGATCGGCGGGAGCAGAGCGCGCGTGCCCGGCGCGAGCATCACCGCACGGCGAGCCCGCAGCGTCCGCTCGCCGACCTGCACGGTGCGCTCGCCCGCGAGCACGCCGTGACCGCGCACGAGCTCGATGCCGCGCTCCTCGAGCCAGGGAAGCTGTGCGCCGTCGTCGAGATCGTGGACGATCTCATCGCGGCGGGCGAGCACCGCGGCGATGTCGAGCTGGCCCTGCACTGCCTGAGCCGCGCCGGGCACACGCCTGACCTCAGCGAGCGCCTGCGCCGGGCGCAGCAGCCCCTTGGAGGGCATGCACGCATAAAACGAGCACTCTCCCCCGACGAGCTCCCGCTCCACGAGCGCGACCGCCAGGCCGTTCTCGGCGAGGCGCCCGGAGGCGACCTCGCCGGCCGGGCCCGCGCCGAGCACGATCACGTCGAATTCGTCGGTCTCGCTCACGCTCGTGCTCCTCTGCCTCGATGGATGGTGGCCTTGAGCATTCCGCCCTAACGGCGGCGGGCGCAAGCCAAGCCGGCGCAGTCTGGGCGCTAGCCTGCGTGGATCATGAAGGAAACGCTCACCGGCCAGCTGCTGCTCGCCTCGCCGGCGCTCAGCGACCCCAACTTCGCGCGCACCGTCGTGCTGGTCGGTGTGCACAGCGAGGAGGGGGCGATGGGGGTGGTCCTGAATCGGCCGTCGCAGGTGAGCGTCGCGGATGCCGCGCCGCAGCTCGAGCCGGCGATCGACCTCGATCAGCCGATCTACGTCGGCGGGCCGGTGGCGCCGACATCGATCGTGTTCCTGGCCGAGTTCCTCGACCCTGCTCCCGCCGGGATGCTGGTGCTGGGGCGCATCGGCTTCCCCGCGCCGGAGACCGACGTGGAGGAGCTGACGCGCGCGACCTCGCGTGGGCGGGTGTTCGCAGGATACGCCGGCTGGGGCGAGGGCCAGCTCGACGCGGAGCTCGAGCAGGGCGACTGGATTCTCGATGCCGCCCAGCCCGAGGACGTCTTCAGCGAGGACCCCGCGGAGCTGTGGAGCCATGTGCTCAGACGCAAGGGCGGCAGCTACGCGCTGCTCGCACGTATGCCCACCGATGTGAGCGTCAACTGAGCGCCGGCTCGGAAGTCCCTGGCGCCGAAGCCCGCTGGCGCGCGTACTACTCTTAGCCCAGCGCTGTTCTCCCGCGCCGGCCTCCCCCACGCATCCCCTCCGCGAAGGACCCCGCCATGCTCAAGCTCGCACGCTGGTCGACGACTCACCGCAAGTACGTCGTGCTCGGCTGGGTGGTGCTCCTGTTCGCCGTCAACGCTATCGCACAGTCGGCGGGTACGGCGCTGTTCGGCCTCGGCACCGGTCTCGGCGCGATCGCGCTGTTCACGCATGTCGTAAACACGCCGAACTTCTCCTCCGAGCTCGCCGCGATGATCGGCCTCGGCGTCGGGATCGACTACGCGCTGTTCATCCTCACACGCTTCCGCGAGGCCTACGCGACGCCCGGCCCGACGTTCGAGAACTCGCACGAGTCGGTCGTGCAGTCGATCGACACGGCCGGCCGCGCCGTGCTGTTCGCGGGCTCGACCGTCGTGATCGCGCTGCTCGGGATGATGTTGCTCGGCGTCGACTTCCTCTATGGCGTGGCTATCTCGGCTTCGATCGGCGTGCTGCTCGTGATGCTCGCCTCACTCACGCTGCTGCCTGCGCTGCTCACGATCGCGGGCAAACGCGTCGCCGCGCCGGGACGTCGGGCACGCGCGCGGGCGAAGGCTCGCGC
>JACDGG010000233.1 GCA_013815355.1 Solirubrobacterales bacterium
GTGCCGCAGGGCCGGCGCACGCTGCCCGCCTGAACGGTGACCGGCAGCGAGGCCGATAGCCCGCCGGCGCTGATCGTGACGATCGTGGTGCCGGCGTTGAACGCGCACAACAGAGGCGAGGTTGGGTCTGCGATCGCTTCGCCTTCGGAGTTGAGTTCGACCGCCGTACGCGACAGCGCGAGGTTCTGTTTGACGAAGTTGCCGATGTCCGGGCGCGATGAGCTGAACGTGTAGCTCGGGAACAGGCCGCTGGCGCACACCGCGCCGACGCATTCGGCGGGGATCGGCACGTACAGGTCGGTTTCGGGTTTCACCGCCCCGGGCCGAGAGTCGTTGCCCGCGCGTGGGCGCCGCGCGAGCCCGGCGAACAGCGCCGTGGCGCTGCGCCTGAGCAGCGTGCCGTCCTGCGCTTCGAGCGCGAGCTCGGCGATGTTCGGGATCAGCCGCACGCTCACCGGGGCGATGTTGCTGGTCGGGTCGCGGTGCGCAAAGTCGACTTCGCCGAGCAGGAAGCCGCTCGCACCCGTGAACGCGCCGCTGCGCTCGGCGTTGAAGTCGACATAGCCGAGCGTTCCCGAGCCGAACGCCGGGATCGTCGAGCCGGGCAGGCTCTCGTGGATGTTGTGTTCCGGTGCGTCGAAGAAGTAGGCCGACGCGCTCGCCTGCGGGTTGACGAGGGCCTGCACGACGGCCTGCGCCGCGGCGTCCCCCGCGACCGACTGCGCGTTCAGGTCGGCCTGGCCGATCACGATCGCCGGCGTCTGCGCGCCGTGCGCGGCTTCCAGTTCCCCCTTCAGCCACGCGAGCTGATCGGAGTCGACATCGCCGGTGTCGTCGAGCACGATCACGCGCACCGTGCCCACTTGTCCGCCCCCGCCCGGGTTGGAGTCGAATGAGTAGTAGGCGTGCTGGCAGCCCGGCACATCCCCACACGCTTCCTGCTGTTGGCTGACCGGTTTGATCCCCGCCGCGCTGCCGAACGGCGCCACCGGAAAAGCTCCGAACACGGTCGCGAACGCCGTCCCCTCCGCACGCGCGCCGTCGAGGTCGGTGGGCGAGCTGGCGGCGAACGTCGGCAGGCTCCCCGGCGCCTGCCGCAGGAGCGCGCCATAGCGGTCGAGCTCATCGCCGAAGGGAATCGCTTCGGTCGGAGGCCCTACGGTTTCGCCGTTGGTGACACGCGGCCCCGTGTACACGAACGCACGCACGCCGATCTGAGCCGCGCTCGAAAGCGCCGCTTGCAGCCACACGTCCGGGCCGATGCGGGTCTGCGCGCGCGAGGCGCACGGCGCGGCGCATTGCGCCCCGCCGCCGATCGCGAACGTCGCCTTGGTGGAGTCGAGCGGCACCGGGGCGGAAGCGATGCCCGTCGGCGCGAGTCCGTCCGCGGGGTAGCGCTCGATGTCGGCGGTGTCGAGCACCGCGCCTGCGTTGGAGCTGTCGACGAAGCCGCCGACGGCCCAGCCCTGCACCCCGCTCGGGTCGAGCAGCACGGCCGCGACCGGGTCGGGCACGTAGGGCGTGTCGTAGCGCGAGTAGCTGCCCGGAGGTTCTTCGGCGTTGTTCAGTTCGTGCTCCTCATCCGACCACCCGTTCGCGGTCTGGCGCACGACGCCGCTGTTGAGACCCGATGGCACGCCGTAGGGTCCGATCAGGGGTGGCGGGAAGCCCGGCGGCGAGGCCGGCTGGCTTTCGACGTCCGCGCCCGCCGGCGCTTCGCCCGCCGCGACCACGCGCACGGCGCCGTTTTCGCGGAACAGCGCCAGCGAGCCCGGTGAGGCGCCGCCGGGGAACGGCGTCGCCGAGGGCTGCCAGGCGGCGCCGACTCCCTGGCGCTCGAAGATCCGCGCACCTTCGCCGCTCGTGAGCGAGCGCACCGCGAGCGCCGCGCCGCCATCGGCGAGGCCACCTACGACGAGCGGCACTTCGGAGCCGATCGCGGCGGCGGCCGATTCGTCCACCCGCCAGCCGCTGCCGTCGTTCACGAGCAGCCCGCCGACAGCGCTGCTGGCGTTGGCGGGGTCGAGCAGCTTGCGGTAGGTGACGAGTGCGTCCGACCCGGCGAACGCGATCGATGTGAAGCTCGCGCCGGCGACGGCGGCGGGCAGGCTCTGTTCCTGCGTCCAGGACTTGCCGTAGCGCAGCAGCACGCCGCTCTCCCCCACCGCGTAACCGCGCGAGCTGTTGGTCGGGTCGAAGGCGATCCCCATGAGGTTGCCGCGGAAGTTGTAGGGGATCGCCGGATCTGCTTCCCACAGGCCGGTTTCGCCGCGCCACAGCCACATCTGCGGGCCCGGCCCGCTGTCGCCGACCGCGAAGGCGCGCGTCGGAGTGGGCCAGGCGACGGCGCGCAGCCGCGGCTTTTCGCGGCGGCCGCCGGCCGACAGCAGGCTCTCCGGCGTCCATCCGTGTCCCGGCACGTAGCGCGCGACCTCGCCCTGGTTGCCGACCGCTAGCGCCTCGCTGCCGATCGCGCCGACCGGAGCGCCCGGCTGAGGCGCCACCGCGAGCAGCGCGTGGTGGAACGGGACCGGCCACACCGCGAGCCGGCTCGCGAACGGTTCGAGCGTCAGATGCACGGGCAGCCTCTGCTCGCCGAGCCAGCCCTCTCGCGCGCTCGAGAAGGCCGCGCCGAAGGTCCCCCCGGGTGAGGAGGCCGGCGTGCTGCCGAGGCCGAGCACGCGCGTGAAGGAGCCGCCGTCCAGGCGCAGCGTCTCGCCCTCCGGCAGGCCCGTGATCACGCGTTCGCCGTAGAGCGAGCCCGGCTGCGCCCAGGCGAAGCTGCGCGAGGCGCCGCTCGGCAGCGCGGCGGGAAGCTCGCCCTGGCAGCCGAGCGTGCACCACGCCGCCGCGACTTCGCCGCCGGCATCCCCCGAGGGTTTGAAATAGAGGGTCGTCGAGCTGTGGTTGTCGAGGCGTTCGCCGTCGACCCACACTCCTTCGGCGGTGACCGTGAGGATCTGCGCCTGCACGGTCGGCGGCTCGCCGGTGTGGGCGACAGTGAACGCCTCCTGTTCGGCCTGCAGGGGATGCGCTTCGCCGTCACCGGGGCCGGTGCCGGGCGTGTTTTCTACGGGCACCCAGCTGACCGCGCCGGCGGCCTGGTGGCGGCGGAACAGCGCCACCGCGCCCGCCGGGTAGCCGCCCGAGGGAGACAGCTGAGCGAGCAGCCAAGCATTCTGCAGAGAGCTCGCGCCGATAGCGAGCACCCTGAAGTCCGAGCTCGTCGCCGGTGGCGCCGCGATCGGCTCGCGCGTCCACGCGCTGCCGTCGTAGTGCAAGACGCTCGTCTCGGGTGCTTCCTTGCTCACGGGTGCGATCAGCGCGCCGGCGTGACCCGAGCCTTCGTCGATCGCGGCGAGGAGCGGCGCGCGGCTCTTCGTGAAGAGGCTTTCGCCTGGCTTCAGCGAGGCTTCGCCCGACTGCGGTAGCGGCGCGGTCTGCTTGAAGGCGCCGCCGGCGTCGCGCGTGAGCACGACCTGCTGTTCTTCGAGCTTGAATTCCCCCAGCAGCACGCCCGCGCCGGTGTCGGTCATACGTCCCGCGAGCGGACTGGCCTTGCCGCCGAGGGGCGCAAGGCGAAAGCTCTCAAGCGGCGCGCCGCTTGAGTCCTGGAGCGCTCCGCCCAGCGACCAACCGCCTTCCCTGGTGTAGCGGACAAGCGTCGAGTTGAAGCCGCCGCCCGCCGTTCCCTGCCCGACGCCCCAGGTCTCGCCCGGAGCCTCCGCGGGCGAGGAGCCGATCATCGTGACCCTGGCCGCCGGAACGGAGTTGTCGGTCTGCGGCGTCGGTTCGCCGCTCCCGGCGCCCTGTGCGGCGCGCGAGCTCGTGCCGCCGAGGAGCAACGC